>CAJCIM010000067.1 GCA_903970395.1 Acidobacteriaceae bacterium
CCCTACAGGTGCAACTCTCGCTTCGCCGTCTCGGCAACACGCTCCAGGTCGGCCACCGTCAACACCCGGATCGCCTCACGTTCCATCACGCTCACCCCGAACCGGTACTGCTCCTCTTCGCTCACCATCGAGATCCTCTCCACAATCGCAGTCAGCTCAAGCTCCGCGCCCTCTACTCGCGCAACACCCTCGCGCAACGCATTGGCAGAGTACGCCAGCCCCTTCGCGCCCTCTACATCACTCTCCAGCGACACCGCCTGAAACATCCTCACCCGCCCATTGCGATATCCGCAGTCGATCTTCAGCGGATCGCCCGCCTGCGTGTACTGCGCTGCAACAATCCTCTTCCGCATCAGCCTCCATGCACCGGCACGCTCGAACGCTGTCCGCATCTCGCTCACAATCGCAGCGCGTCCACTCTGCCTGCGTCGTCCGCTCTCACTCTTCAGCGGCTCTACATACATCCGCAGCAGCTGCTCCATCTCGGCAGGCACGCTCTCCGCAAGCGTTCCGCGCATCTCGGTCAACTGCACGCTGTTAGAGAGCGTATCCTCCAGCGTCTCCAGCACCGGCTTGGCGTTCACCTTCAACTCCACGCCGCCGCGCAGCCGTTGCGCAATCTCCGCCTCCAGCGACTCCAGCATGGACACGTCCGCGCCCGGATCGATGCAGCGCACGCGGCTCCAGTCGCGCGTAAACCGCACCGTCACCGAACCATGCGGCCCGGGCTCGCGCAACAGCACACCGATGTTCGCGAACTCTCCCTTCACCACATCCGGCACATACCGCACCAGGGAGAACTCACACTGCAATCGCTCTGCCACGTCTACCTCCACTCCGGGTTGTAGTCCCAACGCGTCGGACGCATCGACATATACTGCACCACCCGCGGCCTGCTCGCACGGTTCGGACTGCTGCCATGCGGCAACGACTGGTGCCACAGTACAAGATCACCGCGCCCCGCCGCGATCGGCTCCGCCTGCAACGTGCGCAGCGCCTCCGCTCGCGCATCGACGCCCACAGGCAGCGCATCGAGCCACTCACCAAGCTTCTTGTGGAACCCCGGCACACAGCAGAATGCACCCTGCGCCGCCTCAGTCTCCGCCAGGTACAGGATGCCCTGAATCTCCATATGGTGCGGTCGCGCCAGCGTGCAGTCCCAGTGCAGCCTCGGTCCCGGAAACATCCATCCCGGCCGCTCCGGCGGATTCAATCCCGCCTGGTCCACCGTCGCCCACATATCCTCGCGTCCCCACAGCTGCGCAAACGCCTTCACCACGCGCGGCGCAAACCGGTTGGCGACAATCGCCGGATGCCGCAGCAGCGGCACCCATATCGTGTGTCCCAGCGCCTCCGAGTACCAGCTATCCGGATCATCGCGACTCATCCCAAGGTGCTCGTAGATCGCTAGCTCCGCGGCCTGCGCACTCTCCGCGCTCACCGCCTGCCGCACAATCACATACCCCTGCTCATCCCACTGCGCCAGCTCCGCCTCGCTCAAACCCTCAACACTATCCAACGACTCGATCGGCGAGCCAACCCTCTCGCCCGACAGCGCTCGCCGCAGCCTTTCGCGTTCACTCTCTGCAGAGCCGTCACCCGTCAGCGCAACGACCCACGCCTCAAACACTTCGTATGACGGCCGCTCCGTATTCAGATACCGCAGCACCTCAAGGTTGTTCAACCCCAACCCGGCCAACAGTGTGCTCTGCAGGTCCCACGGCAGCATAGCGCCGGACGAAGCGCCGTGCAGCGTCTGCTGCCAGAAGGCATGCAACGCTTCGATGTGCAGCCCCGTCGTGTGCTCCTGCACCGCACTCACCCTGCCCGACCTCCATCGTTCATCCTTGCAACGCTACATGATAAATCCGCCGGCATGTGACCTCTGCGGAGCCGCAACCTCGACCATCCCCTCCACCGTGCCCCACTTTGGGAACGGCTCCCTATCGGAGTCGCGAAACGCCGTGATCAACTCTCGCACCTTCGATCGCCTCTTCAGCATCGTCTCCATCAACGCCTCGATCAGCCGCGTATCCCCGCCGTACCACTCCGGCGGCACCTCCTCGGCGATCCGCCACAACGCCTCCGCCGGAAAACTCTCCACGCGGCTCAGCCAGGGCTCAAAGCTCTTCCATCCCGTCACACCGCAGTACACCACGTTGCGCGGATACACGCCTCGCAGTGTCGAGTCTGGAAAGCTCCAGTCGCCCGCGTTGAAGCAGTATCCCTGGTCGATAAACACCGCACGATACCGTCGCTCCCTCGGCCTGCGTTCAAACACCGCCTGCCGTCCGTTGCAGTTGCCTGTCCACTTGTCGACGATCAGCATCCCCGCAAACTCATGCAGGTTCTTTACCTCGTCCATCTGCGACTCCGGCAGATAGTCCACCACCTGCCCCGGCATCAGCCCACCGACAAACTGGCTTCCAAACTGCAGTCCCGGCGCACACCGCACGCGCTCACCGCGGTCGCTCACCGTCATGCCCGGCGAGTGCTCGATCAGCCACTCGCTCACATCCACCACGTCCGTCCTCGGCACCGTCAGCCCAATCGCCTCCGCGATCCGCGTCGCAATCAGTTCGTTCGCCAGCACGCGCAGATGCTGCGGATTGTTTTTGAACTTCACCACCCACAGGTTGCCATCTCCGCCCAGCATCAGCTGGCTCTGCGCGCCACCGCGCATCGGTCGAATCGTCTGCACCGCCGTCACTGCCACGCTCAGCCGCCTCCATGCCAAACCTTATCGCAACTCGCAGCGTGGCGCACAGTGCATCATCGTCGCCGCGTCTCCAGCAATCTGGCACGCACCGCCTGACCAATCGCCATCGCCATCACCAGGTCATCGTGCGCTCCACCTGCCGCGCCGCTCCTGCCCTGCTCATTCGCAACAAACGTCCTGCACTCGCTCAGCAACCGCCGGCTCATGAACCTCTCCGGCGTCTGCTCCAGCAGTGAGCCCAGCCGCGCAATGATCTCCGGCTTCGATGCCGCCGTCGTCAACCAGCCAGCCTCTCTGCCGTCCCGCCACACACGGTTGTACCGCTCATTCGTCTCCAGGTACGCCAGCACCGCCGCGCCATGATTGTTCCTCTCCACCACAACTACGGCACGGTTGTACTCGCAGGCCAGTTCAGCGGCGGCCTTCGCCAACTCCGCTGGACGAAGCCTCTGCTGCAGCTCCGCACATTGCAACCCCGTCTGCACCTCCAGCAGCTGCACCGCGGCATAATCACCCTCAGCACCACCGCCTGCCGAATCGACCGCAACCACGTACTCCTTGCCAGCAACCGGCGGCAGCCACACCTGCAGAGCACCTCCCCGCCGCACCTCCCTCGGCGCAGGCGCATCGTTCGCTCGACGCTCCACCGCCGCCACATCGAAGCAGCACGCGCCGCTCACGCGGAAGCAGCTCTCCGCATCCTCCACAAACTCCTGCGAGCGCAGCTGACCGTAGCTCCGCTCAAGACCACGACGAAATCCAATCTGCTCCGCGCTCAGACTATGCCGCGCCACCAGCTCACACTCCTCCGTCGTCAGCAACGCAGCCTCGACCGCCGGCCCACGATACGCAGGCTCCAGCCACCAGGGGAAAAAGTGACGCACCAGGCCGCCTTCAAATCGCGGGACATCCGAACCCTCGCACCACTCGTCATAGAACGCCCCTTGCGCCCCGTTCGGCGTGCTCTCCAAAACCAGTTCACCGTCGACAGCTAACGCAGCCCTCAGTCCCGCAAGGACCTCACCCGCGTTCCCCGGCCAGCGGCTCACCTCGCTGCAGTGCAGGTTCTGCAGCGTCAACCCTCGTCCAACACCCTCGTCAAATGCGCTCGCAATCCGGAACTCACTGTCCAATCGTGGAAACAGCATCTGCCCCACATTCGCGCGGCTGCGGCGCAGTGGCCCATTGCGCAGTTCTGGGGGAAGCTCCTCCCACATCCGCTGCACAATCCGAAAGATCGACTCTGCCGCCGACCGCGTATGCGCAACCTGCAGAGTCACTGTGCCAGGCCGCGTGATCGTCTTCAGAAAGAAGCGCGCCGCAATCCACGTCGTGATACCCATCTGCCTGGCCTTCAGAACGATGTTCTGACGCCCTCTGCGTTGCTCAAAGCTGCGTTGCGCGGCATTCGCGATCAGTGGCACGGTGCCACCATTACGGTGCCTGATCCGCAACAGCTCTTCCGCGGTGGCCACTGTCTGCCCCGGCTTCTCCTCCATCAATCTGCCTGACTCTACTAACGACTCAAACGCATCCACTCTCACCCCCTGCACTGTCTTCCCTCAGGCAAAAAGGCTCCCCGCCGTTGCGAGAGAGCCTTTTCCTATGCCACGTTCATCGATTGTCGGCAACGGTGCCTGCGCCATCCCCGGCACACTGTAGCCGGTCACCAACGCCAGCAGATAAAACACCAGCGTCATACCTCGACTTGCTCCACTCATCGCTCCTCCTGCCTTCAAACTCGTCATCCTGAACCTTCCCTATCCCTTCCAGCCCGCCGCACAACGGCTAAGCGTCAACCTCCAGCTTCTTCAGCGCGGCACTCGCCGAAGCGCCCAGCTTGTCGAAGTCCGTCGCCAGCGTCTCGCCGCTCGAGATCACATCCAGCCAGCTCCCATGCGCCGACACCGCCTCGCCAAAGCTCTTCAGCGCCGCCAACACAGCCGCATCGTCGGCAAAGTCCATTCCCTTCGCCGCATACGCCGCGAGCACGGCCTCACTCAAAGCCCGCAGCTCAGTAAACGCAGCCCCACCGTCCTTCACAATCGCACCCGTCAGCGCACCGACGTCGCCCATCACCGTCACCACCTCCGGCAGCAGCGTCTTCGCATCCGCCTCCACATCCGTGGTGATGGAGATCACCTTGCCAATCTCACCGGCCGCACCGGTAATCTTCTTGCCCAGCCACTCAAAACCCTTCACGACATCACTGAAGATATTCATCACGATTGCTCTCTCCTCCCGTATCCGGGCACCTCTAAAAATCCTGTCGTCGTCCTGCTACCATCTCCATGTGCACCTTGAAGAAGCGCACACCCGAAAGGCACCCATGGACTCCAACAGCACCACCGCTACGCGTCGCTCCGAAGACATCGCTCTCGACCTCCTCAAGTTCGTCGCCACACACGCCAACCTCGGCAGCAAGTCCGCAGCCTCGACTCCCGGCTTTGGCGTTCCTTCCACCGCGAAGACCGAAGACCAGGTCGCGCAGATCTTCGACCTCTACGCGCGCTGCCGCGAGGCCGTCGAAGCCCCCACACCCTCCAAAGGCAAGTAGCATGGCCGCTCTGCGCGTCGCCGTCATAGGCGCCGGCGCCTTCGGGCGCAATCACCTTCGCGTCTATCGCGAGCTGGAACTGGCCCACCCCGGCCTCGTCCAGCTCTCCGCCGTCGTCGACGCCGACGAGCAGCGCCGCCTCGCCTTCGCCGAGCAGTACAGCATTCCCGCCTTCGCCACCGTCGACGATCTCCTCTGCACCGCACTCGATCTCGACGCCGCATCCGTCTGCGTCCCCACCATCCACCACGCCGCCGTCGCAGAGTTGCTCCTGCTCTCCGGCGTCGATGTCCTCATTGAAAAGCCCTTCGCCGCCACGCTCGCAGAAGCTGACTCTCTACTTGCGCTAGCAGAAAAGCACAGCCGCGTCATCGCCGTCGGCCATTTAGAACGCTTCAACCCCGCCGTCACCGCCACGCTCGCAGTGCTCAACAAGCCCATGTTCTTTGAGGCCCACCGCCTCAGCATCTTCACCCCGCGCTCTCTCGACGTCGACGTCGTCCTCGACCTCATGATCCACGACCTCGACATCGTCCTCTCGCTCACCAACTCCCCCGTGCGTGAGGTCCGTGCCGTCGGCATCCCCATCCTCTCCCGCAAGGCCGACATCGCCAACGTCCGCGTCGAGTTCGAATCCGGCTGCGTCGCCAACTTCACCGCCAGCCGCATCTCCACCGAGCAGGTCCGCAAGCTCCGGCTCTTCCAGCCGCACCAGTACCTCTCGCTCGACTTCGCCCGCCAGGAGCTGCTCTCCATCGACGTAGACCCGCGCCTCGTCGCAGGCCTCGCCGCCGTCGCCGACAACCCACAGCTCGCCGCACAGTTCTTCGCACAAGCGTCGGCAACATCACGCGAAGCCTCGTCTGACATAGAAACGACGGCTCACCCAACCGCCGGCTTCTCCCTCACCAAGGCCGACATCCCCAAAGGCGAACCCCTGCGCCTCGAAATAGAAGACTTCCTCCAGGCCGTGCAGCACCGCACCACGCCACGCGTCTCCGGCGAAGCCGCCCGCGCCGCGCTCGCACTCGCCCTGGAGATCAACACCCACATCGCCGCCCACACCCAGCGCGCCGGCCTGGCCTAGCAACAAAAAGGCGACCCAAAGGTCGCCTCTCTTCTACTCTCTGCCTCATTCCATCTTCTTCACCGTCGCGGTATCCGGAATCTTCAATTCAAACTGATCGCTGTCGAACGGCTGGTTCAGCGTCAGCTTCGTCACGTTGATCTTCAGCGTGTACTCATCCAGCGGCCGCTTGATCGTGATCAACGTCGGAAACTGCTCCGTCCCATACGCCTGGTACGCCTCGTATGTGGCCTGCGTCACAATCTGGCCATGGTCGTCGTAGATGTCCTGCTGAAACGGCAGCATATTCACGCGGCTGATGTGCACAATGCGCACCGGCTGAAGAATGTGGTCCGTCACCGTCTTCGAGATCCTCAAGTCGTAGTCCGGCTCTTCGATCGCTGGCTGGTGCTTGGTTGGCGGCTCCAGCACCCGCGTCGACTCCTCCAGCGAAACATACTCATTGTCCTTCACGCCCGGCACCAGCAGCGAGTCCAGAAACACCGGCGGCCGCAGGTTCTCTACCCCATTCTTCGACGGCGTCTTCACCACATTCGACCCCGTCATCCACACATCGCCATGGCCCGCCGTCGCATGGACCAGCGTGAAGGTGTCCGCATTGCCCACCACATCCAGCGCGCGAGATCCAATCACCGGCAGCTGCAGAATCACCCGCACATCTGACGGTTTCTGGATGAAAATATACCCCTTGAACGAGGTGTACTCCGTGACCTTGCCTTCCTTCGATCCACCGACGCTCGCCGTCACCAGCACCTGCAGGTTCAGCGTCTTCATCGCATCGTCGCGGTCCGAAAGGATCTTCTCCAGCGTCTCCACGGACGCGCTCCGGTACACATCCGGAGCCTGTGTCCTCTGCACCATACGCGTCGTCGAAAAACAGCCGGTCGTTCCGGCCGTCAGTCCCAACAACATCATCGACATCGCACAACATTTCAGCATTCAGACAATTTCCTAAGTATATCGACTCTCCAAGTCCCTCGTTCGATTCATACAATCGCACTTTGCCAACGGACTCAACACCTGCAACCCACCAACACCCAACACTTACGTATCGGTCGGTACATAGCTGGTTTTGCTGCTTGTCTTCCTCTGCGCCCTCTGCGTTAACGCTTTTCCCGTAGCAAGAGCCGGGGTCTCCAGCGGACGTTTTCTGTCCGCCGGGGTGGGAGAGCCGAAAGCGCGAGCGTACCCACCGCACAAACAGAGAGGGAGACCCCGTGGAGTCTCCCGTATTTCCTCTACTTCTTCAGAATATCAGTTTGGACTTAATGAATGTGTTTTTATCTTTTGACTCACAAGTACCTTCCAATCATAGACTTGCCGAGCTGCCAAAGCCTCGCCCCTCTTGACAGCAATCAGCACCTTAGCCGATTCACTGCCCCAGCGGGTTCAATATCCCGGCCTCCAGCAGCATCCCCGTCAGCCGGTCGAGTGTCTGCGCATACCGTTGCAGCAGGTTGGTGAGGCTCATCCCCATCATGCAGGCAGCCTCGCCCTGGGTGTACTCCTGCAGCACCAGCCGCTTGATCAGCTGTTGCTCGGTATCGTTCAGCCGCGCCAGCCGCTGTTCGACGTCGTGGCAGAAGATCACCACCTCCTCGAACCCACGCACCTTGTAGTGCGTCACGTTCCCGCGAAACATCTCCCGGCTCAGCAGAGAAGGCACCCTTCCCGCCTGCATCGAGAGCCGCAGATACCGCCGCAGCAGCGCCTCCGTGTACTTGCGGTAGAACGCCAGCTCCACCGCCGGCTTAGGCTCGGCTTCCGGCTCACGAGCCGGCGGCACATCCACCGCCGCCACCGCCCAAACCCGCTCCAGCCTCGTCTGCACAGGCCGAATCTCTACCATCCGGCCCGTACTTCCCTCTCGCAATCTCTCCTGGGCCTCTGCCCGTTGCACCGGCTTCTTCAGCAAAAACAACCCAGCGGCATTTGTAACAACCCGTCCCTTGTTCATCGAACACCTCCCGCACACACCACAGTCCGGATCGCCTTTGGCTTCCGTCCCACCCGCCGTCCCACGCGCGGTGCAGGACACTCCGACATCCACCTTGCACAACCGCGGCAGTAGCTTCCCTCGCTAACGGCGCGCATCCATAGCACTCCGCATCCTTCACAGATCTTCAATTCGACTTGCAAGCCCTTCATCGTCGTCTCTCCAAGTACAACTCCCCAACGAGCCTCGGTCTTTTTCAACGGTCGGATGGGCTCGTTCAGGTGCTATAGGGTCACTCCGCCGGTGCCCGCGATCTCCGCCGCATGGCCGCCGTCCGAATGCCTGTCTCTGTCGCTTTGAAGCCGGGCCGACACCTGGTAAATCGTCGGGCCCCGCAACACATTTACCTCGCCAATCAAGCAACCCTTCAAGACCCGGAAGGAGTCTCTCTCAGTCGCTCTCCTGCAAAGTGGGCTGTTTATAGACCCGGGCTCCTACCCTGTCAACAGCAATTTTGCCGACCCCTCAAAACCCCATAAATCAATTTTTTACAATGATTTAGCTGCATCTTGGGTAAGTGTTACCTTCACAGTTTCGCCTTATGTTCTCCCCGGCAAGAACATACCCTCTGGCGCTCCCTGAACTCCACAACGCACACCCAAGGGCTAGGGGCCAACCACCGGATACCACAAGTGTTTCCTGACTCTCTACTACGCCAACAGCCGCCCCGTTAGCGGAAACGCTCGGATCCGCTCACTTACCAGCCCAACCGCCTTACCCTCCATCGTCAGATCTCCCTGAAGCGACGGCCATACCCGCACGATCTTCTCCGCCGTCTCCAGCGCCGCATCGAAGATCACCTTTTCGGGTACCGGAACCCGTGCCGCAAAGCGCCGCAGCAGGTCCTCATCGAACTTCCGCACGTCCTTCTCTTTGGACACCGAAAGCGCCATCCCAAAGTCGTCGAGATACGCAATCGTCGAAACAAAGTCATACGCCGGCGACAGCTTCGGCGTCCGCCCATCCGGATAGATCAGCGTCCAGTTCTTCAGGTGCATGTCGGCGTTCCCTATCGCTGCACTGAACACCAGCCTCCGCACAAACTCCCGCACATCCTCCACACCGGCGATCCGGGCAAGATCCTCCGCCATATTCCCATAGCTGTAGTTCCGGTACTTCGCATCGGGCATCTGCGCATACACCTGGTTGAAGTCCTCCATGTGGATGCGTGTACCTTCGTCCGTGCGGTCAAACCTCTTCACCCACAGCGCATTCTCACCATGCCTCAGGAACCCCCTTGGCAAGCGGCCTATCTCCTCGACAGGAACAAGGCCCGTCTCTGCCACCTCGATCCCAACCTCCCGCGCAAACCGCATCATCGAGTGCTCATTCTCCGGCACATACGGATACATCGCCGAAGGCAGCTTCAAAATCCAGTGCCCACCCCTGCCTTCTGCTGGAATGGTGAGGCCCTTCTCCGGCGTTCCAGCTGCAGACAGCTTCATCTGCACACCCGCCAGAGAAAACCGCAACGGCTCAACATCCCGTACTGGCTGTGTCGTACTCACGGCCTCTTCCATTTCCTCGATCAGAGGACCATCCTCCTCCGGCCTGACCACAACCGCCCCCGGCAGGTCATCTCCCAGCAGCCGCAGGAGAGGAAGATCGCGGACAGCCTTCACCTCGGCCCTTTCCGCAACATACTTTCGCAACGCTCCTTCCGGCAACAGGTTTGAAAAGAAGGGAGAAAGCTTCATCTGCTTCTCCACCGGCTCCAGATCCAGACTCCCATCTGCCTCAAAGAAAGACTGGCTCAATACTGGCCTGTCGGAGTTGGCCGCATACTCCTCATCAAACTCGAAGACACTTCTATCGTTCGACAGCTCGACCAGAGAGCCGACTAGCGTTGTACCAAGCCATACGGAAAGGTTCGAAAGAGATCGCCTAGAACTCATCGGAGGGTTCCTCAGCATCCTCGGGGTCGTTGCCCACTAACCTGGATCGCGTCGCAGGAACCCCATCCTGCTCCTTCATCAAGCGTCGAACGGCAGGCACCAATCGCGTAGGAACCGCCACAATCTCCATCCCCAGACCATTGGAAATTTCCACCAGACTCGACAGGCGCGGATCAGCAAGCCCCCGCTCCAACCGGACAATCTGGGACTGCCTTTTGCCGGTCAGTTCCGCAACCTGCATCTGGGTCATGCCTAGTTGAATGCGGCGTTCTCGAAGAATTCGGCCAAATAATTGCGAGGAAGACTCCATAATCAATACGCGCTATTACAGCATAAAATATATCTATTACGTAATAAATAATTTACTGCTACTCCCGCAATAATACTAATGAGTGTTATTACGATTGCAATTATTCAGCATAGGCGATAATTATTTAGCTGAAATTATGCTAGCTCGATACGCCGCCACGTTCGCATTATGCTCACCCAGGCTCTTCGCAAACCGCGTCCGTCCCCCTGCATCGGCCACAAAGTAAAGGTAATCCGTCTGCGCCGGGTGCATCGCCGCCTTGAACGCCGCCAACCCTGGATTGCAGATCGGCCCCGGCGGTAAGCCCTTATGCGTATACGTGTTGTACGCCGAGTCCGAGTGCAACTCACTCTCGTGGATCACCCCCGTCCACGTCCCCCGCAGCAGCGACGCATAGATCACCGCCGGATCCGTCTGCAGCGGCATCCCTGCCGCCAGCCGGTTCTCAAAGACGCTCGCTACCTCGGCACGCTCGTCGTCAAAGCGCACCTCCTTCTCCACCAGTGAAGCTACCGTCACCGTCCGCGACACATCTGTGCCGCTCAGTCCAAGCCGCTGCGCCTCCTGCCCAAACCGATGCACCATCGTCGCCAGCATCACGCCGGGAGTCGTATGACGGTCGAACTTGTACGTATCAGGAAACAGATATCCCTCCAGCGACGCCGCATGCGGGCTCCACTGCTGAATCAGGTCCACATTCAGCCTCGCCGCCTTCAAAAACTCATCCCGCGACCCCAGCCCCGCCGCCTGCACCGCACTCGCAATGTCGAAGAGGTTGTAGCCCTCCGGCACCACCAGCGCGATCGTGTACACGTCGCCGCGCCGTATGCGGTCATATACCCCCAGCACCGACGACGGCTGATCGAACTTGTACTCGCCAGCCTTCAGCGTCCCACCGTGCCCGCTGAACTCCTTCGCCAGCCGCACCGCATCGAAGACATACCGGCTTCGCACGATGCCCGCCTTCTCCAGCTGCGCCGCAATCCCAGCGGTCCCGGCCCCCGGAGCGATATCGACAAACGTCTCCTGCGCAGGCCCAAACGGCGCCAGCAGATAGAACGCCGCCACCCCCGCGACCACCAGCGCCAGAAAACACATCCACTTCAAAACCCGCACAAAAACCCCCTCACATCACGCAACATCTGCCCTCGTGATTTTAGTCCGCCGTACACTGGCAGCTGTGTCTGACTCACGCAACCACCTTCGCACTCTCGCTTTAGACGTCGGCGACAAACGCATCGGCCTCGCCATCACCGACGAGCTCGGCCTCACCGCGCGTCCGCTCTTCACCCTGCACCGCACCTCGCTCCGCGCAGACCTCAAATCCATCGCCCGCTTCATCCGCCAGCACAAGGTCGAGGTCCTCGTCATCGGCAACCCGCTCCACGCTGACGGCTCCGTCAGCCCGCAGGCCGCCAAAACGCAGGCCTTCGCCGCAGCCCTCCGCGAAGCGCACCCTACGCTGCAGCACCACCTCCTCGACGAGCGCCTCACCACCCGTGAGGCCCATGCCCTGCTCGACGAATCCGGCCGCCTCGCCCGCTCCAACGGCCACGCCTCCCGCATCGACCGCCAGAACCTTATCGACCAGGTCGCCGCCGTCCTCATCCTCGAAAGCTATCTCGCCAAGGACGGCCCCACCCTGCTCCCCGATCCCGACCAGAATTAAGCGAACTCATATGGAGTCGGATGGCTGTTCTTGAATCTCCTATCCCTCCCCAAAGATGTGTCATCTCGACCGGAGCAGGACAGCTCTATCGTCCCGCGTAGTGGAGAGACCTGCAGATCTGCCTCGACCACCACGCATGTCAACCCCCGACGCCCTGGTCTTCGCCGGTAACCCGCACAATCTAAGCCACTAAAACCCCCTGAAACAAAAACACATTCTGCCTCCGAAACTCCTATACTTGAGTGAGGGGCACAGAAAAACTCGAAACCGGACGCCTGAAACCGAACCCGGCAGTAACAGTTAGTACAGGCAACGCGCCCGTGGCGAACCTTCGCTCACTTGGCGCTCTTTGCGGGAAAGCCTTAAACCACTCTAACCCTTTTATTTGCAATATCATCCCCGCAACCCGCGCAGAATCATCACTTACCCCCTGGATACCCCGCTAAGTGACTGATTCCACGATCAGCATCAAAAGCAAAGGGAGGGGGTACCCCCCGCACCCGTATAATGGACATTGCCCATGGAAGATATCAAAAAAGCCCTCGAAGAGCAGATCAAAGCTCTTGAATACGAACTCACCACCGAGCTTCCCGCCGAGATCAAGCGCGCCGTCGCGCTCGGCGACCTCAGCGAGAACGCCGAATACCACATGGCCAAACAGCGCCAGGTCTTCGTCAACGCGCGCCTCGGCCAGCTGAAGAAGCGCATGGGCGAACTCGCGATGGTGAACCTCGAGAACATTCCCCGCGACAGGACCGGCTTTGGCTCCACCATCGTGGTCTTTGACTCCACCAAGGATGAGCAGATCACCTACAAGCTCGTCACAAGCGAAGAGTCCGATGTCGCCAAGGGCCTCATCTCCACTACCTCGCCCATCGGCCGCGCCCTCCTCGGCAAAGAGGTTGGCGACACCGCAACGGTCGTCACACCCAACGGCAAACGCGAGCTCGAGATCCTGAAGCTTTACACCATCCACGATCCGGTTCCTGCCGAGAAGTAGCATCAACACCGGTACGAATCGGCGGAACCGCTGTCATACCATGGCCGTAACTCAGCCATGCGCTCCCTGATCCTCCAACTGCCTCTACTTGCGGCTGTCCTCGTCTCGTCGGCTCTGCCGGCTCAGACCACCGCCATCGCGATGGCCCAGCAAACCGGCGCCGAACTCCAGCAGGCAATCACCGGCAGCTGGATCGGCGTGCTCGAATACCGCGACTACAGCGAGCCGGCGACCTCTGCGAAGCGCGTCAAGCGGCCAACCTGGCTCACCGTCACGTCGGCCGCCGACAAGCTCACCTTCCACTACATCTACGACGATGGCCCAACAAAGGTCGTCGACGAAACGCTCACCATCAGCTTCGACGTCGCCGCTTCGACGCTCGCCATCACCAACGACAAGGGTCGCGTCGAGGTCTACAAGGCCGATGGATACAACGCACTCCGCAGCGGTCGCGGCGACATCACGCTCCTCGGCCCAACCATCGACAATGACCGCCCAGCCGAATGCCGCATCACCATCGGCATTCGCCGCAACCTGCTCACCTGGACCGAAGAGGTTCGTCCTACCTCGGATATTCCCTTCGCCTTTCGCCACAACTACGTCTTCACCCGTTCCGAAGCGCCGAAACTGCCCCCGCACTAACCTACTCTGTCCATCCGCGATAGACTTGAAGGTGGACAAATGACCTGGACAAGCGCTTTCGGTAAGGGCAGCGGCTGGCTGCTGCAAAAGATCGTCAACGGCCTCGCGCTCTCGCGCATCTCGCCGAACACACTCACATTCGTCGGCCTTCTTATCAACGTCGTCGCAGCCTTCTTCTTCGGCTACGCGCGCGCTGAGAACTACGTGCGGATGTTCCTCTACGCTGGCCTGGTCATCATCGGCGCAGGCCTCTTCGACATGGTCGATGGTCGCGTTGCTCGCCAGACCAATCAAGTCTCGGTCTTCGGAGCCTTCTTCGACTCGGTGCTCGACCGTTACTCCGACGTCGCACTCTTCTTCGGCCTGCTGGTCTTCTACGCCCGCGGCAACCGCTACTTCTACGTCTTCCTCGTGGCCTTCGTCATGACCGCGAGCCTGATGGTCAGCTACACTCGCGCTCGCGCCGAAGCCCTCATCGGCTCCTGCAAGGTCGGCTTCATGGAGCGTCCAGAACGCATCGTGCTCGTCATCCTCGGCGCACTCTTCGAGCGATGGGGAGCGATGGCGCCCGCGCTCTGGGTTCTCGCCATCATGTCCACGCTCACCGTTATCCACCGCATGCGCTACACCTACCTCGAAACCGAGCGACGCAAGCTCGAGATCGCCTCGCAGTAGCCCGCATGAAGCCGATCCTCCTGATCCACGGCGGCGCCTGGGCCATGCCCGACGACGCCATCGCCGCCCACGAAAACGGCATCGCCGCAGCGCTCGAAGCTGGTTGGTCCGCGCTCTCACGCGGCGGCTCTTCGGTCGACGCAGTCGAAGCCGCCATCACCGTGATGGAAGACGATGACACCTTCGACGCTGGTCGCGGCTCCTTCCTCACCCGCGACGGTCGCGTGCAGCTGGACGCCTTGCTGATGAACGGCGCCAACCTCCGCTCCGGCGGCGTCGCCTGCGTCGAGCGCCTGCGCAACCCCATTCAGGCCGCGCGCCTCGTGCTCGACAAGAGCCCGCACGTCTACTTCGTCGGCACCGGCGCAGAACGCTTCGCACGCCAGAACGGCATGGATCTCATCGACAACACCGAGCTCATCGTTCCCCGCGAACGCGACCGCCTGATGGCCTTCCAGCGCGCAGAAGCAGCAGGCCATCCAGACACAACCTTCAGCGGCTCGCCCACCGAGCACTCTCATGACACTGTCGGCGCAGTGGCCATCGACGCAAACGGCAACCTCGCAGCCGGAACCTCCACCGGAGGAACGCTATCCAAAGCTCCCGGCCGCGTTGGCGACAGCTCCCTCATCGGCTGCGGCTGCTACGCCGACAACCTCTCCGCAGCCGTATCGCTCACCGGCTGGGGAGAACCCATCATGAAGCTCGTCCTCGGCAAATGGGCCGTCGACCGCGTCGCCGCCGGCCACAACCCGCAGGACGCCGCAACCGCCGCCATCGAATACCTTCACACCCGTCTCGGCGGCCACGGAGGCATCATCCTGCTTGGCCCTGATGGCCGCATCGGCCTCGCGCACAACACTCCGCGCATGGCCTGGGGCCTCGCCTCCCACGAAGGACGGCAACTCGGCATCACCCGAAACATCTAATCTGTACTGAACATGACGCCTGAGCTCTTCACCGATCCAGCCGATCTCGAAGCGACACGACGCCCGCTCACACCCGAGCAGGCCGACAAGCTGCCGCATATTCATCGTCTGCTGCTCGGTTACTACGGCAAGCCAGCGCAACGCGAGCCTTGGGATCCGCTCACGCAGCTCATCTACTCGCTGCTGAGCTCACGTACCAAGACTCCAGTCTCACATCAGGTCATGCGCGATCTTGAGCGTGCCTTCAACTCCGGTCCCGGAAACTGGGAGCCCGTTCGCGACGCCTCGGTCGCCGAGATCGAACGCGCCATCGGCATCGTCACCTTTCCGGAGCAGAAGGCGCCGCAACTCAAGACCACGCTGCAAGGCATCTCCGAGCGCTACGGTTCGCTCACCCTCGACTTCCTCGCCAAGTACCGCACCGAGAAGATCCGTAGCTGGCTCGAGCAGTTCCCTGGCGTAGGCCCCAAGACCAGCGCCGCTGTCGTCAACTTCTCCACGCTTCGTCGCCGCGCGCTCTGCGTCGACAGCCATCATCTCCGCGTGGCGCAACGCCTCTGCATCGTCCCTCGCGCCGACGCCGCAACGACCGAAGAGCGCCTCATGCGCCTCGTCCCCGAAACCTGGGACGCAGAGATGCTCGACGAGCACCACTCCCTCGTCAAGCTGCACGCACAAACGCTCTGCACCTTCGCCGAGCCCAAGTGCGACAACTGTCCGCTGCTGAAGATCTGCCCCACCGGCCAGCGCAACGTCGCCGAGCTCAAGCTCACCTGAAGCCGTTTCTCCCCAGCAGGTAGAACGTTGTCATCTCTACCCCAGAGGCATAGCTGCACTAAACTGAATTGGATGAACCTTCAGGCTCTAACCAACAACTTCGCCATTCCCGGCGCACTCAGCTTCTCTGCGTCCGACACCGGCCTCATCCGCGCGGACATCACCACGCCAGCCTGCACCGCCGAGATCTATCTACACGGCGCACACCTCACCGCGTGGCAGCCCACAGACCAGAAGCCCGTACTCTTCCTCAGCGAACGCACTCCGCTCGCCGAAGGCAAAGCCATTCGCGGCGGCGTGCCCATCATCTTCCCGTGGTTCGGTCCCCGCACCTCGACACCTGAAAGCCCACGCACCGACGGCCCCGCGCACGGTTTCGCCCGCACCTCGCCCTGGACGCTCGCCTTCGCCGCCCTCGCCGGCGACGACATGCACCTCACCTTCACGCTCGGCCCCAACGAGGCCAGCCGCGCTCTCGGCTATGACGCCTTCCAGCTCGCATTCGAGCTCACACTCGGCCGCGAACTCGGCATGAAGCTCACCGTCGCCAATCAGGGCACCGCACCTATGCGCTTCGAAGAGGCTCTGCACACCTACTTCACCGTGAGCGACGCAGCAGCCATCGCAATCAACGGCCTCGCCAACACCGAGTTCATCGACAAGACCGACAACTTCCAGATCAAAACGCAGCTCGAACCAACACTGCACCTCACCAATCAGACCGACCGTCTCTACCTCAACACCGCAACCACGGTCACACTCGACGACCCCGGCTTCAAACGCCGCATCATCGTCGCCAAGTCGAACTCCAACTCCAGCGTCGTCTGGAACCCGTGGTCGACACTCAGCGCAAAGATGGCCGACATGACCCCCGACAACTGGCGCTCGATGACCTGCATCGAGACCGTCAACGCTGCGGAGAACAACATCCAGCTCGCACCTTCGCAGGCTCACACTATGGAAGCTCACATCACCGTCGAGAGCCTGAAGTAGGATGCAGACCACGCGCCTCATCCTCGCCTCACAGTCGCCACGCCGCAGAGAGCTGCTCACACAGGCAGGCTTCACCTTCGACATCCTGCCCGCCGACATCGACGAAACGCGTCTCCCCGGCGAAGACCCCGCAGCCTACGTGCAGCGCCTAGCCCTCGAAAAGGCCCGCACACTCTACGCAAAGCACCCTCACGCAACGGTCATCGGAGCAGACACCACGGTCGTCCTTCACGGCAGCGTCCTCAACAAACCCACGGACATCGTCGACGCCGAACGCATGCTCCGCGCGCTCTCCGGCCAAACTCACCAGGTCCACACCGGCGTAGCTGTCGTCTCGGCCAGCAAACAGTTACAGCACCTCGAAACCACCAGCGTCTTCTTCACGCCAATCCCTGAAGCTGACCTCGCCCTCTACCTAGCCACCGGCGACTCGCTCGACAAGGCTGGCGCCTACGGCATTCAGGGCTACGCCTCCCGCTGGGTCCACCGCATCGAAGGCGACTACTTCAACGTGATGGGCCTCCCCATCGCCGCCACTGTCGCCCTTTTGTCTCAGCTCTGATCGTTGGGTGCCCCGTTCATACGCAGCTTTATCGCGGATGAGCGGGATACGCAATCATCCCCGCCAGCAGCGCCGTCCGCTCCACCAGGTGCTTCGCCACCACATGCTCATGGTCAGCATGAGCGCCCGCACCCACACCGCCCATTCCATCCAGAGTCGGCACACCAATCCCAGCGGTAAAGTTCCCATCGGAACCACCACCCGTCGCAGCCTCGGCAAGATCAACTCCCATCTCCGCAGCCAGCCTGCGAGCCTGCTTGAACAGCGCAATCGTCCCAGCCTTGCGCTCCATCGGCGGCCGGTTGATCCCGCCCGACACCGTCAGCTTGCACGCCTTATCGGTCACCTTTAGAGCACGAAACATCCGCTCAACGCGAGCACCATCGCCAGCCTTCGCGATCCGGACATCCACCTCGCAGCGACACTCCGCAGCCACCACATTCGATCGCGTACCGCCTGCAATCACTCCTGCATTCACAGTCAGTCCACGCTTCAAATCTGTGAAGTTCGATACCTTTTCCACCAGCCGGGCCATCTCCAGCACGGCCGAGTGGCCTCGCTCAAAGTCCACACCTGCGTGCGACGCCACGCCCTCGACACACAGCTCAAAGTGCCCCACTCCCTTGCGCGCAGTTTTATACGCCAAGCCCTGCGCGGGCTCCAGCACAAACACCGCCGCACACTCGCGCGCCAGCTTTTCCGTAATCGCCCGCGACACAGGACTGCCAACCTCCTCATCGCTGTTCAGCAGCAGCGTCACCGGTCGCTCCTGACCCAGCGACTGCACCGCCGCCACAGCCTCCAGAGCCATTGCCACCCCAGCCTTCATATCCAGCACGCCCGGCCCAAACAACTTCCCGTCAGACTCGCGCCAGGGCATAGACTTCAGCGTCCCCATCGGCCAAACCGTATCCAGATGCCCCAGCAGCAAAACCCGCCCGGCCTTGCTGCGGGTCGGCCCAAACCGCAGCTCCAGCACATCGCCAAAACCCCTCTGACGATGCCGTTTCACCTTCCCACCTAACTCGCTCGCCCAACCCGTCACCAGCTCCCCGGCGCGATCCACCGCAGCCTTGTCCTCGCTCGGTGACTCGACCTCAACCAACTCGCGCAACCGCAGCCGCAGCCGCACTTCATTCGCCTCGACCTCTTCCACAACACCCTGCATCGTCATCCTCTTACGTTACCGCTTCTAACAAAACGTCGCGAACCACCAATCGAACACTGTGGCAATTTTGCCACAGTCAAATCCTCTAATCTCAGGTATACCCTCTCTTGTGTTGCCCTCAAGGATCGAGCCTGCCCAGCGAGCCTCAATTCGAACACACCATCCTCCATCCCCTGGAGTTCTCCGGAACCGGTCTTCACTCCGGCGTTCACGTCGCTATGCGGCTCATTCCCGCACCGGCAGGCTCAGGCATCGTCTTCCGCCGCTCCGACCTCGACAACTACGAGATCCCCGCCACCGGCCGTAACGTCGCCAAGGTCAGCTACGCCACCTCGCTCATGCGCCAGGGCGTGCTCATCTCCACCACGGAGCACCTGCTCTCCGCGCTCATCGGCCTCGGCGTCGATAACATCATCGTCGAGATCGATAACCTCGAAGTGCCTATCCTCGACGGCAGCGCCCTGCCCTACGTCGAGGCCATCCTTAACTCCGGAATCAAACGCCAGCGTCGCAAGCGCGAGTACCTCAAAATCCTCAAGGACGTAGAAGTCCGCGACGGCAGCAAGTTCATCGGCGTCTACCCCGGCGACGGCTACTCCATCCACTACGCCATCGACTTCCCCGAACCCATCGGCCGCGACACCTTCATCGGCGACCTTGAAGCCGGCGACTACGCCAACCTCATCGCCCCCGCCCGCACCTTCGGCTTCCGCGAAGACGAAGCGATGCTCCGTGACATGGGCCTCATCCGCGGCGTCTCCGACTCCAGTGCCATCATCGTCACCCGCAGCACACCAGACAAACCCGGCTCCGTCCAGAACGGCCCGCTCCGCTTCTCCGACGAGTTCGTCCGCCACAAGGTCCTCGACCTCATCGGCGATCTCGCCCTCGCCGGCCGCCGCATCTGGGGTCGCGTCGTCGCAGAACGCGCCGGCCACGCCATGCATACAGCCCTCGTCCAGCGCCTATTGCAGGACCGTTCAGCATGGGTGCTCGCCCATCGCTACGACGAAGTCGCAGCCACCGCCGAGGCTTCGGAGCCATCCCTCAGCTCACCCCTTCTTCACGCATCCCATGCCTGAGCCTCGCACCACCGCGGCCATCGCTCTCGGCTCGAACCTCACCTCACCCTTCGGCGATCCGGCAGCGAACCTTCACGAAGCCATCCGTCGGCTCGGCACACTTGGCGACATCACAGCCGTCTCCACCTTCTACGCAACAGACCCCGTCGGCTACCTCGATCAGCCACGCTTCCTCAACGCCGCCGCTCTTCTCGAAACCTCACTTCCGCCGCTCGATCTCCTCCACAACCTGCTCGCTATCGAACACGCCATGGGCCGCGACCGCAACAACGCACCTCCCAAAGGCCCCCGCATCATCGACCTGGACCTGCTGCTCTACGGCAACATCATCATGCAGTCCGCAGAGCTCACGCTCCCGCACCCCGCCATGCACCAGCGAGCCTTCGTCCTCGCACCACTCGCCGAGATCGCCCCCAGCATGCGGCACTCCACGCTACACCGCACCATCGCTGAGCTGCTGAACCAGCTGTAACGATCCACATTTTGTCATCTCGACCCAAGGCGCGAGCCTACACTCGTCTACCGAAACGCCACCACCGCGGTCTTCCCCTCGCTATCGCGATACGAGGCCTGATCTTTCGTCATCTGCAACAGGCGTGCACCCTCATCGCTCCCGGCCAGCGTCGCTCCATCATCAGCCACATAGCAGATAAAAAAATGGATGCAGTTCAGCTGCTTCGGCTCACGAACAGGCCTGTCGTGCTGCAGCAGCGTAATGTACATCGGCGCATTGTCGTTCTCAAGCAGCACATCGTCATTCAGGCTGATGAACACCTGCGCGCCGTCCTCTACCGCACCATTGCGAGTTACCGAAGCGCGAAAATCCCGCACATAGATCTGCTGCCGGTAGTAGAACGCAACCATCGCCAGCACCAGCAGCGCCAGCAAAACCCCTCGCTTGAACGTCAAAGCTCTTCTCCTGTCGCTACTTCTTGTCTTTCTCTTCGTGATACTCCTGCTCGGTGTTGATGCTCCATACCGCGCTCTTGTCCACGTGGCCTGCCGCAATCCCATCCACCACAGCCATCGCCGTCAGCATGGAGTGGTCCTGGTTGTTGTACTTGTGCATCCCATTGCGCCCAACCAGATAGAGATTCTCAAACGTATCCACCCATGCACGCAGCTCTTCAAAGCGATCATACGTACCGAAATAAGCGGGGTAGGTCTTCGGCACACGCACCACATGCGCATCCAGCACCTCGGCCGTCTTCAGGATGCCGATCTTCTCCAGTTCGCCCGCGGCAAAGCTTTTCAGCTCCTCATCTGGCATCGACCACAGCGAATCGGTCTCGTAACAGAAGTACTCCAGTCCGATCCAAACCTTCGTCGGATCGGCCAGCATATACGGACTCCAGTTATTGAAGATCTGCAATCGCCCAATCTGCACATCCGGCTCCTGAATATAGATCCACGTGTCGCGGATCAAGCCTCCATCAGGCTCCGTCACATCCAGCTTGTTCGCCAGTACACCCACCGTAATAAAATCCCGATACTGCAGCCCCTCACTTACCTCGCGCACATTCGCAGGCACATCTACGCCACCGGCGCCGATCGCCCGCACCAGGTCGCGCATCGGCATCGTTGACAGCACGTAGTCCCCTGCAATCCTAGCGCGCTCCCCAGCCTCGTTCACCACCTCAACCCCAAACACACGCTTCCCTTCGGTAAGAAGCCCAACAACCTTCAAACCCATATGGATCTCGCCACCCAGCGTCACCACTTGGTCCGCAACATGCTCCCACAACTGCCCCGGCCCAAACTTCGGATACAGAAACCGCTCAATCAGCGAAGTATCCGTCCCCTTCTGCGCGATGTCCTTCTTGCCGTCGGCATCCTTCGGCTTCGCCGCAAACGCCTTGCGTACAAAGTGCTTCAGCGCCGTCGTCAGCGACAGCCCCTTGATCCGCTGCGCCCCCCACTCCGCCGAAATCTTGTCGCACGGCGTACCCCAAACCTTCTCCGTGTAGCTCTTGAAGAACGTCAGGTACAACTCGCGTCCAAACCGGTTGATCAGAAAATCCTCAAGGCTCTTCTCTTCCTTGATCGGGCGCACGCGGCTCATCACATAGCTCGTGCCAATCTTCGCCATACGCACCGGCCCAAGATTTTCGATCGTGCTCGCACTCAACCGTATCGGATAGTCGAAGAACCTCCGCAGGTAATAGATACGGCTCTTGCGCGGCCGCACCAGCATCACCAGGTCCGCACTCTCCGGCTCCGGAGCCACAACCACCGCGGCAACATCCTCGACGCTCATGGCCTCATCGTCATCCGCCTCACCGGCCACAAGTTCATGCGAAAGCGGCCCTAGTCCGCGCAGCGGCGGCTCCTCCGGCAGATGCGCCGGCACCGCGACAGCCCTCAGTCCGGAAGGAAAAGCCCGTTGCTTGCCTTGATAGCTGATCTCCGCCGCCGCATCCTCCGGAGGCATCAGGTCCATCCACCACTGCATCACGCGGTCACTCTTTGAGAAGAACCGGTGCCCACCAATATCCATCCGGTTGCCCTTGTACCGGATCGTCCGCGAGATCCCACCAATCTCCTGCGACGCCTCCAGGACAATCGGCCGCACATCCGTCTTGCGCAGAAACTCAAGCGCCGCTGTCAGCCCCGCCGGTCCCGCTCCTATAATGATCGCCCGCTTACGCATTCAGTCCTAACAGAGGGAAGGAGTCACCATGTCTACGCTACATCGCGCGCAGAGGCCTCTGTAAGCTTATCGCACCAGCCTGCTAGCCCAAATCGTGCGCGTACACTGGGGCGCATCGACATACTGTTTTAGCTGGGGAGACCGCAGCAGCTCGAACCGGCCAACAAAGGTTCCTCAGACGCGCCCCGTATCATGTTGTGAGATGACGACTCAAGAAGTACCCACCTCGCAACAGCCTCTGAACACCGAAACCGGCGCAGCCATCTATTCCCCGGCGATTCTGAAACTCTATAACTTCGGAGTACTTGGGCTGTCCAACCGCTACCTTTGGGAGTGTCCGACAGAGACTGTCCTGCTGCCCTTCTTCAAAGAACACCTTGGCCTAAAACATCTTGATGTTGGCGTGGGAACGGGTTATTACCTCGCAAACGCGAATCTGACACCATCGCATCAAATCGGCCTGCTGGATCTGAACGAAAATAGTCTGAGGACTGCCGCAGCGCAAGTGAAGCAGGCAAAGGTAAGCACCTTCATGCGAGACGTGATGCTGCCCCTGGCTGAGCCGGCAGACACTGGATTCGACTCCATCTCACTGTTCTACGTTCTGCACTGTCTGCCCGGCACGATCGATCAGAAAGAGACCGCGATCGCCAATCTGATACGTTATCTCAAAAAGGACGGCGTTCTCTATGGCGCCACCATTCTAGGTGACGAAGCCGCTCATAATCCGATAGGACGGTTGGCTCTGAAGCTCTACAACCAGAAGGGGATCATGCATAACCTGGCAGACACCCTCGACGGCCTGCAAAGAATGTTGGAAAGACAGTTTCAGAGTGTGCAGATCCGGCGTCACAACAAGGTCGCCCTGTTCGTCGCCCGAAATTGAATGGACACCTCCCGGAGAACTTGAGCTACGCGGTGATTCCGCAACCCGCTTCACCGTACATCACTCCAACGAAGGCAGTGCCTCCCTAGACTTAGAGGACAGGCGGTGCGGCCGTTTCTGCCAACAACGGAAATATTCCGGTCTTCGACGTGTCTTTACTTACGGAGTCGTACTTCCTTCTATTCGCCAATAAGGAGATTAAATGGCAAATATTCTTGTCGCTGCAACCCCCGCTCCAGGCCACGTGAATCCGATGTTGTCCGTCGCGAAATATCTGGCCTCCACGGGACACTCGATCACGTTTTTATCGGGCTCGCTGTTTCGCGACCAGGCCGTCGCCGCAGGTTTTCGCTTCGTCTCTCTGCAGGGCAAGGCCAACTTCAATTACCTCCGCTTCGAGGAGGAGTTTCCGGAGAGAGCAGCGGCAAAGCCAGGCCCTGAAGCCATGAATGCCGAGTGTATCTACACGGGCATCAATCCCATCCCCGATCAACACCAGACCATTCAAGAGATTCTGAACGACACTCAGATCGACCTTATCGTGACTGAGGTTTACTTCTTCGGGATCATTCCAACACTCATGCAAGCGAGAGACGCTCGCCCTCCTGTCGTGACATTCGGAGTGCTGCCAATGTTCCTGAGCAGTCGCGATGTCGCGCCCTTCTCCGGCCCGGACTCGAGTCCAGAGGGTCGCTTGCGCAATCAGCAGGAGACGCAGATGTTCCATGAACTGATGCTGCCCGCCACACGGCGTTTCATTGAGGTGATGGAATCCTGCGGTGTGCAAAATCCACCTGAGATGTTCCTTGACTGTGCCGCGAATCTCCCGGACCACTTCCTGATGTTAACGGCGGAAGCCTTTGAGTATCCGCGAAGCGATATGAAGAAGAGCATCCAGTTCATTGGGCCACTTTGTCTAAACGGCCATGGAACGATGTCCAGGCCCGCCTGGTGGAGCTCCCTGGATGCTTCGAAGCCCGTGATCCTGGTCACGCAAGGCACCATCGCGAACAGAGACTTGAGTCAGTTGATCGAACCTGCCATCGCGGCACTGGCAAACGAAGAGGTGACAGTTATCGTGGCCGCAGGCCGTCCTGACCTTGATGTAATCAGTTTGCCCGGTGGCGTCAAGCCCACCAACACCGAGATTGAAAACTTCATCCCATTCGAAGAAATTCTGCCGAAGGTGGATGTCTTCGTCACAAACGGCGGCTTTGGATCCGTCAACATGGCACTCAGCAAAGGTGTGCCCATGGTGGTCGCCGGCGACACCGAAGACAAGATCTTTACGGCGGCCCGCGTCCGCTGGTCCGGTGCCGGCATCAATCTTGAGACAGGCCGTCCGACCGGCGAACAGATTCTCACAGCTGTTCGTTCTGTTCTCTCCGACAAGACATACAAAAACAGAGCCGCAGAGTTGCAGAAGGAGTTTGCTCGCTATGACGCGTTCGATCTGATTTCAAAGACCGTAAACGCCGCTCTCCATTCGTAAAGCCCTGGGGTTCTCCACCGAGGCCAAACAGCTTCATCGTTTGGCTTCGGTGGAGAATCCCCGCCTTCTTGCCCAGCTCGTTCCTTACGCAACCGCAACCTCGCGGTTCAGCACCACGAACGTCAGTGCACCCTTCGCGGCATCAATGCGCACCTTATCGCCATGCAACACGCTGCCGTCGAGGATCTTCATCGCCAGCGGGTCCTGCACCAGCCTCTGAATCGCACGCTTCAACGGCCGCGCCCCATAGGCCCTGTCGTACCCGGCCTTGAAGATCGCCGCGCGCGCCGCATCCGTCAGCTCCAGTGTGATCTTGCGATCATTCAGCATCGCCTGCAGATCCTTCAGCCGCAGATCGACGATGTGCGTCAGCTGGCTCTCCGCAAGCGGATGGAACACGACAATATCATCCACGCGGTTCAGGAACTCTGGCCGGAAGTGCTTCCGCAACTCCTCCAGCACCCGCGTCTTCGCTTCCTCAAATCCGTCCTCGCCCTCGGCCCACGCCGTCGTCAACGCACTCGCGCCAATGTTCGACGTCATGATCAGCACCGTGTTCTTGAAGTCCACCGTGCGTCCCTTCGAGTCCGTCAGTCGCCCATCGTCGAGCACCTGTAGCAGCACATTGAACACATCCGGATGCGCCTTCTCGATCTCGTCGAACAGCACCACGGCATACGGTCTGCGCCGGATCGCCTCGGTCAACTGCCCGCCTTCATCGAAGCCGACATATCCCGGAGGCGCGCCAATCAACCGCGCCACGGCATGTTTCTCCATGTACTCGCTCATGTCGATGCGCACCATCGCCTGCTCATCATCAAACAGAAACTCCGCCAGCGCACGCGCCGTCTCGGTCTTACCAACACCCGTCGGCCCAAGGAAGATGAAACTCCCAATCGGCCGCTTCGGATCAGAGAGCCCAGCACGCGAACGCCGAATCGCATTCGCCACAGCAGTCAGAGCCTCGTCCTGCCCGACCACGCGCTCGCGCAGCCGCTGCTCCATCTGCGTCAGCTTCTGCACCTCGCCTTCCAGCATCTTCGACACAGGAATCCCGGTCCACTTGGAGACGATCTTCGCAACATCCTCCTCATCGACCTCCTCCTTCAGCAGCCGCGACGCCTTCTTTTGTTTGTCCTTCCGCAGCGCAGCGGAGGAATCTGCATCACCAGCACCGGCGACAGCCTTATCCTCAGCCACTGCCTCATCCTGCACCCGAGTCAGCTCCGCCAGCTCGCGTTCCGCCTTTGGAATCTCGCCATACTGCAGCTCCGCCGCACGCTGCAGGTCACCCTTGCGAGTCGCCTCCTGCATCGCAAACCGCAACTGCTCCAGCTTCTCCTTTAGCGCAGCAATCTCACCGATCGCGCCGCGCTCCTTCTGCCACCGCGCACGCAATCCCGAAGCCTTCTCCTGCACCTCGGCCAGTTCGCGCTCCACCTCCGTCAGACGCTCCTTCGAGTTCACATCACTCTCGCGGCTTAGCGCTGCCTTCTCAATCTCCAGCGACGTCGCACGCCGTTCCAGATCATCGATCTCCACCGGCACCGATCCAATCTGAATCGCCAGCGCAGCCGCAGCCTCATCCACAAGATCAATCGCCTTATCCGGCAGAAACCGGTCGCTGATATAGCGGTGACTCAACTCCGCAGCCGCTACAATCGCCGAGTCCTTGATCCGCACCTTGTGGTGCGTCTCATACCGCTCCCTCAACCCACGCAGAATCGCAATCGTGTCCTCGACATTCGGTTCGCCGACGAACACAATCTGGAAACGCCGCTCCAGCGCCGCGTCTTTCTCGATGTACTTGCGATACTCATTCAGCGTGGTTGCACCAATGGCACGCAACTCGCCGCGAGCCAGCGCCGGTTTCAGCATGTTGCTCGCGTCGATAGCACCTTCCGCAGCACCGGCACCAACCAGCGTGTGCAGCTCGTCGATGAACAAAATGATCTGCCCATTCGACTCCTCAATCTCCTTCAGCACCGCCTTCAAACGTTCTTCAAACTCGCCGCGAAACTTCGCCCCTGCCAGCATCGATCCCAGGTCCAGCGAGATCACACGCTTGTCGCGCAGAATCTCCGGCACATCGCCCTGAAAGATCCTCCGCGCCAGCCCCTCGACGATGGCTGTTTTGCCAACGCCGGGCTCGCCAATCAACACCGGATTGTTCTTCGTCCTCCGGCTCAACACCTGGATCACGCGCCGAATCTCCTCATCGCGCCCAATCACAGGATCCAGCTTGCCCCGCCGAGCCTGCTGCGTCAGGTCCTTCGCATACTTCTCCAGCGCCTGAAACTTGCCCTCAGGATTCTGGTCCGTCACCCGCTGCGACCCACGCACCGCCTGCAGCGCCTTCAAGATCGCCGCATGGTCAGCACCCAGAGCGGCCAAAGCAGCCTGCACCGGCTCACCCTTCTGTCGCGCCAGTGACAGCAACAGATGCTCGGTCGACACATAGTCGTCCTTGAACGTCTCTGCTTCCTTGAACGCGCCGTCCAACACCTTCGTCAACGCCTGCCCCAGCCCCGACTGCGCCGCAGCACCCTGCACCTTCGGCAGCTTCTCAATCGCCGCATTCACCGTCGCCAGAAGCTGCTGCACCGGAACCCCAACCTTCTCCAGCACCGGCAGCACAACGCCTTCCTTGTCCTCCAGCAGAGCCGCCATCAAATGCAGCGGCAGCACCTCAGGATTACCGTTCTCCGCGGCATGCCCCTGCGCCGCCTGCAACGCCGCCTGCGACTTCACCGTAAACTTGTCCCACTTGATCGCCATGCACACACCTCGCGCAACAAAACTTTATGATCGTTAGACGCCGCCCTGATACTTTGGATGCAGAATCTTAGTCAGTTACACTCATATATAGACTATTGATAATATTTTCAGCCACTTAGCCCATGCCAGCCAAGCCCACCCCTGAACGCCGCGTCGGAGACTCTCTCCCGTCAGCCAGCCTCCTCGCCTTCACCGGCGGCTCTCTTGACGCCTTCCTCTATCTCGAACACGGCAAAGTCTTTGCCGGAGCCATGACAGGCAACACCGTCCTCGCCGGTATCGCCCTCCTCAGCCACGACCACACCGACGCCATCCGCCACATCCTGCCCATCGTCGCCTTTCTGATCGGCGTCTGGATCGCCAAGCTCCTCGACGACCACCTCTATCACGGCGTCATCATCGGCCTCACCGCCGAGATCCTGGGCCTCCTGATCGCGTCCTTCTTGCCGCCCGGCTTCCCTGAAAACCTCTACGTCTCCTTCATCGCCCTGCTGGTCGCCTACCAGATCACGACCTTCCGCAGCGTCGACCGGTACTCCTACAACTCGACCTTCATCACCGGGAACCTCCGCACCCTCATCGACGGCCTCTACGTCGCTCTCGACCCGGCAAGACGTCCCGACGCCATGCGCCAATCCCGCGACCTCGGCATCGTCGTCACCTGCTTCATCTTCGGCGCCGTCGCCGGAGCCATCCTCGCCCCGCGCGGCCACAACCATACCCTCTGGCTCTCTGCGGCAACGCTGCTCATCGTCCTCGGCCTGGCCATTCGCCGCGCCCGCCGCGAGACATACTCCGCATCTTAGACCCTCGGCAGAGCAGTCCTCCATGACGACGCCCACACACGTCACCCACAAGGAAAAGGGCGAGGCACCTTCGCCTCGCCCTGCTATTCGCGTGCTCGATCAAGCAGCAGCGCTTATGCCTTCGCGGCAGCTTCCACCTGCTTCGAAGCCCCGCCGACCTTCACCTCAATCTGCTTCGGCTTCGCCTCTGGCTTCTTCGCCAGGCTCACCGTCAGCACACCGTCCGTGCTTGACGCCGACACCTCATCGGTGTTCACCGACAACGGCAGGGTGAAGCTGCGCACAAAGCTGCCATAGCGCCGCTCGATCCGGTGGAAGTTCTCTTCCTTCTCCTCGCTCTCGAACTTGCGCTCGCCCTTCACCGTCAGCGTGCGGCCCTCCACGCGGATGTCGAGGTCTTCCCGGCGAATGCCCGGAACCTCCAGCTTCAGCACCAGTTTCTGTGCATCTTCATAGACATCCACGGCAGGTACAAAGTTCCCCATCGCCAACGACTCCGACCCCTCAGAGACGTCCCCAACAGGGCGCGCAAAGTCCTGAAAGATCGAGTTAAGCCGGTTCTGCAACACGGCAACGTCATTCAAGCTGCTACGAAACGGAACGAATCGCGTGATGCTCATAACGTCTATCTCCATCATTCTCAAGAATGGTTGATCGCGAACCGGCCACACGGGGCCGATCCACGATCACTATAGACGCTATATTAGCAAAAAGGTTGCATAAAAAGTGAGTGTATTTGTGTTAGATATCCCCTGCCATCCCCACCAGCACCTCATCCATTCGCCCTAACCCCTTTCCAGTCAACACATCCCGCAATCCTGCCAGCGTAATCATCCGCACCGCCGCAACCCCGCGCAGATGCAGCAGATCCGCCGTCGTCGCATCCCCCAGCAGACCACCCCGTAACGGCAGGTCCTCCGCCACAACCTCTGCATCCCCCACCGAAGCGGCATAGCTCATGTACTGACCGGTATATTTCTCCAGCTCCTCATCGACAACTCCCTCCGTCACGCCGCGCCTCACCAGCTCATTCTGCAGCCGCGCCAGATACACCCGCGTCGGCCCCTCCTGCCGGTCAATCTCGGCCTCGGTTCGCAGAAAGTTCTCCCCTGCGATCCTGCCGGTCACGGCCTCTCGCAGCATCGTGGCGTCGACCGCGCCCCCGCGGCTGAGGCTGGGCAGCTCGTAACTCGCGCGCAGAGCCCAGTTAAGCACCGTCACCACCTCCAGGTGCACCAGCACCCGGCCGGTTGTTTCCGTATCCCACGACCCCTCCGGCGCAGCCAACATCCCTTGCAGCGGTGCCGGAACCGACTCCCACAAACCCTCCCGGCGCAACCGTTGTAGCTGTGCCGCACGCACCGACCCCACAGGGGTCTCCATCGCCACGCGCTCCCGCAAACCCACCTCTCGCGCCGCGCGGCTCACCATCGTCGCCACAATCTTCCGCCGCGCCAGCAAGCCCTTGCGCAGACTCGGCGCCGTCGCACTCGCCAGACTCAGCGTCGTCGTCCCGCCACGTCGCTTCATCCCGCGCCGCAACATCAATGCCAGGGCATAGCTCAACACCACCACACCGATGCCCCACCAGCCGCCGCCATAGCGGTACTCAAACCACCCCATCGGCCCAAAGATCAGCGTCAGAAACACACCCACGAACGCGATCGAGAGCACCACCACCCCCACACGGCCCCGCGAAGCCGCGTTGCTGCGCATCCTCGGCACATCGAACCGTAGCTGTCTCCACCATCGCCGAATCAGGTTGTCGTTCGCCATCGCGCTCTGCCGATTCTAAGCCGCCGCCTCGCTCACTCTTTCGTCAAACCGTAAGATGACAGTACAACGGGCCACTATGCAGACTCTTGATCGCCGCCGCTTTCTCACGCTTTCCACAGCCGCAGCCCTCGCCGCGCGATCCACATTCGCACAGGCACCCGTCAGCCCGGCAACGGACGCCTTCACCATGGTCGCCGTCGTCGACCGCGACCGCATCCTCCGGCTCGCCGGCTATTGGCTCAACGAGCCTCCACAGACCATCACCAGCTTCCCTTCCCCCAAAAGTCCCGGCACCCCACACGATTACTTCTCCGAAGCAGACTACTTCTGGCCCAACCCCGCAAACCCCACCGGGCCCTACAAAGAGATCGACGGCAAGAGCAACCCGGACAACTTCCAGGACCACCGCCGCGCGCTCCTCCGCCTCAGCCAGGCCGTCCCCGCGCTTGCCGCCGCGTACCGCCTCACCCGGCAGGAGCAGTACGTCAAAGCCGCAGCCGCACACCTGCTCGCCTGGTTCGTCACCCCGGCCACGCGCATGAACCCCAACCTCCAATACTCACAGGGCTTCCACAACGGCCCCACAGGACGTTCCTACGGCATCATCGACACCCTCCACTTGGTTGAAGTCGCCCGCGCCGCCGCCATCCTACGCGACTACTTCCAGCCCATGCAGTGGACCCCGCTCCTCTTCTGGTTCCGCCAATATCTCAGCTGGATGAAGACCAGCGAGTTCGGCATCAAGGAGCGCGACGCCACCAACAACCACGGCATCTGCTGGGCTCTCCAAGCCGCCGAGTTCGCCCGCCTCCTCACCGACGAAGAAACCCGCGCCGAAGTCCGCGACCGCTTCCTCACCACCCAGCTCCCCGGCCAGATGGCCCCGAACGGCAGCTTCCCCCGCGAACTCGCCCGCACCAAACCCTACGGCGACTCCATATTCAACTTCGACGCCGCCTCCACCCTCTGCTGGTCTCTCAGCTCCCTCGACGCGAAACACATCGCCTTCGGCCCCACCACAACTCAGGTTGCCCCATCTTCGCCGACAGCATTATCGTCGGCTAAGGTGGGAGAGCAGGATGCCAACGAGCAAGACCCCGGCACCCTCATCCGCTACACCCTGCGCACCGGCCAGAGCCTCTGCCAGGCCGCCGCCTTCCTCACGCCCTACCTCGCCAACAAGTCCACCTGGCCCTACCCGCACGACGTCCAGCACTGGGACAGCTGGCCCGTCCGCTCCCCCGGCCTGCTCTTCTGCGGCCTCGCCTGCAACAAACCCGACTACCTCGACCTCTGGAAGCGCCTCGACCCCGACCCCACCGACCCCGAAATCATCCGCAACTACCCCATCCGTCAACCCCTGCTGTGGGTTTAGCTCCATGTACACCCGTTATCATGAGTCATCCCGCACGAGGTGACGCATGAAGCAGTTGCTCTCCGCAGCCATCGGCCTTTCTGTCCTCGCAACCAGCTCCAGCAACGGCTACGCGCAGTCGAGCACACTTGCCACCGAGCCCCCCGTCACAGCCCAGCACGCCATGGTCGTCAGCATCCACCACGACGCCACCGACGCCGGCGTCGAGATCCTCCGCGAGGGGGGCAACGCCGTCGACGCGGCCGTAGCCGTCGGCTTTGCGCTCGCCGTCGTCTACCCCAACGCCGGCAACATCGGCGGCGGAGGCTTCATGCTCATCCGCCCCGCCTCCTACAAGCTCGCCAACGGCAAACCTCGCTTCCTCGACTACCGCGAAAAAGCCCCCGCCGCCGCCACCGCCAACATGTACCTCGACGCCAAGGGCAACATCATCCCGCGCAAATCCACCCGCGGCGAAGAGGCCTCCGGAGTCCCGGGCACCGTCGCCGGCCTCACCTACGCCGAGCGCCACTACGGCCGCCTCGGCCTAGCGAAAGTCATGGCGCCCGCCATCCGCCTCGCCCGCGAAGGCTTCATCCTCGACGCCGGAGTCGCCGAGCTTCTGCACTCGCCGCAGATGACGCCCTACGCCGCCTCACGCCGCATCTTCCAGCGCGACGGCAACTTCTACGCCCCCGGCGAACTCTTCAAACAGCCCGAGCTCGCCAGCACACTCGAACGCATCGCCGCCGACCCCGACGACTTCTACAAAGGAAAGATGGCGCAGCAGATCGCCGCCTTCGAGTCCGCGAACCACGGCCTCATCACCGCCGCCGACCTCGCCGCATACGAGTGCAAAGAGCGCACCCCGCTCATCGGCCACTACCACGGCCTTGAAGTCCTCACCTCGCCGCCACCCAGCTCCGGCGGCATCGTCCTCATCGAGCTCCTCAACATCCTTGGCGGCTACGACCTCCCGAAACTAGGCCCCGACAGGTCCCCCGCCCAGATCCACCTCATCACCGAGTCCTTCCGCCGCGCCTACATGGATCGCGCCGACTACCTCGGAGACCCCGACTTCAACCCCCACATGCCGCTCAAGCAGATGGCCAACCCCGCCTACGCCGCCGCCTGGCGCACCACCATCGACGCCACCAAGCCCTCGCCATCGGCCACGCTCGCTCGCCCCGCCGGCTTCATGCCCACGCCGCCCGACCTCGCACCCATCGCGCACGAGTCCAACGAGACCACACACTTCTCCGTCGTCGACGCCGACGGCAACGCCGTCTCCAGCACCTACACCCTCAACTTCTACTTCGGCTCCGGCGTCACCGTCGACCCCCTCGGCTTCCTCCTCAACGACGAGATGGACGACTTCACGAGCAAAGTCGGCGTCCCCAACGGCTTCGGCCTCATTCAAGGCCCGGCAAACGCCATTGCGCCCGGCAAACGCCCGCTCAGCTCCATGACCCCCACCATCGTTAGCGAACCCGCGCACGGCTTCCTCTTCTTCAAACATCCCGGCCATCTGCGCCTCGTCCTCGGCACCCCCGGCGGCTCTACCATTACCACCACCGTCGCCAACGACCTCATCTCCGTCGTCGACAACGGCCTCAACATCCAGCAGGCCGCCGACGCCCCGCGTTTCCACCACCAGTACCTGCCCGACATCCTGCAGTTCGACAAGTTCTTCGACCCGGCAACCGTCGCCACGATGAAAGCAGCTGGATACACCACCCAACAGCAAAGCGAGTTCGACGAAAAGGCCCCCGGCGTCTGGGGAGACAGCGAACTCATCGCCCGCGACCCCAAAACAGGCATCCTCATGGGCGGCCACGACCACCGCAAAGACTTCGGCAAAGCCGCCGGCTACTGATCACCAAGCCATTGGCCTTATTCATATGAGTCAATGACTACGAGTCTTAGTGCTGTATCTGGACCGCCCTTTGTTGGTTGCTGATAGTGGCGCAGGTCTGGGTGGGGCGGTTCGGATACAGCACTAAGACATATCGGTACCTATCCCCCGCTGAAAGGTCAGCTTAGCAACTCTCCTCGCCAATCCGGGTGAATCGATAGGTCGTTTGGCCCCCATCGACCAGCAATACCCGTGGATTGTCTGTCGGCTGAAGTTTTGTTGTCCACGGTGGGGTTGTGAGAACAATGTATCGATCTGGACCGGATTTCTCTACGGCGAGCTTACTGGAGCCAGCTTCGAGTTCGATTTCGAAGCCGCCCGCGACTCGCGAGATACACGCTGCCCCAAGTTCTTCTGACGTGTAGTGGCCGATGTACTCAGCAATCCATGCCGTGGATTCGGCATCCTCTCTGATCCGTTTGCGCATGACCTCAGCAGTCTCTTCGCGAGCATTCTTCTCGGCAGTTACCATGCCTTCGGCCTTGCGCTCGGCTCCGAACAGCAGCTCTATCAACTTCTGTTCCATCGATCCCAGGAACTGGTTGGCGAGCTGGAGGTTCGTCAGGATCACCATGCCAAGCCGGTGCTCGGGCAGGAAGAACATATCAGCGGTGAAGCCGCGCGTGTTGCCTCCGTGGCCAACCTCCGCCAGGCCTTGCCAATCCTTCAGAAACCAACCCAACCCATAGCTGGTTTTCCCGTCGATTCTGATAGCAGGAACACGACGTGCCAGCAGGTTCTCTGCGGAGATGACCTGTTCGTCTCGTTCGTTTAAGCCGTCTCGCATCTCGCACTTCAGGTATTCGGCCAAATCAAGTACGTTCGACCAGGCCGAACCAGCCGGGGCCACAGGGGTGGCGAACTGTTCCAGTGCAGGATCAATAGGAACGGCGGTTCCATTCACATCCCGACTGTGAGGAGTCGCGTCGAGAGGCGAATCGATGCAGAGGATGGAGGTGTGCGACATCTTCAAAGGTTCAAAGAGCAATTCCCTCATCGCTCGATCGTAGGCATCTTGCAGCCCAACATCAGGAGCATAACTATGGGCCGCAGCATAACCGCCTGCGGAGACAAGGGAGTTCGAGTACTGGAAAGTCTCGCCGAAGCCGGTAGTCGGACTCATCTGTTGCATCCCGGCAATACGGTCCTCTGGCCGGACACCGCGAAACCGGAATACGAGATCGAGATCCCGGCGGGGCATGCCCGTGGAGGCGCTTACCGTATGGCGCATCTCTAGGCGGCGCGTTACTTCCTCATCCGCAAGGGAGAATCCTGGCAACACCTCAGTGACGGGAGTGGACCATGTGAAGTAGCCCAAATCAACCAATCGGGCCATCATCGCGGTGGTCAGCGGCTTGGTCGACGATCCAATCATGAAGCGAGTCTCCGGCGTTACGTGCTTTTCCCCGCCCAATCTGCACACCCCGAATCCTTCGGCGTAGACAGTCTGCCCGTTCTGAACGACAGCGACTGCGAGTCCGGGAACTCCGACCTGCCGCATGGATTCGCTGACGAAATGGCTCATGGCATCTCGTTCCTCGTTCCCGAACAGCTTGGGTGTGCTGCCAAGCAGACTCGGCTCCTTCAGTCCGGCTGGCTTCCAGGCATTGTGCAGCTCTGAGAACTGAGCCATCCGCCGTACGAAGCCAGCTTTGGTGCCATCGACTAGGGTGAGAAACGCACGATCGCCAAAAAAGCGAACGATCGCAAAGACGACGCGGCTGTCGCTCTGGGGTGAGTCGTAGGCGACGTGGACCTCTCCGTTCCAGCCGCCCCCGGCCGGCACGTCGACCATTTGTAGAACTGGCACATCGAACCCTGGCTTGACCTCCTCCCACGCGCAACGCAGAAGGTATGCCGTATCTTCTTGAACGGGACGAGCGAGGAAAGACAGTTCCAGATCTCGCTCAGGCCCCATAACGGTTAGAGGGTCGCCTTGATGAACAAGCGTCCAACCAGTCGGCAGAGGAATTTGTATAAGCGCATGAGGTAGTGCGACGTACACTCGGGAGTCAGCCATTTCGTGTCACCATCCGTTTTTCTCTTGCAGATATTCGTCCCTTGGAGTACACTATAAGTAGCTATAAAGCACTCATTTTGTTCAAAATAGACGAAATCTAAGAGTACACGAGATTATCCTGTGTGCTCAAGTTGTACTGTGGCAAGAGCGACTCCAAGCAAACAATTTGTGAACCGGTTGAGGGGCGGATTCGTTCAAACAATTCGACAAGTTCTTCGACCCGGCAACCGTCGCCACAATGAAAGCCGCGGGATACACCACCCAACAGCAAAGCGAGTTCGACGAAAAGGCCCCCGGCGTCTGGGGAGACAGCGAACTCATCGCCCGCGACCCCAAAACAGGCATCCTCGTGGGCGGCCACGACCACCGCAAAGACTTCGGCAAAGCCGCCGGCTACTGATGGGATGGAGCCTGCCTGTCTGTCTTCCACTTCTGTACCGACAAAGCGACTTGGCGCGAAGGTGAACTAGATTCGAAAGAACGGGCCTGAACGAATGCTTCGAGCTGAACACGCCGCTGAATCTGGGCAGTCGCCCTTGTGAACTGCTGCCGATAAATCGGCGTAAGAGACTAATGGTCTAACAGCAGAATCAAGAGTTCGTTAATCAGCGCACGCAGTTCGGGAACATCCTTCGCTACGATCTTGAATCCACGAACGGCACCTGAGAGGATGCGGGCCGTTTTTTCGGCGGAGACCTTTGGCTTAGCGCTGCGGAATTTGGAGTGCGACTTGAGGACCGGCACGATAACTTTCTCAAAGGATCGATACCCTTGATTGACAGAATCTTGAGCGAATCCAAACGTGCTCTCCAGCAGTTCTGCCGCTTCGCTGGAGGTTCGCATCCTCTCGAAAGCTCGAACCGTCCATAGCTCAAAAGCGGCTCGGAGTTTGTCCTCGGGCGTCTTAAGACGACCGATTTCACCTTCAATCGTGATGAGAGTCTCTTTGACCCACTGCTCGTACACGCTCTTGAAGACTTCCTCTTTACCTTCGAAGACCAGATAAAGCGCGGGCCTTGAGATCCCGGCCGCCTCGGCGATGTCGTTCATAGTTGCGCGTTTGTATCCATAACGAAGAAAGATATCGAGAGCGGCGGCGAGCACTTTGTCTCTTTTCGCAACGTCCATATCCCGACTATTGACAAATTGAGTCTATTTGTCAATATTACACAGATAGACGCATTTTGTCATTCGTAAACATGCGTTGCGGCTCACCTGATCTTCGAAAATCTCCGACAGTCGAACTTGAAGTCCACACTCGCTAACCGAAGACATGCCGACCGAAGTGGCGGCAACAGAAAGGAAATGGATATGTCCGAAAAAGTATGGTTCATCACGGGTGCTTCACGCGGCTTTGGCCGCATCTGGGCGGAGGGAGCGCTGGAGCGGGGCGACAAAGTCGTGGCCACCGCCCGTTCCGTGCAGTCGCTTTCCGACCTCGCCGAAAAGTATGGCGATGCGGTCCTGCCGTTGGCGCTTGACGTGACTAAGCGTGAACAGGTCGAGGCCGTCATTGCGAAGGCTCACGCCCACTTCGGGCGGTTGGACGTGGTGATCAACAATGCGGGCTATGCCTTGTTGGGCGCAGTCGAAGAGGCGGCTGAGGCGGATGTGCGCGCGGAATTCGAGACGAACTTCTTTGGCGCGCTGGCGGTGATCCAGACGGTGCTGCCGCTGCTGCGCAAGCAGGGCAGCGGGCATATCCTGGGCGTATCCAGCGTCGCGGGGGTCTCCGCCGGGGCGGTCATGAGCTTCTACAACGCGTCCAAATGGGCCTTCGAAGCGCTGCATGAGGGACTTTCCAAAGAGGTGGCCGGGTTTGGGATCAAGGTGACCCTGATTGAACCCGGAGCCTACGCCACTGACTTCGGCAGCCAGTCTTCGCTCAAGATCGCCGCCGGACTGGACGCCTACGCCGACATCCGGAAGGATCTGTTCGCCTATGGCGCACAGATCGAGTTTGGTGATCCTCAGGCAAC
>CAJCIM010000068.1 GCA_903970395.1 Acidobacteriaceae bacterium
CTCCTGCTTCGGCATGCCGGGCGGCCAGCTCTCAACCCAGCCCGTTCCCTGCTTGTTGTCATAGATGCCGTCGCCATCTGCATCATGCGTCGTCTCAAACTTCCACGCCCGCATCACGTTATCGCGATGCGCCTTCAAAAACTCCACATCGCCGCTGGCCTTTACGTAATCCAGCAGCGTCGTCAGAAACAACGGCGTAGCATCCGCAGCCGCATACTCATACGGAAACGCGCCCCAATCCAGCATCCCGGCAGTCTGCGAATACTCATGCATCATCTTGCCGTCCGCATGTTGCCGCTTCAGTAAGAACTCGAGCTCTTCCTTCGACAGCGCGAAGTCGCCATAGCTGTTCACGGCATACAGCGTGTACAGCGCATCGCGCCCGAAGTACCACCCAAATCCCGGCCGCGCCGAATCCCCGGAAGCATAGTAGCCCGCAACCAGCGCCACCTCACCATCCATTGCTTTCGCACGTAACTGCCCAATCGAAGTCTCCGCCCAACCGAAGTCAGAGTCCAACGCCGCATCCGGCGTCACAATCGCCGTCCGTTCCTCTTCCTGCTTCCGATACCGCGCAGCATGCGCCGCGTAGATCTCCGGCAACTGCCGGTCGAGCGCGACAAGCTTCGCCTCCAGCGCAGCATTCGTCGCACTCTCCTTCGTCTGCCCCACAGCCATTAGCAGCGGATACACCTTTCCGCCATCCGTCTTCGGATCGTAGTGCAGCTTGAACTCCAGCGGATGCACCTGTGGCCTCTCCTGATACGGAGCCATCACACCGGCGGTCGCACCCGGCAACGCAACCGCACCAGCAAACTCCGGATAGTCCGTATGCAACACGTAGTACCCGCTTGCGCCGCTGGAGGAGTTCAGCGCAACCCACTCCGGCGAAGGCGTCCCAAATCCCTTCGCCGGCCACATCGGCCGCATCTCCGCCGTAAACTGCAGCGTTAGCTCTACTGGCCGCACCGCATCCACCTGGAACAGCACCACCGCACCCGTCCCATCCGCCACACCTTCAGGCGCAAACATCGTCTGCCGCACTGTCACCGCAATGTGCGAGTACGTAATCGTCGTATGATCCGGCCGCACCTCAATCTCCCGCGCCATCGAGTTCAGATCGAGCGGCACAGGATACCCTTCCACCTCGGCCTCGACCGTCAGATGGCTCAACAGCTTCACCGGCAAGACCCAAGCCTCAAGCTCACCCTGCTGCTGCCCAACCAGCACACCTTGCGGTCCAGCCACGGTAAACGGTTCACCTGTCTGTACAGCCTGCCGCAACACCGGCCCATCGTCGCGCAGAGGAAACGCACGCACCGGTTCCAACTTGCCCACCGACTGCCCCGCAGCCCCAACGCTGCTCAACAGACACAACCACGCAGCTCCACGGAAACCCATCGTGCAACTCCTTCGAAAACCGCTTCATTCTACCTTGCAACCTCTTTCCGCGTTCCGTACGATGTGCCTATCATGACAAGCCGCCTGCACTTCCTACGCACCGCCGTCCTCGTCGCACTGCTTGGCACAGCTGCAGCCTTAGCGCAGACTGCGCCTCAACAGCCCGCACCGGGCCTGCTCAATCGCACGCAGGCAGCAGCTATCCTCCCCGAGAAGGTCTTCTTCCGCGGACAATCGGCAACCGTCCAGGGACGCAACTCTGCAGGTATTCGCCTCGCCGACGGCAAACTTGTCCTCTTCGCTGTCGTCGACACCTCCGGCTACTCTTCCGCCATCCAGCAGAACTATCAGGCCTATCTCATCACCGAGGTGCCCTTGCACATCGGCGCCCACACGCTCGTTCCCGGCTCCTACGGCTTCGGCTTCATCGCCGACCAGCAGATGATCGTCCTGGACATCGGTAACAACGAGTTGTTCCGTACCGGTACTGTGCAGGACACCGCACTCACCCGCCCCACGCCACTCCAGCTCACGGCCGACAGCACGAACTCAGGCCAATACCGCCTCTATCTCGGACGCAACTACGTCACCCTAGCTCCAACGGCAAAGTAGCAACCATGCCCTTGCAACGTCGACTGCTGAAGACGATTGGCATCAACCTGCTTACCGCAGGCTTGCTCTGCCCATCGCTCTTCCGCGGTCGCGCGCAGCAGACCAGCGCCACGCTCGATCAGGCGAAATCCGCCATGGCCGCAGGCATTGACGCGGCGCAAAAGGGCGACATCTCTAGCGCACAAGCGAACTTTGCTCGCGCCGTCACTCTCGCACCGCAGGTTTCAGTAACCCATGCAGCGCTCGGTTCTATCTATCTCGAAGAAGGCCAACTCAACCTCGCCGAAAAGGAACTCGACACAGCACACTCTCTCGCACCGTCGGACATATCCATCGATCTCAACCTAGCACGCACCGAGGTCGCACTCGCCCACAACAGCGCAGCTCTCGTGCTCTTCCATCAAGCGCTCGCTGACCCCTCTAAACCGCAGCTCTCACCCACCGAATCACTCGCATACGCAACAGCTCTCTCTACCGCAGGCGACCTCACCACCGCGCAGTCTGTCCTCACAGCCGCGCTCACTCTCACACCCGACTCCGCACCGCTTCACGACGCACTCGGCGCCCTAATAGCACAGAAAGGCGACCTCAGCGCCGCGTTGCAGCACTTCAAACAAGCCGTAACCATTGACCCTACACTTACCAGCGCGCAGTATCATCTCGGCACCGCGCTACTCACGCTCAACGACCCCGCATCTGCGATTGCACCACTCCAACTCGCCGTCACAGCCACGCCAAACAGCTTCGACTCGCATCTCCAGCTCGGCCGCGCACTCTCCGCTCTCGGCCGGGATTCTGAAGCGCTCGAACAACTGCATCGCGCCGTCAGCCTCAACGCAGCAGTTACCAACGTACAGTCGCTTTACGCTCTCGCCCTCGCGCTGCAAGCCAGCGGAGACCCCGCAAACTCTATACCCATCTTCGCCCGAGCAACTCAATCGCCAGCCGCGTGGAAGCCCGCCGACTACACCTCAGCACTCACCAACTATGCGCTCGCTCACGTCCAAACGGGCGACGCCAAAGGCGCGCTCCCGCTCTATGCACAAGCACTATCCATCGGTCCTGACGGCCCCACTCTGCGTGAGGACTACGGCGTAGCCTATCTGCAACAGCAGGATCTCGATCACGCTATCCAACAGTTCCAGGCAGGTCTCTCTCTCGACGCCGGCAACGCCCACCTGCACTACGATCTCGGCCTCGCACTCAAACTAAAAGACAACCTGGCCGCTGCGATTCCAGAGTTCGAGCGCTCCGCACAGCTTGATCCGTCTCTACCGGACCCCGCCTACACACTCGGAGTCATCTACATGCAGCAAGGCAGATTTGCCGACTCTGCCACGCAACTGCAGCATGCCGTCGCGCTTCAGCCAACCAACGGCGACGCATGGGCACTCCTCGGCAGCGTACTCCGCGACTCCGGCAATCCCACCGGCGCGATGGACGCCCTCAAACATGCGCTGACTCTTCAGCCAGACCAGCCCAACCTGCACGTAGAGATCGCAGCGCTCGAGTCTCAAGCCGGAGAAAAGGAAGAAGCCGCAGCCGAGCGCAAGATCGCTGCCGACCTCAGTCGCGCTGTCGTCAGTCGTCAACGCGCCAGCTTCGCCCTCAAGAGCGGACGCGCGCTCCTCGCCCAGGACAAGCTGGATGACGCACTCGTCCAACTCAACACCGCTGTGCAGGCCGAACCAAAATCCGCCGAAGCACACGAGCTTCTCGCGCAGGTGTACGCTCGTCAAGGTAAGGCCGCGGATGCGGCACTCGAACGCAATCGTGCAGAAGCTCTCACATCATCGCCCACCAAGTAGCTCCAAAGAACGCGCTCATTAGCCTTGCACTCCTTCTCCCCATCTCGACGCTATCTGCTGGCCGCACTCTTGTGCGTCTTCACCATTGCAGGAGCGCTCTCCTCCACGGTCGCACTCCAACGCAACGTGCAGGCAGCATCACAACCACAAACGCCTCCAGCGGCCATCACGCCACTCGATAATCCCGACAAGGTTTGCGCAAACTGCCACAAAGCTATCTACGATAAATACGAAGCTACAGGGATGGCTCGCGGCAGTGGCATCGCCACAGATGCTCTTCTCCCTGGCTCGTTCCACCACGCACTCTCCAACATCGACTACCGAGTCTTCCTCCGCGACGGCGCAGCCTGGATGTCCTATTCCCGCCCTTCATCTGCACCACAGGGCACCCTCTCCGGCGAGCGGCAGCTTCACTACTACATCGGCTCAGGCCATCGTGGCCGCACCTATCTCTTCCAGCAGCAAGGCCAGTGGTTCGAGCTGCCCATCAACTACTACACACGCCGCAGCACCTGGGACATGGCGCCGGCCTTCGACAATACAACCACCATGCCCGCGCCGCTCCCCGTCGATCCCAACTGTCTGCACTGCCACGCAACCGATGTGCAGCCCAACCTCCCCACAGCTCGCAGCCGCTTCGCCAACATCCCATTCCATCAAGGAGGTATCGGTTGCAGCGCGTGCCACGGCGACCCCGAGCAGCACCTCGCCACGAAAGGCCGCGCCCCCATCGTGGACCCCTCAAAGCTCTCGCCCGAACGCCGCGACAGCTCCTGCATCCAGTGCCATCTCGAAGGCAACGCAATCGTCTATCGACCCGGAAAATCGCTGTCGCAATTCAAGCCGGGCGACAAGCTCTCCGACTTCGCAGTCTACTTCGTCCGGTCCCACGAAGATGGCGACGGACGTCGTGCTACAAGTCAGTATGAAGCTCTCCTGCGCAGCGCCTGCAAACAAGCCAGCGGAGACAAACTCACCTGTACCACCTGCCACGACCCTCACTACGATCCCACCCCCGCGGAGCGCGTGCGGTACTTCCGTGCGCGCTGCCTCCAATGCCACACTTCACTGGCAATGGTTACCCATCACGCCGAGCAGCCCGACTGCGCGAAATGCCACATGCCCTCACGCAGCACGACCGACATCTCGCACGAGCAGGTCACCGACCACGACATCGAATCCCGCCCGCTCGCATCGTACTCGCATCTCGCGATACGTTCTCTTGATGCCGCTGCTGACGATGAACTTGTCCCCGTCGGCAACTTCCCGGCTGGAGACCGCGAGTACGGCCTCGCCTATGCGCAGGAGGCACTCAAAGGAGACCATCACGCCGCAGAGCTCTCTCTTCAGCTGCTGACAAAAGCGTCTCTAGCTGGCGCAAGCGACCCTGAGCTGAACGTCCGCCTCGGCTATCTGCAGCAGACCACCGGCAACGTCGAAGGGGCCCGTGCCTCCTATGCCGCTGTCCTGAACGCAGATCCCTTTGACCCCAGCGCCCTCGCCAATCTCGCAGTCATCGACGCCAGCTCAGGGCATCTGACTGAGGCAGTCAACCTTCTCGATCGCCTTATCGAAAGTGACCCAACGCAAACCGCTCCAGGCCTCAACCTCGTCTACATCGACTGCAAGCTAGGCCATCAGTCACAGGCGCATCTTGTTCTAAAGCAGCTGCAGCGCGCCAACCCGGACGACCCCCAACTCCGCGAATATCTCAGCACCGGCAACTACAACGGCCAGCACTGCGCTCTCGCTCCATAACTCGGCTACGGACGCAAGGAGGGCGCGCCATAGCGCGCCCTCCCGTTAGAACCTGCGTGAACTGAAGCCGATCGCTTAGAAACTCAATCGACCACCTAGCTGGATGATGCGCGCGAAGCCGATGGTCGTGGTGATGTTACCTAGCGAACTGCCCGATACAGTGGGAGCGCTGGTAACCGAGCTCTGCGAGACGCCATACGTTGTGCTCGGCGGCCCAAACTCAGGCGTGTTGAAGGCGTTCAAAGCTTCGGCTCGGAACTGAAACTTCACCCGTTCCGTAATGCTGAAATCCTTGTAGACCGACAGATTTGTGTTGTCATACCCCGGCTGTCTGCAAGGCAGGCTCCGGGGAACGTTTCCATAGGTATACGCAGGCGCGGGAGTAAACGCAGCAGGATTGATAAACGTCGGGTTGTTCAACCCCGTCCCATAGTTACCCAGATGGCTTTGCGGATGGCCCGCCACGCAGGCCGCATAGATGCTGCCAACGAGGTTCGGGCGCTGATATGTACCTCCAACGCCGTTTGTCCCCAGCGCCGTGCTTTGATCTGTCTGTACGATCGACACCGGAACCCCGTTCTGGATGACCCACTCGTCGTTGATCTGCCAGCCGCCGACCAGACCATCTACAAGCCGGTTGCCGCTCCCCAGGAACTTCTTGCCGCGCCCAAAGGGAAGATCATAGGTGATTGCAGCCGTATAACGGTTGGGAATGCTATTGATAGAGCGCGCATACTCACCTCTTGGATTGAAGCCATCCTGAGGACCATATGTGCTGTAGATCTGAGAACCCGTGCTAAAGATGTTGTCCCAGTTCGCGGCCCACGTGTAGGTCGCAAGGAGCGTCAACCCCTTCGCCATGCGCTTCTCTCCCTTCACCACCAGCGAGTTGTAGTTGGAGTATCCAGTCGACTCAAGCTCGAAGATCTGCGCGAACTGCGGGAACGGCAGCAGCAGTTGGCCCATCGGAATGGTGGGACTCGCCACAACGCCCGTCGCCGGCAGACCTCCAATCTTCGTCGCGTAGTACGGGTTGGCAACCTTCGTCGCCAGGTTGGTTCCGTAGTGCACTCCGCCCGGTGCATACTGTGCCATCACAGCATCGGGAATCTGGTTGATGTTGGTATAGTTCGCAAAGTTGCGCGCGTGCGCTCCGTAGTACCCAATCTTAACGATGATGTCGTGCGGGAACTCCTGTTGCAGATCCAGCGAGTACTGTTCTACCAGCGGGAAGCGCTTGCGATAGCTCTGCAGGCCAGTCGTAAACGTATAGGTGCTGCTGCCCGTAAACGCGCTGCCGATATTGGTCAGCGGGCCAAGACTGCTGCCGGTAGGCTGCAACACGCCACTTGAAAACGGGTTTGTCAGGTATGCGTTGGCGCCCGGTGCCACTGCCCCGGTTGCATTGGCCTGCGCCAGAGTAGTGGTCTGTGAGAAACCCGTGGTGGCCGCGGCAATACCCACTGGCGAGTAGAAGACTCCGAAACCAGCGTGCAGAACGGTGTCCTTCAATGGCGCATAAGAAACGCCTACCCTTGGCGAAAACTTCGTGTGGCTGTTCTCGCAGCAGTGAATCGGCGCGCCGTTCACTCCCGCGAAGTCGACACCGCCCTTGGTGGACACCGTGTTGCCACTTGCGCCAGTGTAGGACGAAATTACATTCTCATTGAAGCCCACGTTGTAACGATTGTTCTTCTCGGACTGCCCCAACTCATACTCATACCGCAGCCCCACGTTAACAGTCAGCTTATCGGTCAGGCGAAGATCGTCCTGCGCGAACAACGCGTTATAGCTCTCCTTGTTGACGAAGGAACCGGTATTGAGCGTCACCGTAGCTGCATCCGGCAGGCCCATCACGAGATCGGCGATCGCCAATGGCGTACCCGATGCCGTCGTCGAAGTTCCGTTAGAGTCGCTGTACTGGCCGTTGAACGTGAACGATCCGTTTCCGCCCGAAGTCGGATTGGTGTACACATCGAAAAGCCGCAGAGCATAGCCAGCCTTGATGTTCTGGCGGCCGAGCGTCTTGGTCGCCACCACCACCACGTTATGCGAAGCATAGACCGTTGGACCAGCATTGGCCGAGCCGAGCCCTGCAGCCGTGCCGCTCGTCAACCCGCTGAGAGTGATCGTGGGAAAGGTAGGTGACTGCAACAGGCTCGCAAATCCCGGCGCGAAGCCCGTGCCGCCGAAGCCCGTCGCCGGATTGAAGCCAGTCGAATACTGAAACGATGCGCTGTAGTACCGGTTCTGCCCATAGGCAACCGTCAGCAGCGTCGTCGGGCTCACTACAAAGGTATTGTTGATCGCAGTCGCATCGGTATAGCGCAGCAACTTGTTGCTGTTGGCATACTGCACAATCAGCGCGTTGCCACTGGGCTCCTGGATGGCCGAGTGAACATACGAAGCGGAGGCTGTATACCAAGGAGCAAAGGTGTGCTCGATCTTGCCAGAGTACGTATCGTCGCGGCTCTTGAAGCTCGAGCCGTTGTTAGTAAAGTTCGCACCGCTGCCGTACAGGTTTGTCGCAGTTGGGCTCGGAAACTGGCCGGCGGTGAACTTACCGATAGCATTGATGTCCGCCGCAGGAATCACGTTCTTGCCAGTCTCGGTCAGAAACGATACGCGTGGGAAAGTCGTCGGATCATAAACGATGATGCATGGAGTCGAGCCGCCGGCTGCGCCTGTTGTGCCGGTGCAGCTGGTCGCGCTTCCGTTCGCTGGTGCGTACGCTGAAAAGTCACCGTTACGCTCTGCCGCTGTAGGCGTGTAGTAAGACGTCGTCACACCTGCCAATGGCTGACCCTGGCGATAACCTGCCTCGTCCACCCAGAAGAATGTATCGTCGAGCCAATGCGGCTTCTTCACCCACTTGGGCAGCAAGGGGCCGCCAAAGCCGCCCTCATAGATATAGGTTTCGTCATTCGGTGTCGGCGTGTTCAGTTGTGGAGTCGACGTACCGGTATAAATCTTGTCATACCAGAGATTGCTCGACCACGACGTCTGCCGCGTCTCGCCATACAGCACGCCGTGGTACTCCGAGCTCCCAGACTTCAGCGACGATGCAAAGATACCGCCGCCGCTGCGCCCCATCTCCGCGTCATATGTATTGGTCTGGATCTTCGCGCTCTCCACCGACTCAATCGTCGGGATGAACGTCACGCCACCCGAGGACGTCGAGATCGGAATACCGTCGACGACATAGCTATTGGAGTTGCTGGGAGCGCCCGCAAGCGAGACCTGCGAGCTGCCCGTCTGATCTTCAGCACGCACATAGCGCGGGTCGCCAAGCAGAACCACGTTGCCATCGAATGCCTCCAGCATAAACGGATTGCGACCCAGCAGCGGCAGGTCTTCCACCTGTTGCGCGTTGTAGAGCTGGCCGCCCGAGGCCGTCGCCGTATTCAGCACCAGCGAGTCCGCTGTTACCTCAACCGTTTCGTTACTGGCACCCACCGACAGCGTCGCATCCACCGTCGCGATCGCGCCAATCGTAACAATGTTGCCCGCCACGTCCACCGGCTTGAATCCCGAAAACTCCACTGTCACCTTGTAGGTTCCAGGATCAACGCCGCCGAAGAGGTAGATACCGTCTCCATTCGTGACATCGGTACGAGCCACACCCGTGGCCTCATTGATTAGAGAAACCTTGGCGCCACGGATAGTCCCACCCTGCTGATCCTTTACCTCGCCGCGGACTCCGCCATAGTTTGTCTGGGCTCGCGCCGTGGACGACACGAGAAACAGGGAAGCAAGCAGACCCATCAAAAACATAAAGCGAAGCTTATGAACCATCGACCCTCCAAAGTGATATCTGCACTTGCGGCTTTGCAGAAGGTACAGAACGTCCTGCACAGATCGTGCAAACGATCTGGCTGCTGCGAGTTGCGTTATGTTGTCTTGTCGGTGCTCAGAGAAACGTTCGCATTACATCGGCGGCCCGCGTCAATCGGCGTGGATTGCGCGCAAACCTGTCTTCGACATACGGCACTTCGATATATCACCAGCTAGACAGCGGCTCACACCGATTCGGAATGTGGGCCGTTGGAAAACATTTGTTCTTATCTGCCAGGTGGTTGGCCTGGTGGATCGAATCGGAGTAGCGATGTGCGTTATTGGTACTGACACTACATTCTCACCAAAAGCGTGTCAACCTCACTCCTCTTCGCCAAACGACTTGCATCGCGGTTTTAGGCCGCAAACCCATGCAAACGCAGAATGCCCGGTATGGGCCGCTCTTCCGATTTTCTCGTCTACACTCGACACTACCCTTCTCTTTGAAAGCCTCGCCTGCCACCTCCGGCGTCTTCGCTTTCGCATCGTTGGCTCTGCTCCTTCCGCTTGCCTCTTCGCAGTCTTCACCATCGAAGCCTGGTACCAGGAGCGCTCCTCGCAGCTTCCACCAGCTACCCTTGATGACGTCGTCGCCAATATCGACCACGCCGTCAAAATCGGAGTCATCGATCACGTCGGCATCGGCAACGACTTCTACGGCGTCGGCTGCGTCCCCGTAGAACTCAGCTCCTACGACAAGTTTCCTCGCCTCACCCGCGCCCTCCTGGAAAAGGTTTACTCGGCACAGGACATCGAAAAGGTCTACGGCGGCAACCTCCTCCGCCTCATGCGCGCCGTCGAACAGCGTGCCCACGAGCTGAAGGACGACCCTCCCATCGAAAGCTCAATCGACCGAAAGTAACCTATCACCCTTTCGCATGCGGTGCAAAAATGTACGCATGTCTGCACTGCACACTCTGCCGGCCACCGAAGGCGATATCATTGAGTTCCTCGCGGCCTTTGAAGACGGCGCTCTTCCCAAGGAGCGCTGGACTCACGGTGCCCATCTGCTTGCCGGTGCATGGTACGTCCACCAGTTGGGCGAAGCCCGCGCACTCGATCACATGCGCACCTGCGTGCAGCGATACAACCTTGCCGTCGGCGGCCAGAACACCGCAACGGACGGCTATCACGAGACCGTCACCGTCTTCTGGATCAAGCTGTTGCACTCCTATCTGCAGCTCACGCAACCCATCGACCCAACGGCATTCGCCTGCGCCGCCGTAAACCACTTCATTTCGCAGCGCGACATCTACCGCCGCTACTACGACTACGACGTCGTCGCCTCCACCGAGGCCCGCGCCAGCTGGTTTCCGCCCAACATCCAGCCCATCGCCCCATAAATAGAAGAGCGGCGAGACATAGCATCTCGCCGCTCTTCTCTTCCTTACTTCCGGCTACTTACTCTTCACCGCAACCACCTGGATCTCCACCAGCGCCAGCGGATTCGCCAACGCGGCCACCTGCATCGCCGCACGCACCGGCTTGTTCGGCTGGTCTGCTGTTCCGAAGTACGTGCTGTAGCCCTCGTTCATCCCGGCAAAGTCCATCTTGCCCGTCGCCGGGTCAGGTGCCATAAACACATCCATCTGCACCACATCGCCCATCGTCAGCCCCTGCGACTTCAGGATCTTCTCAATCGTCGACAGCGCACTCAGCGTCTGCGTCTTGGTATCGCCATACACCGCAGGCGTGCCCTTCACCTTGTCAGCGGGAGTAACCGGCAACGCCAACTGCCCGGCCACATACAGCGTGTCACCCGCCCACACTGCGTTCGCAAACTTCTGCGTCGGCGGCCCATACACCCGAGTCACCTTCGTCTGCGCCTGCACTCCAACAGATGAAACGCCCAGCAGCACCATCCCAACCATCACATTTTTAAACTTCATCGCCATCTCCTTCATCTTCCTGCTCTCTACTTAACCCTTCACCCGATCACTGATCATCTGCAAAGCGCGAATGCCGCTCAGCAGCGCGCCCTCCTGCCAGCCGACCACATGGCTCATCGCATCGCCCGCAAAGTAGATCGGCCCATCCGGCTGGCACATCACGTCATACTCCGCCGCCGGCTGCGCGCCAATCCAAGATCCCTCAAACCACTTCGCGCGCCTCCACGACATGAACACCGGCTTCTCCAGGTCCTTCGCATGCCCCGGATGCAGTCGCTCGACGCTTAGCTTCGACTTCGCGAACACCTGCTCCGGCGTCATCTTGTCCAGGCCGCCAATCGACTCATCCTGATATCCCGCAACCAGAATCCCGCGCTCACTGAACAAATTCCCCGACGGATACCACAACGGGCTAACTCCCTGCGACAGGAACGACAGCCCGCCGTAGATGTTGTACTCCTTCTCCCAGAACCGCGGCGCCTCCCACGGAATCTTGTACGACCCGCGATAGTTCGCCTTCTCCACCGCATCGCGATGCGGCGCGTCCAAGTCAGCCTTGATCTTCCGCAGAATCGTCAGCGGCATCGCACTCACGCAGTAGTCGGCTTCAATGTGGTGCTCTGCGCCGCCCTGCGTATACGTCACCGTCACGCCCTTGCCGGTCTTCGCAATCGCCGTCACAGGAGCGTTCAGCTTTAGCACCGGCCCCAGCCGCTTCGCAAACGCCATTGGGATCGCGTCCATCCCGCCCACCGGCTGGAACATCGTCGCCTGCCAGTCCCACGCCTCCTCGTACATCTCATAGCCAAGAAAGTTCGCCTTCAACAGCGTGTCCAACGGGATCGTGTCTTCATTCACGATCATCTCCTTCGGTCCCGCCCCCGGATACTGCTTGATGTCCGCGCGGTCCGATCCCTTGTACTTGCCTGTCTTGTCCAGCGGGCCGTAGTACTGCAGCATCTCGTAGAGCTTCAGCTTGTCCTCGCCGGTCAGGTCCTGGTCCAGCGCGCCGCCCATCAGGGTCTTGCTCAGCAGCTCGCTCACATGGCCACGCGTATCGTTGATCACCTTTCGCTGCGTATACGCCTTGCCACCGTTCACGCGGTCGTTCTGCAGCAATGTCTGCCGCGACGTGTTCACCTCAACCTCAATCGGAATATTGAACTCGCGCACATACCCCAGCGTCGTCCCATGGATCGACGGCAGCCGTCCCGCACCCATGTTCTGGTACAGGCCCTTCGTCCACTCAATCGTCTGCTTCGTGCCGTCCTCAAACTCGATCACGTCACCATTGCGCCCAGTCCAAACGCGCCCGCCAGGCCGCGTCCCGGCCTCCAGCAACGTTACGTCATACCCCAGCTTCTTCGCCTCATACGCCGTCACCAGCCCGCCGACACCAGCGCCCACCACCACCAGCTTCACGCCCTTGCCGCTGCCCTGTTCCGCACGGACAAACGCCGGCTCCTCAGCCTTCATCGGTAGCAGACCAAGAGCTTGCATCGTTGCAAACGTTGCGCTGTAGCCCCCAAGCTGGCCCACGCGCGTAAGAAAACCCCTTCGAGTAACGCTCATCCATCAACCTTTCTTGTGACTTGGCGATACGGCATCTCATGAGGCGAAGGCCAGACCTTCAGCCCGCAACCGCGTTCATACATGGCATCTTTTTGGAGTCTTCATGGGACGTTCCGTCATGCGCGGGCGTCATGGCCTCGAAGCGCGGTAACGAAGCTGCTACGCCCGGATCGCGACAGTGCAAACAACGATTCAGGGCGGTGACTTCAGTTATACACGTCCTCAGCCGGCAAAGATCAGGCAGCCCGGGCCTTCAGGCTCAGGTCTTAACAGGCCAGTTGGAAGAAAGAGGGCTTCAGCCCTAAGGTATGCCTCTCTGTTCTTCTATCTTTCCGAAACGCCGGCTCCGCCTCAGCATCCAACCCACTGTAGCTGCTACCCTTTAATTCACTGACGTCTTCATGGTCACCGCACCCACAACCCGAGACACCTTCGACAGCACGCTCCGCAGCGCGCGCTCTACCGTCTCTTTTCGCGAGACCCTCAATCTTGCCCTCGACAGCTTCCGCGCCAGCAAGACCCGTTTCCTGCTTACCATGCTCGGTATGGTCATCGGGTCGGCAGCCATCGTACTCGTCGCCACCGTCGGCCTTACCGGACAGCAGTACGCACACGACACCATCGCAGGCCTCGGCCCCAACAAAGTCGAAATGCAATACTCCGGCGGCGAAGTCATGGGCCCCGACAACGTCTCTACGCCCGACTATATGACCCGCGACGACATGAAGGCCGTGGATGACCAGATCCCCGGCATCGTCGCCAGCTCACCCATGCTGGAGTATCACGACCGCATCGCCATCGGCAACGGCACCAGTAAAGACGTGATGCTCCTCGGCGTCAGCGCGCAGTACAAACAGGTCCGTAACCTCAAGGTCCTCTCCGGCCGTTTCTTCGATGACGAAGACGCCGAAACTCACGCCCACGTCGCCGTCGTTGTATACAACATGGCGAGGGAGCTCTTCGGCTCCGACAGCGCCGCCATCGGCCGCACCGTCTCCCTTCGCGGCATCCCCTTCACCGTCATCGGCGTCTTCAAAGAGAGCATCGACACCTTCGGCAACTCCGAAATCTCCGAGCACACCATGCTCGTACCCTACGAGGTCGCCCGTTACTTCACCGGCTCGGACACCATCAAGGAGATCTTCTTCTCCATGTCCACACCCTCCGAGGTCGAGCCTGCCGCTGCCCGCATCACCCAGATCATCCACGACCGCCATCGCAACACCAGTGTCTACAAGGCGCAAACGCTCACCGACATCCTGCACACGCTGGACAAAGTCACGCGTATGCTCACTATCGTCATGCTGCTAGCCTCACTTATAACTCTCATCGTGGCCGGCGTCGGCATCATGAACTCCATGCTCGCCAACGTCCAGTCGCGCATCAAGGAGATAGGTATCCGCAAAGCGCTCGGTGCCACCAGCCGCGAGATCCGTCTGCAGTTCCTCACCGAAAGCGTCTTTCTCTCGCTCAGCGGCGGCCTCATCGGCACAGTCATCGGCCTCGCTCTTCCGCTCAGCGTAGGCTTCTTCACCGACTTCTCTGTCCCCGTCAATCTGTGGAGCGCCGTCATCGCGCTGCTCACCTCGGTCATCGTCGGCGTCATCTTCGGCACGCTCCCCGCCAACCGCGCCGCCCGCCTCGACCCCGTCACCACGCTCAAATACGAGTAGGCATCCCCCACACAGAAGTGTTAACTCGACCGAAGCAGGCAGCTTCATCGCGATGCGCAGTGGAGTGACCTGCATCTTCCGTAGCGAGAGCCGTAGGCGCGAGCGTAAACCAGTAGCACAACATCACCGGCGCGACTGTTCAATCGCCATCGACTCTGCCGGTTCCACCGCATGGTGATCTCGCAAAGCAGCAGCCATACTCGCAAACTGAGAAGAGTCGCTTCGCAACAGAAAGCACTCTCTGTCTCCGTGTCCATACTCCCAGCCCTTGCGTAGCCGGTAGAACGGCGAACCGTACGACAACACCCAAAGCTGATAATCACCTGCCTTCTGCGCTCCCATCACCATGTTCCGTGACATATGCTCCCAGCTCCGCTCCGCATACGCCGGCGCCCAGTTCTGCTGAGGAAGACAGCTCTCCGACGGATAGGGATGAAAGGCAATCAGGTCCGGCTTTAGCTGCACGACAT
>CAJCIM010000069.1 GCA_903970395.1 Acidobacteriaceae bacterium
GATGCACTCGGACACACCTCGCGTAAAACGCCCATCCGCACTTTGATCCAGTCCATCAGTGAAACAGCCTGACCAACATCCAACGGTACAGATCTCAGTCCTCTGCGCCTATCCCCATGTAAAATCGTCGCATTCCGACTCCCAAGGATATCGATGCGAATCTTCACCCGCTCTCTTCTCACCGCAGTCTTCGCTGCGCTTGCCTTCACACTCACCGCACACAGCCAGCAGGCACCGCAGCTCCTTCGCGCCCCTTCGCTCTCCGACTCACTCATCGCCTTCCGCCACGCCGACGACATCTGGACCGTCTCCCGTCAGGGCGGCACTGCACGCCGCCTCACCTCCACCGGCAACGTCAGCAAAGGCCCCTTCTTCTCGCCCGACGGCAAGACCATCGCCTACTCCGCCCGCACCAACGGCGATCTCGACGTCTACACCATTCCCGTCACCGGCGGCGTTCCGCATCGCATCACTTACCATCCCGGCGGCAGCTACGCCGTCGGCTGGACGCCCGACGGCCACGACATCCTCTTCGCCTCCGCGCAGAACTCCGTCCGCAAGTACTACCAGATCTTCCGCGTCCACGCCGACGGCACCGGCCTGCCGCAGCCTCTGCCGCTGCCCTCCGCCTACGTCGGCACCTACTCACCCGACACCTCGCACTTCGCCTACAACCCCTGGCTCCAGTGGGAAGAAGACTCCTGGAAGCGCTACCGCGGCGGCCAGACGCAGCCAATCTGGGTCGTCGACCTCAAGAGCCTCGACCTCGTCAAAGTCCCTCGGGAGAACTCCAACGACCGTTACCCGTTCTGGCTCGGCGACAGCGTCTACTTCCTCTCCGACCGCAACGGTCCCATCTCGCTCTTCGCCTACGACACCCACACCAAGGCCGTCAAAGAGCTCATCGCGAACCACGGCCTCGACTTCAAAACCCTCGCCGGCCACGGCGACACCCTCGCCTACGAACAGTTCGGCGTCATCCACCTCTACGACATCCCCAGCGGCAAAGAACACGCAGTAGACATCACCACCGACGGCGACCTCCCAGCGCTCCTCCCGCACATCGCCACCATCAGCCCCGACGAGATTCAGAACGTCGCCCTCTCGCCCACCGGCGTCCGCGCCCTCTTTGAAGCCCACGGCGACATCTTCACCGTCCCCGAGGACAAAGGCGACGTCCGCAACCTCACCAACAGTTCCACCTCCGCCGAACGCGAACCCGCATGGTCGCCCGACGGCAAGCACATCGCCTACTTCTCCGACGCCTCCGGCGAGTACAAGCTCTACATCCGCGATCAGGACGGCCTCAAAGCCCCGCAGGTCATCGACCTCGGCTCCGACCCCACCTACTACTACGCCCCCGCATGGTCGCCCGACTCCAAGCGCATCGTCTTCTCCGATAAGCGTCTCAATATCTGGTACGTCAACGTCGATGGCGGCGCGCCCGTCCACGTCGACTCCGACCTCCGCGAAGGCGCCAGCCCCATTGGCTTTAACGCCAGCTTCTCGCCCGACGGTAAGTGGATACTCTACGATCGCTCTCTCAGCAACTTTGAGACTGCTGCCTTCCTCTACAACATCGCCTCCGGCAAATCCACGCAGATCACCGACGGCATGAGCAACGTCACCAACCCCGTCTTCGACGCCAGCGGTAAGTACATCTTCTTCACCGCCAGCACCGACATCGGCCCCGCTATCGACGGCTTCGGCCTCAGCAGCTTCAATCGCACCACCACCTCCAGCGTCTACGTTGCCGTCCTCTCCAAGGATGAAAAGTCTCCCATCCCGCCCGAGAGCGACGACGAAAAGTCTAAGTCCGACGACGACAAAAAATCCGCGCCCACCGACGCCGCCAAATCCGAAGAAAAGAAGGACGCCGCCGTCAAACCCAAAGAAGGCGACGACGATAAGAAGCCCAGGCCCAGTCTCCCCGAAACCAAAATCGACCTGGACGGCATCCAGCAGCGCATCCTCGCTCTGCCCATCCCGCCGCGCAACTACATCCGCCTGCAGGCTGGCAAACCCGGCGTCATTCTCCTCGGTGAATCCGCCACCGCCTCCGCCAACCCCTCCAGCGAAGACAAACAGACGATGCGCTCCATCTGGCGCTTCACCCTCGAAGACCGTAAGACCGAGGACGTCCTCCACGACGTCTCCGGCCTGGTCGTCTCCTTCGACGGCGACCGTGTTCTCTACGCCAAACACGGCGGCTACTTCATCAGCCACATGAACGGGCTCACCCCCGGCAGCGCCGATGGCACACCCGGCAAAGGCATCCGCGCCGACGCCATGGAGGCCAGGATCGATCCCCGCGCCGAGTGGAAGCAAATCTACAACGAGACCTGGCGTATCGAGCGCGAGTTCTTCTACGACCCCGGCTTTCACGGCCTCAACCTGAACAAGATCGAAGCAAAATATCGCCCCTACATCGACGGCCTCAGCTCACGCAGCGACCTTACTTACCTCATGAACGAGATGCTCGGCGAGATCACCGTCGGCCATATGTTCGTCAACTATCATGAGCCCGGCAACGACAACAGCCCGAAGACTGGCCTCCTCGGAGCCAACTACACCATCGACCAGGACCGCTACAAGATCGCCCACATCGTACAGGGCGGCAACTGGAGTCCCGCTCTCTACTCGCCACTCACCCAGCCCGGCGTCAACGTGCGGGAAGGCGACTACATCCTCGCCGTGAACGGCACACCGCTCCACGCCAGCCAGAACATCGACGCCGCCTTCGAAGGCCTCGCCGGCAAACAGACCACCATCACGGTCGGCCCACACGCCGACGGCTCCGGCTCACGCGACGTCCTCGTCGTCCCCGTCGACAGCGAACGCAACATGCGCATGCAAGAGTGGATCGAAGGCAACATCCGTCGCGCCGACCAGCTCTCGGGCGGTCAGGTCGCCTACACCTACCTCCCCGATACCGGCGGCGAGGGCTTCGACAGCTTCAACCGCTACTTCTTCGCCCAGACCCAGAAGAAAGCAGTCATCGTCGACGACCGCTGGAACCAGGGCGGTAACATCGCCGACTACGTCATCGACGTTCTCAAACGTACTCCCATGATTAACGACGAGGCGCGCCAGGGCCTCCGCACCACCGAACCCACCGGGGCCATCTTCGGCCCCAAGGCCATGCTCATCAACCAGAGCGCAGGCTCCGGCGGCGACGCCATGCCCTGGCTCTTCCGCCAGGCCAACCTCGGCCCGCTCGTCGGCGAAACCACCTGGGGAGGTCTCGTCGGCATCGGCGGCTACCCCACACTCATCGACGGCGGCAGCGTCACTGCACCACGCCTCGCCCTCTACAGCCTCACCGGCAAGTTCGACATCGAAAACATCGGCGTCCCTCCCGACGTAGAGGTCCAGGACGACCCCAAATCCGTCGCCGAAGGCCACGACCCCCAACTCGAAAAGGCAGTCCAACTCCTCCTCGACCAGCTCAAGCAACACCCACTCCCAACCTACCCCGTCCCCCCATACCCCAACTACCACAAGAACGACGGTCTCGGCGGCAAATAACCCTGAGCCCAACCCATAACATGCACTCCGCGAAACCCGGGCTACCAAGCCCGGGTTTCCGCTTTGCGAGGGCAACTCGAACGATGGCTGAAAGGTCGTTTCGTGAAACCTCAGGCTTCAGTGCATCGGGTATACCTTTCCCAACGCTCCAATACTCTATCCGTTGCACACACCCCTGAAGGACCCAGCTTGCGCTGGGCCATAAACACCGGGCCAAAGATCCTTCCTCATTGCTTTTCTTTTCCCGGCCCCTAACGCCCACCAAGCCACAGCCCTCTCAATTCCCCACCGGCGCCACCAGCCGATCAATCACAAACACCTGCACAGGATCTTTGCCACCCACCAGCTTCAACCCTAGCTGCTCCTGCAAGGCCGTAAACAAAGGCGGAGCATCCGCATCCCCGGACGGCGCAACAGTATCCGCGGTCCATTCCATCACCGCGTCATACCGCCCCGTTAGCCCCGTCTTATTCACCACCGGACGCCCCAGTTTATCGGACAGCACCACAGCCAAATCCGTCACAGGAACATTCGTCAGCCGGAACCGCGTATCGTTCACGCTGATCCCGCTGTTGTGCCCCGTCGCCACAGTCGGCTTTAGCTTCGAGCCCCCATTCGCCACAAGCAGGTCATAAGTCGGCAACACCCGCGTCTCATAGTGCCACTTCAGCCCCAACCGGTCCTCAAACAAACCCTGCATCATCGCTCGCCGCTGCGCCGCAGTCAGGTCCCGTAACTCCGCCGTATCCGGCTCAAGCGTCTTCGCCTCAATATCCAGCCGCTCATGCTTGGCCCAATCCGGCAGCCCGACGATCATATCCTTCGGAACGTCAAACGCATTCTCTAGAAGGTAAAGCAGCGGCATGTTCTTCACATCAAGCGTGTTCAGCCTTGTCCGGACGTGCCGGTCATCATTCTCCAACCCGGCAGCAGGCCGTATCACCGAAACGTCATACATCGGCAACGCGCCATCGGCCTTCACAGGCGCGTCCTGCGCCCGCGCCAGCAACGAAACCCACGCCAGCACCAACACCAATTGACTTGCTCGTATCCATCTCATCGGCATCTGGCTCTTCTCAAACGTGGCTATCTTAGCGTCCTTGGCGTTTTCCTTCGCGTCCAGCCTAGCACCCCGTTATCCCAGCCTCACCCAGACACTTCTTCAGCCCCTGCATGCTGATCCGGCTCGACGACTCCGACTTCTCATCCGGCGTACTCCCCGGCCCTCCGCGCCAGTGCGTCTCCAGACTCACCGCATGGTTGTACCCATCGCGCTTCAGCGCCTTGAACTGCCCTACCCAATCCACCAACCCCACATCCACCGGCTGCCACTCAAACGGATGCGCCTCCCCAGGCGTGCGCTTCGCATTCTTGCAGTGCACATGCCCAATCCGCTTCTTCGGCAGCCGCTCATAGTCATCCGGATACGGCACATCCCCGGCAAACGTCACCGAGTTCCCCGGGTCCCAGTTCAGCATAAAGTTCTTGTTCGGAATCGCCGCCAGCGTCTCCACAGCCTCCGGCCCCGACCCCGTATTGCAAGCCATCTCGTTCTCCAGCAGCAGCACCAGATCATGCTTCGAGCACGTCTCCGCAGCCTCGGTCAGCTTGCGGTTGATCTCCGCGCGAAACGGCTTCGGGTCGGCCAGCCGCCAGAAATCAAAGCACCGGATCCGCTCCGTGCCAAAGCTCCCGCATAGCCGAATCAGCGTCTGCAGCAGTTCCTCCTGCTCCTTGTACGTAAAGTCGGCGTGGAACTGATCTCGGTGCGGGCTCTCCTTCGACAGCGGCGCGCCCGGCAGATCCACCTTGAACAGCGGGCTCGCAAGGTCCGTCACTCTCAACTGATACTTCGCCAGAATCCCCTTCGCTTTGTCGACCTCCAACCCGCTCAACTGCGCCAGCGTCTTGCCCCACAGGCTCCGCAGCTCAATCCAGTGCAACCCAAAGTCATGCGCGGCCACAGAACACGCATGTTCAAAGTCGGGCGAGATCTCATCGTTGATCACCGACAGCCGAAACGGGCACGCACTCTGTGCCTGCATCCCACCCGCCGCCAACACCGCGGCAGCTGCCCCGGCACCCTTCACAAACCCTCGACGCGAAACGGCCATAGACATCTGTCTCTCACTCCCAGCCCGCAGGCGCGATGATTCTATCTTCAAACTTAAAACCACGTCGAACCCGGACGCCCCAGCCACCACTCTTGGGTGCCCCATCTTCGCCGCAGTTTCATCGCGGCTAAGGTGGGATGAATAGAACCTCCCAAAGACTACCTTTCGCGAATTCCGGGCCAAACTCACCCTGTCAACCCCTAAACCACACTATCAACCCCTCAACCCCAACAAACCAATCCACTTCCAACTGAAAAATCATCTACACATTCCACCTCTGTCACTAACTAAACTGGAAATAGCCACAAATCCCGTGCCGAACCTTGGCTACTTCGCGCCCTTCGCGGGAAACGCCTTTTCGCCCGCCCTAACCCCCAATCTTTCCAATATCATAGCCGCAACCCAAGCCGAATCAGCCACTTACCCCAGGGATCACCCCGTAAGCGACTGATTCCATTCAAAACCCTTCGCCACGCAGGGAGGGGGGAGGGGTCACTCCCGCGCCCGCTTCCACTCGCCCCACGCCTCAGCGGTGAGCTCCCACTTCTCCGCCGGTAGCGCGCCGCAGACGAACTCCTTCTCTGCTACGCCAACTAACCGCATCCCTGTCTTCTCGGAGATCACCCGCGAAGCCACGTTCGCCACCGCCTTCTGCGTCCGCAGCACCGGAAAGCCAAGCACCTCGAACCAGAAGTCGTTAGCCGCAATCACCGCCTCGGTCATCAGCCCGCGCCGCTGCCACGGCTCGCCCAGCCAGAACCCGCGATTCTCATCCTCGCGCGTCATAAGTCCGATCGCGCCGACGATCCTCAGCGGCTCCTCGCGCAGCCGCAGCGTCCAGTGCCACTCGTCGCCGCGCTCCATCGCCGGCACCGCCAGGTCGCGGTAATAGCGCTCCGCGCCGTCCGCCGGAAACGGCCACGGAATCACGCCATTCAAGTACTGCACAATCTCCCACCTCGCGAACAGCGGTTGCGTCTGCACAGCATCCTGCACCCGCAGCGGCCGCAACACCAGCCGCTCCGTCACCAGCTCACGCGTCTTGGGAAGCGCACCCACAACGGCACTCTACCAGAGAGCCCGCACCCACGGCGCTCCGCGGCAGACCTGCTAAATCCGCCAGAATCAACATCGAAAAAAACACGCTTGACAGACGTTCGAATCACCCCTAATCTCACCTTCACAGAGGCGAATATATGGCGAAAGTAGACAGCACCTCCGAGACGCTCTTCCCAATCCTGAATCAGACGCCAATCGGCCTCGCACGCCTCGCCGCCGAAGCCACACACGCCGACGATGGACACCTCATCGAGTTCAAGGCCCTGCAGACGCGCTCCATCCTCAATAAGTCCGTCTCCAAACGCCAGCTCTCCATCGCCTGGTCCATCAACCCCTACCGTGGCTGCGAGTTCGGCTGCAAGTACTGCTACGCCCGCTACACACACGAGTTCCTCCAACCCGAACCCATCACCACACCGCCCAAAGGCACCTACAACGCGCCCCAGCAACCTTGGGCTCTCGCATTCGAGCACGAGATCTACCTCAAGGAGAACGCCGCCTGGCTCCTCGAACAGGAGCTCCGCGCCATCGGCCCTAACCTCGCCAAACACCGCGATGAGATCGCCATTGGCACCGCAACAGACCCATACCAACCTATAGAACGTCGCGTCGGCATCACCCGATCCCTGCTTGAGGTCTTCGCCAAGCAGCAGGGTCTGCGCATCGGCATCATCTCCAAGTCCAACCTCATCACCCGCGACATCGACCTCTTCCGCCGCATCGCGGAGCACAACACGCTGGTGCTGCACACCACCATCACCACCACCGACACCGCGCTCGCCCGCAAGCTCGAACCACGCGCGCCGCGCCCCGATCTCCGCTTCGACGCCGTCCGCAAGCTGCGCGACGCTGGCCTCACCGCCGGTATCCTCTGCTCTCCGCTGCTGCCCGGCATCAACGATACTTTGCAGTCGCTCGACGCCGTTGCGAGCCGTGCTGCCGCAGCGGGTGCCAGCTTCCTGGGAGCCCACCCGCTGTTCTTGAAGTCGTGTTCGCGTCCTACCTGGCTGAGCTTCGTTCGCGAACACTACCCCGACCTCGTTCCCGACTACGAACGCCGTTACGCCACAGAGGACTTTGCCTCGCAGGACTACCGCAACAAGATGTCCTCACGCGTCACGCTCGTCTGCCGCACGCACGGCCTCGGCGAACGCTCCACCGACGCTCTGCTCACCCGCGTCACAGGCCGCCAAACCTACACTGAACCACGCAAGCAGCCCAAGCCTGTACCGCAGCAACCGCCTGCACAGGCCACACTCTTCGCCGCCAGCTAAAGCGCAAGCTGCCCACTCGCCCACAGCATTTGCTCGCGCAGCCAGTTGTGCGCCGGGTCAGAGCTCAACCGCGGATGCCACACCATCTGGAATGAGAACGGCGCAATCTCCGACGGAGCGTCCATCACCCGCAGCTCCGGATTTGCCCGCGCCATTTGCACCATCGACGCCGTCGCCGTCAGCACCAGCTGCGTCTGCGGCAAACACGCTATCGCCACACCGAAGTACGGCACGCGCAGCGCCCAACGCCGCCGCTCACCAACCGCCGCAACACGTTTGTCAGGAATCGACTGCACAACATCATCGAATGCAACCGCAATGTGCTCTGCAGCAAGATACCGATCCAGGCTCATCGTCTTCTGCTTCGCAAACCTGCTGCCGCTCCAGACAACGCAGTAAAACCGCTCCTGATACAGCGTCGCCGTCTGCAGATGCCGCGGCACCAGCATCTCGTCATTCGAAAGCGCCAGATCAAGTCTTCCCTGATCAAGCTCCGCATTGGCGCTCAGGCTCCACGACACAAACGTCACTTCTACGCGCGGAGCCTTCGGAAGAACATCGCGGCAAAGTATTGGACACAGCGCAGTCGCCACATTATCTGGCGCAGCAATCCGAAATCGAGCCTCTTCCTTCTCCGGCGAAAACTGCGGGCGTCCAATCAGGCCCTCAATCTTCGGCAGCAGCACATTCAGCTTCTCCTGCAGCCGCACACCAACCGGCGTCAGGCTATAGCCCTTGGAGCCGCGTATCATCAGGTCGTCCTCAAACAGCACACGCAAACGGTCTAGCGTGCGGCTGGCGGCCGACTGGCTCAAAAGGAGACGGTTCGCAGCTGCCGTCACGCTGAGCTCCTCAGCAAACACTGCGAACGCGACAAGCAGGTTCATATCTATCTGACGGAGTTGCTTCCAACGCAAGTTCATGATGCATAGTATGCATGGATCGCATGGCAATCCGCACCCATCCCATACATGCGAACAGGATTCGCCACGTAACTCAGGAGGGTACATTCATGGCAGCAAACACATTGGATTCCAAGCGGGTCATCGTCATCGGAGGAACATCAGGCTTCGGCATCGCAACGGCACGCGCCGCGGCGCTCGCGGGCGCAAAGGTCACCATCGGCTCGCGCAGCCAGGCCAACATCGACAAGGCACTCGCCGATCTGCCAAAGGGAGTCGAAGGCATCATCGTCGACGCCGCCGACGAAGCCGGCATGGCCAACACCTTCAAGCGCATCGGCGGCCTCGACCATCTCGTCTACACCGCCGGCGACGCTCTGCCCATGCAGATTGTCACCACCGAAGATGCGCGCAAGGCCTTCGAGGTCCGCTTCTGGGGCGCATACGCCGCAGCCAAAGCCGCGTTCCCCTTCATTCATCCCGGAGGTTCGATCACGCTCACCACGGGCATCGCCGGTGCCAGGCCGTGGAAGGGCTGGGCTGCGGTCGGAGCGTGTGCTGGCGCACTCGAAGCGGTCGTCCGCGGCCTCGCGCTGGAGATGGCTCCCATCCGCGTCAACGCTGTCTCCGCCGGAGTCATCCGCACCGCGCTCTGGAACAACATGTCCGAGGCTGATCGCCAGGCCTTCTACGACCAGCAGGCCAAGTCGCTCCCCACCGGCCGTATCGGCGAAGGCGAGGACGTCGCGCAGACGTATCTCTACCTCATGCAATCCGGCTTCACCACCGGCCAGACGGTCGTCATCGACGGCGGCGCGCTGATTGCCTAGCGGCTCGCCTAAGCGTCGCAACCGGGACGTCGCCTCACCCACGCAGCAGCGCCTCAATCTCCGCGCGCTGCGGCATGGAGGGCGCCGTCCCCGCTCGCGTCACGGAAAGCCCTGCTGTCGCACACCCAAACCGCACAGCGTCGCGTAGCGGCTTGTCTTCGAGTAACGCAGCAGCAAACCCGCCGCAAAACGCATCGCCCGCACCTGTCGTCTCCACCACCGGCCCAGCGTTGAACGCCGGCACAAACACTGGCTTCTCGCCAAGCACACACGCCATTGCTCCACGCTCACCCAGCGTCAGAATCACCGTCTTCGGTCCGCGAGCCAACAACGCCTGCGCGCACGCCTCAGCCTGCTCCAGAGTCTCCACCGGCAATCCTGCCAGCAGCGCAGCCTCGCTCTCATTCGGCGTCAAATAGTCCACAAGCTTCAGCATCTCTTCACTCAGCGGCACAGCAGGCGCAGGATTCAGGATCGTCGTTACGCCAGCCGCACGCGCAATCTCCAACCCGCGCTGCACCGTCGCCAACGGCAACTCCAACTGCATCAGCAGAATCTTCGCCCCGCGAATCGCATTCGCCATGCGATCGACATCCTGCGGCGTCAATGTGTAGCAAGCCCCCGGAACCACGATGATCGCGTTGTTGCCACTCGCATCATCGATCAATATCGCAGCTGAACCAGTCGGCGTCACACTCGTATCCACCAGCGAGGCATCAATCCCATCCGCCTCCCACGTCGAACGCGCGAGCTGCCCGAACGCATCGTCACCTAGCCGCGAAGCCATTCGCACCCGCGCGCCGCTTCCACGCAACGCCCGCGCCGCCGCGACAGCCTGGTTCGACCCCTTACCACCCGGCCCCAACGCCGACGCGTTACCCAACAACGTCTCACCCCAAGCCGGCAACCGCGCCGCACGAAACGCCACATCCGCTACAAAACTTCCCAACACAAGAATCTCGGCCATTACACTCCGTTCCTCACCAGCAATCTTCTACCCAACATAGGCGCGAGCGATCAACACCAGCGCCAGCAGGTACGCAGCCACCATCGCCGCCAGGTACCCTTTCGCCCGCGCATTCGCGCCACGAAACTCCTTCCACGCAAACACACCCCACAAGCAAGCCACCAGCGGAGACGCCTGCCCAATCGCATACGAGATCGCCACACCCACCAGGCTCGCGGCCACGAAGTTGAACACCGTCCCTGTGCCCCAGATCGCGCCGCCCAGCAGCCCCAGCAGGTGATACTTCATCGGCGCACGAAAGTAGTCGCCTGCCGAAACCGGCATACCCACCAGCGGCCTCCGCATCAGCACCGTGTTGAACACAAAGCAGCAGAGAAACGCACCCAGCGTCAGAAACACCGCGGTCGTATACGGAGTCAGCGTGTTCCCACGCGTCATCGCCCGCGTCACAAACGGGGCAAAGATCCCCATCAGCAATCCCGACACCACGCAGATCACCACCCCACGCCGCGGCACCGCAGCCTGCCCGGACCGCAGCGCACCATAACTCTTGCCCACCAGCACCACCGCCACCACGGCCATCGCCACACCCGCCGCCAGCAGCACAGGATTCCCGCGCGGCTGCAGTGCATAGCTCAACATCACACCTTCCACCAGCGCAATCCCAATCGAGATCGGAAACGCCACCGCGAGCCCCACAATCTCGATCCCCGCCACCAGCAGCACATTCGCAATGTTGAAGATGAACCCACCCAAACCTGCATACAGCAGATTTCGCCCATCCGCAGCACGAAGGTTGGCCACAAACGCCGTCGGCCCACCGGCAAAGCTGCCCATCGTGAACGCCAGCACCACCGCGATCCCAAAGATCCCCAATGCATAGTCCCAGTAGTACAGCTCAAACCGATAGTTGCGCGTACCCTTGTATGTATTGGCGAACGACCCCCAGCAAAGCGTGCTGCAGATCGTCATTAACAGCGCAACCGCAAACGTCGCGGGAACAAACATCCGTAACCCTCCAAAACACCCAGGCGTGCCATTATGCCCTCATGCAGCCCACCTGGTACAGCCGTGCACTCATCAAACTCTCGCCGCCCTCTCTTTGCTCTTGCCACACGGTCCGATAACCGGCGCAATCCAAACGCTGCTCCAACGCGATAATAGAGATGTGAACGCAATCGCCACACCCGCATCCATCGAAGCCATCGAGGCGCGCATCGCGCCCCTGCGCAGCCGCCTCACAGAGCACCCACTCTACGCCAGCATCCGCACGCCGCAGCATCTGCGACTCTTCATGCAGTCGCACGTCTTCGCTGTATGGGACTTCATGTCCCTCCTCAAGGCTCTGCAATCTGCTCTCACCTGCGTCAGCGTGCCCTGGCTGCCCTCAGCCTTTCCCGAGAGCCGCCGCTTCATCAACGAGATCGTCCTCGGCGAAGAGAGCGACCAGTTCGAAGGCCGCGCCATCAGCCACTTCGAGCTTTACCTCCAGGCCATGCAGGAAGCAGGCGCCGACATAGGACCCATCCGCGATCTCCTCGCCTCCCTCGCCGGCCAGCCCGCATCGCTCGCCGTCAACGACGTTCCACTCAACATGCCCGCGATCCCCATCGCCGCGCGCTCCTTCATGAGTTCCACCTTCCACGTCATCCGCTCCGGCAATCTCGCAGCAATGGCCGCAGCCTTCACCTTCGGCCGCGAAGACGTCATCCCGGATATGTTCCGCCAGATGATCCGCGACCTCAACACGCAGCACGCGGGCAGCTTCGCCACCTACATCTGGTACCTCGAACGTCACATCGAAGTCGACGGCGAAGACCATGGCCCACTCTCGCTGCGCATGGTCGCCGACCTCTGCGGCACCGACGAGTCTCTCTGGGAAGCAGCCGGCACAGCCGCGGAGTCCGCTATCGCCGCCCGCCTGGCCCTGTGGGACGGCATCCTCGCCCAACTCAGCTAACACTTCTTCACCGCAAACAGAAAAGGCTGGAGAGCGCATTGCGCTCATCCAGCCTTTTCCTTACCTCTTCGTTGCCGCTTTACGCGACGACGTCGATACCCATCGAACGTGCCGTACCACGAATCGTCTTCGCAGCGGCCTCTACCGTGTTCGCGTTCATGTCCGGCATCTTCACCTTGGCGATCTCCAGGATCTGCTTCTCGGTGACTTTACCTTTCTTGTCCTTGTTCGGCGTGCCCGAACCCTTCTCGATGCCAGCAGCCTTCAGCAACAACACCGGCGCCGGAGGCGTCTTGGTGATGAAGCTGAACGTGCGGTCCGCATAAACCGTGATCACAACCGGAACGGTCATGCCTGCGACCGCGGGATCCTTGCTCGTGCGCTCGTTGAACTGCTTGCAGAACTCCATGATGTTGACCTGCGCCTGACCCAGCGCGGGACCAACCGGCGGTGCCGGTGTCGCTTTGCCGGCCACGATCTGCAGCTTGACGTAACCTGTAATTTTCTTCGGTGCCATTTTCGTGTTCCTTCTCATTTGCGGCGGCGACTGCCAGGCAGTGCCGCGCGATTTTTCGTTTCTCAGCAGCGAGAGCTCTTACTGTCTACTCACTACTGTCTACTGTCTGTTTCCTGGGAGCTTAGAAGGTCCGGTGAAGCTACCGGGCTGTGTCTCCCAAAACTTGTTTGCCAATCTATTACTCTTCCGCTTTCTCAACATTCGAGAAGCTGACCTCGGTCGGCGTCGGTCTTCCAAAGATCGACACCATCACCTTCAGCGTCTGCTTGTCTTCGTTCACATCGTCGACAGCGCCATTGAAGTTCGCAAACGGCCCTTCGGTAATCCGGACCTGCTCGCCCTTGGCAAACTTGAGCTTGAGCTTCGGCTTCTCCTTGGTCACGTCGCTGCGGTTGAGCATCGCGTTTACTTCTGCTTCGCTCAGCGCGTTGGGCTG
>CAJCIM010000070.1 GCA_903970395.1 Acidobacteriaceae bacterium
CGGCCCAGCAGCGTGGAAACCTCGGAACCCGCCTGCGTGAAGCGGAAGATGTTGTCGATGAACAGCAGTGTGTCCGCGCCTTCTTCGTCGCGGAAGTACTCCGCGACCGTCAGTCCGGTCAGCGCCACGCGCAGACGCGCCCCCGGCGGCTCGGTCATCTGGCCATAGATCAGCGCAGCTTTGCTCTTGTTGTAGTCTCTGGGGTCGATGACGCCCGATTCCTGGAACTCATGCCACAGGTCGTTGCCTTCGCGTGTACGCTCACCCACACCCGCGAACACCGAGAAACCGCCGTGCTGGCTCGCAACGTTGTTAATCAGTTCCTGAATCACAACGGTCTTGCCGACGCCGGCGCCGCCGAACAGGCCGATCTTGCCGCCCTTCAAGAACGGAAGAATCAGGTCGACGACCTTGATGCCCGTCTCGAACATCTCCTCAGACGTTGACTGCTCGTCGAACGCCGGAGCCTGGCGATGGATCGGCATGTACTTCTTGGCATTCACCGGACCAAGCTCGTCCACTGGCTGCCCGAGCACGTTCAACACGCGGCCCAGCGTCTCGCGACCCACAGGCACTGAGATGCCCGCGCCCGTGTCAATCGCCTTCATGCCGCGAACCATGCCTTCGGTCGCAACCATTGCGATGCAACGTACACGGCCCTCGCCGATGTGCTGCTGCACCTCCACCACCACGTCCAGCGGCGCGGGCACATCGAAGCCTTCGCTCACGATGCGCAGCGCCTGGAAGATCGGAGGCATATGCGCCTCTTCGAACTGCACGTCAACGGCTGGGCCGCTGATGCTGATCACTTTGCCGATGTTTTCTGCCATAACTTTCGCTAACTCCGAACTTCAAATCTTGTCATCCTTCGCCGTAAGCGGAGGACCTGGTTCTCGTACCGGCTACAGTGCAGCCGCGCCGCTGACAATCTCGATGATCTCTTTCGTAATCGCCGCCTGGCGAAGCCGGTTCATCGTCAAGCTCAGCTTGTCGATCAGTTCGCCCGCGTTCTTCGTCGCCGCATCAGTCGCCGTCATACGCGCCGCATGCTCCGCGGCAATCGACTCCAGCAGCGCATGGAAGATCTGCGTCGTCACATACCGCGGCATCAGGTGGCGGAACAACCGGTCCGGCGCCTGGTCGAAGATGTAATCCACATCGGCGGTGCCAAACTTCTTGGCCTCCTCCGAGTACACACTCTCCTCCGGCTCATCGACCGAAACACCCGCAGACTGCGCTGCCTTACCCGCAGCTTCCTTCTGCTCCTCGGTCATCTCTTCCAGCGCCGTAACCTCATGCGAGCCCAGCTTGCGGATCGGCAGAAGCTTCTCTACCACCACACGCTGCGAGATCACACTCTTGAACTCGTTGTAAACGATGTACACCGAATCGATCTCCGCGCTCTCGTACCGCCGCACAATCGTCTCACCGAGCGCAGTCACCTCATCGAACGCGGCCTTCACCAGTAGCGTCGGGTTCTCTGCCGCAACCTCAATCGGAGCCTTGCGATGACGGATGTTCTCGATGTGCCTTGACAGATCGTTATCGTAGAGCTCTTCCTTATGCTCGTACTCCGCAGCCGGATACTTGCGCTTGTACAGCGCAATCGCCTTTTTGCCGATCGGCTCAAGGTCGATGTTCTGCCCCAGCCCCCGGCGTTCATCGATGAACCGCTGCGCTGCCTTGCCGATGTTGGAGTTGAAGCCGCCCGCAAAGCCCTTGTCACCGGCGATCACAACCACCAGCACGTTCTTCTCTTCGCGCTCCACCAGCAGCGGATGCATCACATCGCCGCCATCGTTATACAGGTCCGTCCGTCGCACCAGAGATTCCAGCACGTTCGTAAGCATCTGCGCATACGGCCGCGCCTGCATCGCGCGGTCTTGCGCACGGCGCAGCTTCGCTGCAGAGACCATCTTCATGGCCTTGGTGATCTGGCGCGTGTTCTTCACGCTCCGGATGCGACGACGTAGATCGAGTACGTTTGCCATTCGTCCTTAGGCCTTGGCTCCCGCCGCTTCCTTGCGGTTAGCGAGGAAGTCCTGCTTGTATGCGTTGATCGCGTCCTTCAGGCGGCTCTTGATGTCGTCATCGAGCGCCTTCTTCGCCTCGATGTCCGCCATCACCTGCGACACCGACGCTGCGAGATAACTGTAGAAGCCGTCCTCAAACGCGCGGATGTCCTTCACCTCAACGTCGTCCAGCAGGCCGTTGGTGCCCGCGAAGATGATCGCCACCTGCTGCACCCACGTAAGCGGATCGAACTGAGGCTGCTTCAGCAACTCCGTCAGACGCGCGCCGCGGTTCAGCTGGTTCTGCGTCACCTTATCCAGGTCCGAACCGAACTGCGCGAACGCAGCCAGCTCGCGATACTGCGCAAGATCCAGTTTCAGAGTCGAGCCGACCTGCTTAGTCGCCTTGATCGCGGCGGCAAAGCCTACACGCGAAACCGACAGACCCACGTTCACAGCCGGGCGAACGCCCGAGTTGAAAAGATCAGTCTCAAAGAAGATCTGCCCGTCTGTAATCGAGATCACATTCGTCGGAATGTACGCCGAAACGTCACCAGCTTGCGTCTCGATGATCGGCAGCGCGGTCAGCGAACCGCCGCCCAGCTCCTTCGACATCTTCGAGCTACGCTCCAGCAGACGAGAGTGGAGATAGAACACGTCGCCTGGGTACGCCTCACGGCCTGGCGGACGGCGCAGCAGCAGAGAGATCTCACGGTACGAAGCTGCGTGCTTCGAGAGATCGTCATAGATGATCAGCGCATGCTTGCCGTTGTCGCGGAAGTACTCGCCCATCGCGGTCGCCGCGAACGGAGCCAGGTACTGCATCGGAGCCGGTTCGGAAGCAGTAGCAGCCACAACAATCGTGTACGCCATCGCACCAAACTTCTCCAGCGTCTGCACAACACCGGCCACCGACGAACGCTTCTGACCGATCGCGCAGTAGATGCAGATCAGGTCATTCTTTGCCGAGTTGATGATCGTGTCGAGAGCGACAGCCGTCTTACCCGTCTGACGGTCGCCAATCAGCAGCTCACGCTGGCCACGGCCAATCGGAATCATGGTATCGATGGCCTTGATACCAGTCGCCATCGGCTCAGTCACCGACTGACGCGCAATCACGCCCGGAGCGAGACGCTCGACAGGATTGAACTTGTCCGTATTGATCGGTCCCTTGTCGTCGATAGGCTGGCCCAGCGCGTTCACCACGCGACCAATTAGCGCCTCGCCAACCGGCACGGACATAATCTTGCCCGTCCGCTTGACCTGATCGCCTTCCTTCAACTCGCTGTAGTCACCCAGAACCACGGTACCGACCTGGTCCTCGTCAAGGTTCATCGCGAGTCCCATGATGCCGTGCGGAAACTCCACCAGCTCGCCGGCCATGACCTTGTCCAGCCCATGAACGCGCGCAATACCGTCGCCCAGCGTGATGATCGTTCCAACCTCATCCACCTGTACGCGCTGCTCGTAGTTCTCGATCTGCTGGCGGAGCAGCTCGGTGATCTCATTTGCCTGAATCTGTGCCATGCTCTCTCTTTCCTTCAGTGCTTCCAATTTCCAGTTCTTGCCGAATCTCTTCTATATCTCCCTGCCACGCTATGCGATCAGCAGGTTCAAGCCGTTACCGCAATCAACCGCTGCTTCAACTGCTGCAGCTGCCCGCGGATCGAACCGTCATACACCGTCGAACCAATCTTCACCACCGCGCCGCCCAGCAGCTCTGCGTTCTGCGTGTAGCTCGCGCTCACCTTGCGCCCGCCCACCAGCTTCGCAATCTGCGACTCCAGCGTAGCCCGGCTCGTCGCATCCAGCTCACGAGCGCTCACCACTTCAACCTCAGCCACATTCGCTTCGCTATCGGCCAGCGACGTGTAATCCGTCAGAATCTCACCCAGCGCATTGAGCCGCCCATGGTGCGTCAGTACGGCCACAAAGTTCCGCACCGTCTTGCTCATGCCCAGCTTTGCCGCCAGTCCATCCAGCAGACCCAGCTTCTGCGACTCGGGAATCGACGGGTCTTCCAGCACCTCGCGCAGATCATGGCTGCTATCGAACGCCGCCAGAAAGTCCCGCAGCTGCTGCTCGGTCGCCGTCGCGTCCAGCTTCTGCTCGTCGACCACAGAAGCCAGCGCTCGCGCATATCTTTGGTTCACTGCCGCCATCTAGTTCTCGCCCTTCCCAAACGCCTGCAGGCGCTCCGCAAAGCCCGCCACCAGGAACCGGTCAGCCTCTGGCGTCACCACCAGCTTGCGCTCCGCCTGATCGATAGCCAGCTCCGCAGCATAAGTTTGCAGCTCACGCCGAGCCGTCAGCGTCGCGCTCTGAATCTCCTGCTGCGCCGCCGTCAGAATCCGCTGCTTCTCATCTTCGATCGCACTCTTCAGCCGCTGCTCTTCACGAGCTCCATCTGCCTCGGCCTGCGTGCGCATCGCGGCAATCTCGCCATCCAGCTTCGCCAGCCGGGCCTCCACCGCGCTCAGCCGCGTCTTCGCATCCTGCGTCGCCGTGCGCGCTTCAACAATCTGCTTCTGGATCGTCGCACTGCGGCCCTTGAACGCCTTCGGCAGGTTCTTCATCAGAAGGTAGCCGATGCCCGCCAGCAGAATCACCAGGTTCGTAATCGTGAAGACCGTCGATGCCTGCTCCGACTTCAGCCCCATCATCGAACCCAGCTTTGTCACTGCCGGCGACATCCGGTACTCGTCGTCCTCGTCTTTTGCCTCTTCCTTCTGGGCCTGAGCCTCGGCCTTGTCCGCCGTGGACGCCTGCAACACGACAAATGCCGCAGCCCGCGCCGGGCGCACCGGAGCACAGAACGTAAGCGCAAACAACATCATCAGTACAGCTGAAATCTTGCGACCCATTACGAACGCGCCTCCGTTGCGCTGCCCTGCTTCGGCAATAGCGTCCGCAGAATCTGCTGGCTCAACTCCACCGCAGCCTCTTCAATCTGCTTGCGCGCACCCGCGGCACTCGCTTCAATCTCTGCCCGGGCAGTCCGAACCATGCCCTGGGCCTCGGTCCGCGCTGCATCCAGAACGCGATCACGCTCCGCCTGCAGCTCATGCTTACGCCTCTCCCGAGCCGCCGCCAGCTCCGCACGCGCCGCACGAAGCTTCGCCTCATACGCGGCCGTCTCAGCCTCAGCCTCAGCGATAGCCTTCTTCGCCTGGTCCACCGCGCCTGACGTACGGCTCCGTCGCTCTGCCAGGGTCTTCTCCAGCGGCCTGCGCACCAGCACGCTATAGAGCATCACCAGGAGAATAAACAGGATCATTGTCGGCACAGCGCCGAGCACAAGTCCGCCAAGTTGGTCGAGTATTGCCTTAATTTCCATGAAGTTTCTTGGGTGGTACAGGAGGGCACTAAAGAGTGCCACACCAACCATCGCGGGAGCTGTACTTGTCTGGCTTCTAAATCACCTTCCAGATCGCTCCCAGACCGTTCAGCGCAGAACACTTTCAAGCCTTTTCGTCTTACTAGTTTTAGCAAAGTAGCATGTTAGAAGTCAAAAGAGGCCGACGATAAACGGTGCCACAAATCGCTTATCGCGCGGGCGGCAAAAACCCATTCAACCTCGCATCGCTTCACGATTTTCTTACATGAACTCCCACTCATAGGCGTACACTATCCTTACCACCCGAGACCCGTTCCGGGTCATGCAGGCCGCGTGTCACAGGGACACCTCCTCCGCTCCCTAACAGGCGGCCTGTAGTGTTTAATCCCATCGCCCGCACTACTCCGCCGCCATTAAATTAAAGAGGTACCCCTGCAACAGGTGCCCAGGCGCTTCAGCGTCGGGTCTCATTGCTCGCCTGGGAGATATAGGGCTTTAGCCCTGGGGTTTGCGTCGCTCGCGCCGAAAGCAACTAGCTCCTACTACTCTTCTCTGTCCCCTGCAACTTCATACTTCCGGTATCTATCCAGCAGCGACCGCGGCCCAATCGCCGTCAGCGTCACCTCATTGCCCTCGAACCGCTGGTTCTGCAACGTCGCCCCACCCTCCAGCGCCGCCAACACCCGGCCCTCGGCCTGCGGTATCCGAAACACTGCCTGGTCCAGAGGATCGTTCGTCAGCGCCGCGTCAATCGCATGCAGCAGCTCATCGATCCCTTCGCCGGTCAGCCCCGAAACCCGCTGCGCCCCAGCCTCGGTCGGCGTTCCTTCTGCTAACAGATCGATCTTGTTCAACACCTGCAGCGTGGGCTTCTTCCCCGCGCCCAGCTCCGTCAGCACTGCCTCTACCTGCTGCCGCTGAGCATCCAGAGTCGGGCTCGCCGCGTCGCGCACATGCAGCAGCAGCTCCGCGCGCTCCACCTCCTCCAGTGTCGCGCGAAAGCTCGTCACCAGCGCATGAGGCAGGTTCCGCAAAAATCCTACGGTGTCGCTCAGCAGCACCTTGCGCCGAGAAGGCAGCGTCAGCTGTCGCAGCTTCGGGTCAAGCGTCGCAAACATCCGCTCCGACGCCAGCACCTCTGCGCCAGTCATCGCATTGAACAGCGTCGACTTCCCAGCGTTCGTATACCCCACCAGCGCCACCGTAGGAACCGGCACCGCCTCACGACGTCCGCGCTGCTGCCGCCGAATCCGGCGCACCGCCTCCAGCTGCTGCTTGATGCGGTCAAGCCGCCCGCGGATCTTGCGGCGGTCTGTCTCCAGCTGTGTCTCACCCGGGCCTCTGGTGCCAATGCCGCCTCCCGTCTGCGACATGACTTTGCCCTTGCCGCCGAGCCGCGGCAGTGAATACTCCAGCTGCGCCAGCTCCACCTGCAGCTGGCCCTCGCGGGTCCGCGCATGTCTTGCAAAGATGTCCAGGATCAGCTGCGTCCGGTCGATCACCGTGCATGGCAGCCGGGCTTCCACGTTTCTCGCCTGCGAAGGCGTCAGATCATGATCAAACAGCACCAGGCTCGCGCCCGTCGACGCCACCGTCGCCACAATCTCATCGAGCTTACCGCCGCCCACCAGCGTCGCTGCATCTGGCTTGGCGCGCCGCTGAATGAGCACAGCCGCAATCACCGCACCCGCCGAACGCGCCAGCTCCTGAAACTCTGCCAGCGACGCATCAAAATCGATGTCCGCAATCGGAGCCTCGGCAGCTGTCTCATCCTCGGCGTCGCCACTGGCGCGGGCCGCAATCGCAGCCGCCTGCCGCGCCTGATGCGCAACAGGCGAAGGGCGGTACCGGTCTGCGGTAAAGTCCACCGCCACCAGCACCGCCAGTTCGCGTGCAGATTGTTGTCGTGCTCGCAGCAGCGACCGCTCGCGCAACTCCCTATCCCGCTGCGACTGCTCATGCGCGGGGGGGATCTTTCGGTTGCTGTTGCCTTCGCTGCTGATGTTCACCTGCGGTTGGTTGATCTAGCGTGCTCCGACAGCCACTCCGTTGGGCGCCCCTACAGGCTCCTGAAGAACGGGCCGCGACTCCGAGCTGCGAGGCTCGAACGCCATCGGACGACCGCTCACAACCGTGGAGATTGCATGCTTGAAGATCAACTGCTCCTGGGCATTGTTCTCCAGAAGCACGGAGTATTTGTCGAAAGAGCGAATCTTCCCAGTAAGCTTTACGCCACTGACAAGGTAAATGGTGATGGGGCTCTTATCTTTGCGAACCGTATTCAGGAACGTATCCTGAATGTTTTGCGCCGGCTTTGCATCCATTGTGGCCGATCTCCTTATGTTGAAACCATCCAGTACAGGCCCTGACCGAGACACCATGATGTCGTACTGCACAGGGCCCCGCAGCAAATCCATGGTGACACGACTACGGTATCGCCTTCCCGCAATGAAACACAAGCGATATTGAAGAAAACGCACCTGACCGAGGTAATGAGAAATGGCTATCCATGGAACTGTTCCACATTGGAACAGCGAAGTTGGAAGGTGAAGGATCGTGAAGGTTTAAGATAGCTATAATGGCTGCCATCCTGAACCACACCGCCCTCGAACCCGTTCCCATGCTCGACTTCCAGCGCGAGTACGCTGACCTCCGCACCGAGGTCCTCGCAGCCATCGAAGAGGTCTGCGACAGCCAGCGCTTCATCCTCGGCCCCCAGGTAGGACGCTTCGAAAAAGCCGCCGCCACCGCCTGCGGAGCCACCCACGCCGTCGGCTGTGCTAGCGGCACGGACGCCCTTTGGCTCGGACTCGCCGCCCTTGAAATCGGTCCCGGCGCAGCGGTCATCACCACGCCGTTCAGCTTCTTCGCCACCGTCAGCAGCATCCTTCGCTCAGGCGCACAGCCTCTACTGGCGGACATCGACCCGCTCACCTTCAACCTCGCTCCTGCCGCCGTTGACGATCTGGTCAGGAGCCACACCGGCACTCCCATCCGCGCCGTCATGCCCGTGCACCTCTACGGCCAGTGCGCAAACATGGATGACTTCCACACGCTCGCGCAGCAGCACGGTCTCAAACTCGTCGAAGACGCAGCCCAGGCCTTCGGAGCCGCATGGACACTGCCCGACGGCACGACCCGCCGCGCCGGTACACTCGGCGACATCGCCGCCTTCAGCTTCTACCCCACCAAGAACCTCAGCGCCTACGGCGACGCCGGCATGTGCACCACCAACGACCCCGCGCTCGCCGAACGCATGACCATGCTCCGCGCCCACGGCATGCGCCAGCGCTACTTCCACGACGAGGTCGGCTGGAACTCACGCCTCGACACCCTCCAGGCCGCAGTCCTCGAGGTCAAGCTTCGCCACGTCGAAGCCGGCAACGCCCGCCGCCGCGAGATCGCTGCACTCTACGACAGTCTCTTCCGCGCCGCCGGCCTCGCCGCCGCCACAACCGATCTGGGAATCGTCCTTCCCATCACAGACCCCCGCGCCACCCACGTCTTCCACCAGTACGTCATCCGAGCCCCACGCCGCGACGCCCTCCGCGAACATCTCACCGCCCACAGGATCGGCAGCGAGATCTACTATCCCCAGCCGCTCCATCTCCAGGCCAGCCTCGCCAGCCTCGGCTACAAACTCGGCGACTTCCCCCACTCCGAGCGCGCCGCCGCCGAAGTCCTCGCCCTCCCCATCTTCCCCGAACTCCGCAACGACGAAGTCGAAACCGTTGTAGAAGCCATCCGCCGCTTCTACCAGTAGCCGCGCTGGCGTCCAAACTCGGCCGTTGGCTCCGTCAACGCTCAGGTACCCGAGCCTTCAGGCCCGGGTCTCATAGGGCTTAGCAGAAAAGGGGCTTCAGCCCCAAGGTTTGCCTTCCGAACCTTGTCAATCCCTTCCACCCGCAACCCAAACATTCCGTTACAGATAGAAAAACACATTCCCCCTCCCCAACCTTCTATACTTGAACTAGGGCAATCACTCACTCACACCCAAACCACCACAGAATCCCGTTGCGAACCTTTGCGCCTTTCTTGGCGTCCTTCGCGGGAGCCTTTCGCCCGCAGCCGCAACCCTTTTATTATCAAGACCCCCACCCACAACCCCAACAGAATCAATATCCTGCGCAAGAAGCGCCGCACAACCCACTGATTCCAAAGATCAACCCCGGAGAAAGTATAGGGGGGAGGCCCCCACCTACTTCCGCTTCTTCCGCCCCTTGGCCGCCTTCTCCTTCGGCGTCTCAGGAACCGGATGAGCCTCATCAGGAGCAGGCGTCCCCGGCGGCAGGATGCGCCGGCAGATGTTCCCTTCCAGCCGATAGGTCTTGGTAATCAGCTGCGTCGGTTGCACCAGCCCGGTCACCGGGTCCGGCACCGGAATCGGAGCACTCGCCGCCAGCACGCGATAGCTGAAGTCCGGCAACGACATCTGCGCCAGCGCGCCCGGAGAATACGGGTCCTTCATGGTTCCTATCGTCGCCGGCAGATAGCCCAGAATGTTGTGCTCGCGGAACGCTGTCTCGTAGCGATGCTTCTTCAGGTTCCAGATGAACACGCGCACCTGGTCAAAGTCATACGGCAAGCCCGACTTATACGGCGAAAGGAACGTCACATACTCAGGAATCTCCTCAACGGTCTTGCCGTTGTCCAGCATCCCTGAGTCAGGATCGTCGACCATGTGCAGTACATACGCTCCCACGATGCGCTGCCCTTCGGCATAACGGGCCAGCGTGTCAGGCACGGTCACATCGATCATGCGCCCCAGAATCCAGCCTGTCTGCCCCTTGCTGTTGCGCGTCAGCCACCAGTCTTCCATCACCGGAGGAGGCGCAACCGGAACAGGCAAACCCGCTGCCGGAGTATTGCTCGCAGGCTCCTTGTCCTCAGGCAGCTTCTCCGCCGAGTCCTTATCAGCCTCCACAGCGGGAGCAGCAGCCTTCGCAACTAGCCGCGCCACCGGCGCAGGAGCAGGCGCAACCTTCGGCACCGTCGCACGCTCCAGCAGCCGCAGCGTATCGCCCTCGGCCAGCCGGTAGAACCGGGCTGTCTCGCGCCCCGGCGCCGCATGCAGATAGACCTCATCACGCGCGGTAGCCACCGCGATCACCGGATCTTTCTGGTGCGTATCGGCAAGCGCAACAAACTGGTCAGCGGTCTTCTGGTCGGCGGTCAGCTTCTCCTCGACCCAGCCAACCTCGCCACGCGGTGTCCGCACCTTGATCGCCCGCCGCGTGCGGTCGAGCACCACCAGCTTCTCGCCGTTGGTTGCCGTTCCCGTACGGTTCGACACCGCCGCAACACGGTCGCGTAGGAACACCTGCCGCGCCGTCACATACACATAGCGGTCCTGCGCCTTCTGTTGGAAGTAGTTGCACCCGCTCAGCACGCCGGAACACACCACGGTCAGCGCAAACGAGGCGCCAAACCGCGCCATGCGCGCACGGAACGGTTGCAGCAGAGATAGGATAAAACGCCTCGACACAGCTCTAGGTTATCGCGAATACGCCTCGCGAAGCAGTCGATGCACCTAGTGAGTCACACCAATCGAAAGGAGAGCTGGGAGCGCTTCACCCCCACTTGGAACGCTGGAAACCGAGGTCAGCACGCCGCCCGAACCGATCGAATACAACTCGATACCGTTCGCGCTGCTGGACCCCAACGCGATAAGGTACTTGCCGCTATTGTCTCGAACCAGAGCAGTTACATCCGCAGGCGCCGGATACGGCGACCCTGAAAGAGCCGTAAGCGTTCCGCCACTTCCGATCGCAAAGCCCGAAATCGTACTGGTACCGAAGTTCGCCACGTAGACATAGCTGTTCGTGCTGTCCACAACCACGCCATGCGGCCCTGACTGGACCTCTCCAGAAGCGAACAGATTTGACGAGTATTGCCCCGAGGCGTTCGAAGAGTAGACCTGCAACATCGGACTCCCGCTGCTGGTGCCTACGGTCAGGTAGATATTGTTATTTCCGTCGATCGTCACGCCGTTAAACGAGGGAGCTGTGCTGTTGAAACCAAGCACCGATTGAGCAGTCAGCGTGCCATTGGAGTTGTAGCTCCAGACGTTGAGTGCACTCCCAAGCGACGCCGCAATGAATCCGCCTGAGGGCGCAAACTTCAGCCCCGTAGGCTTCAACACCTGCCCTGCACTAAGCGGCACCAACGGTTCACTCAGTGCACCGTTAGGGTCATCAATCAGCCCACTAGAAGCGTCGATAGGCCATTCATACAGAGCAGCGGACAGCGTCGACGCATCTAGAGAATAGAGAAACTTGCCGTCAGTGGAAATGTCGATGGCGACAGGATCGGGACTCTCATTCGTAATCGGATTCCCGTTCGCGAGCCTCGAGAGCACGCCCGTGCTTCCGATCGAGTATGCATAAATGCCGCCGACCCCTGCTGAAGTAATACCAGCCACATACAGAATGCTGTTCGCCGGGTTCACCACCGCCGACACCGGCACATATCCAAGTGGAAACGGTGCCCCCGTTACAGGAGCTGAAAGCGTCCCAACGGACAAGTCATACGCATCCAGAGACTCGTTTCCGCTCGCGCTGTTGGTGATGTACGCGATATCCGGCCCGGTACTCCCTGTCGAACCGGTACTCCCTGTACTGCCGGTACTGCCAGTATTCCCGGTACTGCCCGTACTCCCCGTGCCGCCAGAGGCCTGCGGTACAAAGAAACCGCTGCAACCCGACAGCGCCAGCGCGAAGACACCAAGACAAACGAACGAGGCAGTACAGGCGGCCATGGCGACCAGGGTGCGATGAGAGATGCGTTTCATAAACTTCTTTTCAGTCTCCAGCAATCAAACAAAAAATCTGTTGAGCATTCAGATACGTAACTATTCTCGCAGGTGTTTGCGGGCAACTCCCACGCCGCAATCCTCGGTTCATCTCCCGTGCACATCCAGCGCGGGCACACAAATCAGCCGTCCAACGTGCAGGATGCTAACAGGTAGACGCAGCCGCCGCGCCGCAGGTTAGTTCATCCTCTCAATTGCTTACGCGACCGCAACTTTGTCACCCTCAGCGCAGGCCTTATCATCTAAGCTGAGATAGCCACCCGGAGGAACTCGTAAGAAGATCGTCTTATGCCCAGCTTTTCTGACAGCATCTTTCTCTTTGTGCTCGCGCTGCTGCTCTTCGGACCGAAGAAGCTGCCCGTCTTGGCGCGTGAATTGGGCAAGTGGGTCGGCGAGTTCCGCCGCGCCTCCAACGAGTTCAAGATGCAGATGGAGGAAGAACTCCGCCAATCCGAGCAGGCTGAGCGGATGAAGAAGATCGAGGCCATCGAAGCCGCGGCTCCAGCCGCTCCATCGCTCCCCGAAGCCACGTCGACAACGGCTACCGAAACCACCATTGCGGAGACATCTCCCGCGCCGCCCGATTCCTCCGTTGGTATCTCCTCTGAGGAACCTGCGGCCGAAACCGCCGCAACACCCTCAGCCGATGTCCTTCCCATCGCCGAAGCCGGCGAACTGAAGATCATGCCACCCGCAACCGGCCTCCCAACGCCTCGCACCAGCGCTCTCGGCGGTCTGCTCGACGCTATTCCGTCCGCCGAAACCAACGGCGCTACGCACAACCCGGACGCAGCGGAGACCGTACATGGCAACTGAACTAGCCGAACGCGCCCGCAACGCCGTCCAGGACCGCGCCGAACTACCCGGCATGAGCCTTATGGAGCACCTCGAAGAGCTCCGCAAGCGCCTCGTCTGGGCCATCCTCTATCTCGTCGCCGGCTGCGTCGTCGCGGGCGTCTTCATCGGGAAGCTCACCGCCTTTATCCAAAGGCCGCTTACCGATATCAGCCTCAAACTCACGCAGGTCCACCCCACCGACGCCATCAACTTCGACATCAAGACGGCCCTCGTCTTCGGCGCCATCTTCGCCTCGCCGTTCATCCTCTATCAGGTCTGGCTCTTCATCTCGCCGGGCATGTACGCCAACGAGAAGCGGTACGTCTGGCCCTTCATGACGGCCACGGTCAGCCTATTCCTCGCTGGCGCGTGGTTTGGCTATCGCTACGTTCTACCGCAGGCCATGGTCGTCCTCGTCCAGGGATTCGGCAAGAACTTCAATCACATGATCGGTATCGAGGAGTACACCGGCTTTTTCCTCGCCGTCATACTCGGCCTCGGTATCACCTTTGAGCTGCCTATCCTGATCTTCTTCCTGGCGCTCTTCGGCATCGTCGACGCCAAGTTCCTCCTCAAGCACTTTCGCTACGCCATTCTCGCGATCTTCCTCGTTGCGGCGGTCATCTGCCCCGATCCCAGCCCCATCGGCATGACCATCTTTGCCTCGCCCATGCTTGTTCTCTACTTCATCGGCGTATTCGTCGCCTACTTCGTCCATCCCGACCGGCGCAAAAAGAAACAAGCAGAAAAGGGAGCCGCCTAAGTGAAGTTGACTCACCTCGCACTCGTACTGTCACTGCTGGCAGCTCCGCTCGCTCAGGCCCAGGCTCACGCCGTCTCCGGCGCTGCGGTACTCAAGCTCACGCAGCAGTATGTCGATGTAGCCCCTAAACGCTACGTCGGCTCACCCGGCCACACTGCCGCTGAAAACTTCATCAAGGACCACTTCAAGCCCGAGATCGCCAAGGGCAACTTTGTCGTCGATGAGTTCGTCGCGCGCAACACGCCTGCTGGCCCTTTCACGATGCGCAACCTCATCGTGAAGTTCCCCAGCACGAACCCGGCCAAGCGCGACAGCATCATCGTCCTCGCCAGCCACTACGAGACCAACTTTCCGCTCAAGGACATCAACTTCGTCGGCGCCAACGATGGCGCCTGCACGTCTGCCCTATTGATAGCCCTCGGCCAGTACTACCGCGACCATCCGCCGCAGGGCTACTCCGTCTGGCTCCTCTTCACAGACGGCGAAGAGGCCATTGCCAACTGGAGCGCGTCCGACTCGCTCTACGGCAGCCGTCACCTCGCCGCCAAATGGAGCGGAGACGGCACGCTCCCGCACATCAAGGCCTTCATCCTCGCCGACATGATTGGTTGGAAGCAGATGAAGATCAACCGCGACGGTAACTCAACGCCGTGGCTGGAAGACCTGCTCACCAAAGCTGGCCACGACACCGGCCACGCCGCGTACATCTCCACCCAGGGCCAGCCTATCGAAGACGACCACCTGCCCTTCAAGCAGCGTGGCGTCCCTGTCCTCGACGTCATCGACTACGAGTACGGCACAAAACAGGACCCCGAAGCCTTCCACCACACCGAGCAAGACACAATGGACAAGCTCAGCGCACAGAGCCTGCAGGTCTCCGCCGACATCTTCGTGGACCTCGTAAAGCTGGTCAGCGAACGCTAGCTCTCCGAGCGGCTTGCACCCGTATCAAAATTTGATACACTCTCTCCAGTGGACCGCAGAGCTTGATCAAGTCCTTTAAACATCGCGGGCTCAAGAAGTTCTTCGAGACGGGTTCGAAAGCCGGCATTCAACAGGCCCACGCGGCAAAGCTCGAGGTACAACTCGGCTTCCTCGATGCAGCCACCGCGCCAAAGCAGATGGCTGTTCCGGGCTGGGATTTGCACCCTCTGAAGGGAGAACTGGAAGGCCACTGGTCGGTAAAGGCAATGGAAACTGGAGACTTACCTTCAGGTTTTCAGGGACGGATGCCGAAGTAGTGGATTATCAGGACTACCACTGAAAGAACCACGGAGCAACCATGCCAATGTTCAATCCCCCTCATCCCGGCGCTGGCATTCGTGAGTACATGGGAGAGACCCTGACGGTCAGCGCGCTCGCCCGGCACCTTGGCATGACCCGCGCCAATCTCTCCATGATCCTCAACGCCCGGCTCGGCGTCTCGGCAACAGTAGCCGTCAAGCTCTCCGAGGCTTTTCCGAACACCGACGCCCAGTTCTGGCTTACGCTCCAGAACAACTACGATGTCGCGCAGGTTCGTAAGCGTCGACGCAGGAAGATAGCGCCGCTCTATACTGCTCGCCCATCCCTCACGAAGGTTGCGTGACTCCGCTCTCCTACTGGCTCGGCTTCCACCTCGCTCTGCTCATCCTCTTGGGCATCGAGTATGCAATCGCGATGCGCCTGCGCAACGCGCACCGCAAAGCCATCTGGGCCGTCTTCCTCTGGGTTGGAGCCTCACTCGCCCTCGCAACGCTCCTCATCAAGCCCTTCCACATCGAAGGCGCAACCCAATACCTCGCCGGCTACGTCCTCGAGCAGTCGCTCTCCATCGACAACCTCTTTGTCTTCCTGCTCCTCTTCCATCTCTTCCGCATCCCCGCAGAACGCCAGCCCAAAGTCCTCTTCTGGGGAGTCGCTGGCGCGATGCTCATGCGCGGAGCCTTCGTCACCGCCGGCGTCTCGCTCCTCGCCCGCTTCCACTGGATCGAGTACCTCTTCGCCGCCATCCTCCTCTTCGCCGCCGTGCAGATGCTCCTGCCCTCTAAGAACGACCCCACCAAAACCCCCGCGTGGATCACCTGGCTCAGTCGCCTACGGCCCATCAGTCAGAATACCGACCACTTCTTCGTCATCGAGAACAACCGCCGCATGGCGACCATGCTCCTGCTGGCGCTCGTCGCCGTCGAACTCACCGACGTCGTCTTCGCCCTCGACTCCATTCCCGCCGTCCTCAGCATCACCCGCTCACCCTTCCTCGCCTACACCTCCAACATCATGGCCGTGATGAACCTCCGCAGCCTCTACGTGCTGCTCACCGCCGCACTTGCCCGCCTGCGCTTCCTGCACTACGGCATGAGCCTCATCCTCCTCTTCGCCGCCCTCAAGATGCTCATCGCTGACTGGCTCCCCATCGGGCCGGGCCTCTCGCTCGCCGTCATCGCCGCGATCCTCGCCGTCACAGTTATCACATCCCTTACCTTCCCTCGCCCCGAAGACTCCATGCCCACCGCATAAGCATCGACCTGCATCCGCGCGGTATCCTAAAGGTCGATGTCTACGCCCCACAAGATCGCCGTCACCACGCCCTCCGCAAGCTACGCCGTCGAGATCGGCACCGGCCTGCTTCCGCACATCGGCTCGCGCATCGACGCCATCCTGAACGGCGCTCTCGCCTCCGGCAAGCAGCGTGCCTTCGTCATCACCTCGCCCGAGATCTTCCGTCTCCACGGCCCCGCGCTGCTCTCCGGTCTGCCATCCGAACCCATCATCCTCGAAGTCCCCGCAGGCGAGCAGCACAAGCGTCTCAGCACCATCGAATCCCTCCTCGAGCAGCTCGCCGAGCACGGGGCAGACCGCGACTCCCTCCTCATCGCCTTCGGTGGCGGTGTACTCGGCGACATGACCGGCTACCTCGCCGCCAGCTACATGCGCGGCATCCGCTTCATCCAGGTCCCAACCACAGCACTTGCCCAGATCGACAGCTCCGTAGGCGGCAAAACCGGCGTCAACCTCGCCGCCGGCAAGAACCTCGTCGGAGCCTTCCACCACCCGCTCGCCGTCTACGCCGACATCGACACCCTCACCACCTTGCCCCCCGCCGAACTCCGCGCCGGCCTGCAGGAAGCCGTCAAAGCCGGCATCATCCGCGACCGCGCCCTCTTCGACACCATGGAGCGCGAGCACCAGGCCATCCTCGCCTGCAATCCCCAAGCCCTCACCGAAGTCATCGCCGCCAGCGTCCGCATGAAGGCCGCCGTCGTCGCCGCCGACGAGCGCGAGACCGGCGAGCGCATGCTCCTCAACCTCGGCCACACCCTCGGCCACGCCATCGAAGCCGCCACCGAATACAAGCAGCTCCTCCATGGCGTGGCCGAGGGTGTGGCCGAGGAGATCGGAAGAGCACACGTCTGAAC
>CAJCIM010000071.1 GCA_903970395.1 Acidobacteriaceae bacterium
ACCGGCTCAACCTTCACCAGCTTCACCGCCGGCTTGCCATTACGCGCAATGATGACCTCTTCCCCACTCTCAACCGCAGAGATGAGCTTGGAGAGGTTGGTCTTCGCGTGATGGATGTTGACTTCCATGCGACCTATATTAGCTAACGGATCTAGCTAAGGCAAGCGCCCTGCCGACCCCGTTGGCCGCATCGGCACCACTAGTGGCGAGTTCGGCATGATGAACCACAGGATGAAGTACGCCAGCAGTGGAATGGCTCCAAGAAATGTTGCGAGACAGACCACAACTCTCAGCGTAAGGAGGTTCCAGCCAAAGTACTGTGCGATTCCAGTACAGACTCCCGCAATCACCCTGTCATCCAAAGGCCGCGTCAGCCGACGCGACTCACGAGACACTGCCTCTGTGTCAACATCACAGCCGCATTGAAAACACCTGACTGCGCTGACAGGCATTACACCCCACACACTCCACAAACCATGTGCCGCAGACCCTCCTGCACGAGATTCCCTTACCAAAAATTGGACGTCAAGAATTATTTGCCCGTATACGGCTTCTCAATATGCGCCCGCGCCACGCTGGCCTGCGACTGGTCGCCGCCAGGCTTCAGCACCTGCTGGTAGTCCGCAATCGCCTTCTGGCGGTCGTGTAGCAGGTCTTCGGTCTCGCCTGCATAGAGCCATGCGCGCTTGCGGAGCCAGTCGCTGCAGTTAGGCTGCGTTGCTGCCTGCTCGTAGCCGTAGGCTGCGTCCTTCAGCTGGTTGTAGCCGCGCTCCGTATCCGCCAGCCCGAACCACGCCATCTGCAGACGCGCGTCCACAAAGTACCCCGGCTTCTGCGCGTCTGCGATCACCTGTTTGTACGCGGCAATGGCTTCGAGCCCATGCCCTTCGTCCTTGGTCAGGTTCGCTACCTCCAGCTGAAAGAGGTAGTCATGCGGGAAGTCTGCAGCCAGCGACTTCTCCACCACCAGCGCATCGGCGTAGCGGCCGTCGTGGCGCAGGAACAGCCCCAGCGCTGTGCGTGATTCCACCGTCGTCGCGACGCCGTGCGCGGCCCCATAGCGGAGCATCTGCAGGCCCTTCTCGCGATTGCCACCCACACCCATAAAGCCCACAATCATCCGCACCCAGCCCGGCAGGCTGGCCACCGCAAACTGCTGGATGCCCACTGCCATGTACGCATCGCCATACTGCGGGTCGAGCTTCAGCACCGCCTCACTGTCGTTGCGCGCCGCGTAGCCCTGCCGAGCGCCCATCGCAAAGGCGTGGTCCGCCAGCACCACGAAGGCCGCGTGCATTCCCTTTGCATAACCTCGCTCAAACAGCGCGTCCTTGTCGTTGGGGTTCTTCTTCAGCGTGTCGTCGGTCATGCCGACGACCTTGTTGGTCAGGTTCTCGATCTCCTGCCGCGTCGCCGGCAGTACGGTCACATCGCGCTTGGTCGCGAGAAAGCTGTTGTGCGCGTAGTAGGTGGTGTCCAGCAGGTCCTGGTGGTAAAGCTCACGAAAGATGACCGTGAACAGGAGGTAGTTCCACGCCATCGGGTCACCGGGGTGCTCCTGCGCGACATGGGTAAAGATGCGGTAGGCGTTGTCATAGTCCAGGTTGTAAAAGTGGTCAAACCCCTGGCGCACCTCGGGATCGAGATTCAGGGCAACTGTATGGTTCTGAGCCACACCATGACTAGCCTGCGCCGGAGTCACCACTGGAAGAACGGCGACCAGAACCGCAAGAACGCCGCAAAACCAATGTTTGCAACTACCTAACGCGCCAAACCACGTCGCCTGCCGCAATCGAACCTCCTGATTCGTACCCGTTCCACCTAGTCTATGCAGGAAACCGCCATTCATACCTACGTAACCTCTAAGACACACTTAAATCCTGCAACAATTCTCGCTACAATCAGAGAGGCGGTTTACGGTTCTGCCTGTTGGACGCGAAATGCACTCGATGCGCTTCGCAGTTCCTCAAAGGCAAACCGGCCCGCACGAAAGCTGTTCTTCGAGGACTTCGATCGAATGGATCTGCAAACGATTTTGCCCCCTGCACTACTGACCCTTGGCTGCTTTGCCTACATACTTTGGCCGCAGCAGAAACTGGCCCGTCCCACCGAAAAGACCCGGCTGGATTACCTGCGCGAGCGCAAGGACTCGATCTACGAGAACCTCCGCGACCTGAACTTCGAGTTCCGCGCCGGCAAGTATCCCGAGGAAGACTACGCACGCCAGCGCGAGTCGCTCGAAAACGAAGCCGCCCGTGTCGTTACGGAGATGGACACCCTCGGCGCCTAAGCAGGGGCCGGTTCATAAGCCCAGTCCGCACATCGGCCATCCCCACATCAATGCCTCCGGGATCGCCTGCCCGGTGCAGTATTCTTGAAGTGTGCACGCACTCCTGAAGACTCTTCGCCCGCTAGCCGTCCTTGCTCTCACTGTGCCCGCCTTCGCCGCGGCCAACATCACCGGCACCGTTACCAACCGCACCACCGGCAAGCCTTCTGTCGGCGACGACGTCACGCTGATCCGGCTCGCACAGGGTATGCAGGAGTCCACGCACGCCAAGACCGACGCGCACGGCCACTACACACTCCAAGTTCCCGACGACGGCCTGCATCTCGTCCGCGTCACGCACGACAAGGCCAACTACTTCCAGCCCGCGCAGCCCGGCACCACCAGCATCGACGTGGACGTCTACAACGCTGCGGCAGACGTAAAGGGCGTCTCTACCGAGGCCATCGTGATGCGCCTGCAGACCGACCCCGGCGGCAGCACGGTCAAGGTCGTCGAAAACTTCTTCGTCAAGAACGAATCCAAGCCGGCGATGACGCAGTTCTCACAGGAACCCTTCGACTTCTATCTGCCCGAAGGCGCGGTCGTCGAAGGCTCTGCAGCGCTGGCCCCCGGAGGCATGCCCGTGCAGGCCGCACCCGTGCCGCTCGCGGAAAAAGGTAAGTACACCTTCCTCTTCCCCATCCGCCCCGGCGAAACGCGCTTCCAGGTCAGCTACCATGTCCCCTACAGCGGCTCGCTCAAGATCGACCCGCGCATCACCAACACCACCGACACTGTCGCCGTCATGATGCCCAAGGCCATGACCTTCGCCCCGGCCACCGGCGCGCCCTACAGCCCTGTCAACGACGATGTGAACGCACAGACCTTCGTCGCGCGCAACGTCACCCCCGGCCAGCCCACTTCGTTCACGCTCTCCGGCAAAGGTGAGCTCCCACGCGACTCGCAGGACACCGCGCAGGGTGGTCAGGGCGCAGGCCAGCAGGCCCAATCCGGTGGCCAGCCCGGCGACACCGCAGCCACCGACAACACCGCGCCCGGCAAGGGTCTCGACAACCCGCTGGACCCCGACAACACCCGCGATCCTTGGGGCAAGTACAAGTGGTGGATCCTCTCCGGTCTCGCCGTGCTGCTGGCTATCGCCGCCGGTTTCCTGCTGAAGAAGCCCACCCCTGGCTCGGACGGTACCGGCGCAGCCGCGCTTGGAACGCCAGCAGTCGCCGCGCCGGTCAGCTCGCCGCAGCTTCACGCCACGCAACTGCTCACCGTGCTCAAGGAGGAGATGTTCGCCCTCGAAACCGACAAACTACAAGGCAAGATCACCGACGCCGACTACGCGCAGACCAAGGCCGCACTGGAACTGATCCTCACCCGAGCGCTGAAAAAATAGTGATTTAGAGGAGTAAAGGAGTAGAAAACGCCTTCCTCTTCTTCTCTACTCATCTACTCCTCTTCTTCTCTACACCTCTACCCTGGAGCCGCCCCATGAAGACCCTCGCCACCATCGCCCGCATCCTTCGCATCTACGCCATGGCGCTGTGGGTGGGCGGCCTGGTCTTCTTCGTCGTGGTGGCGACCGTCTGCTTTGGTAGCCTGCCTTCCACGCATGAGGCCGGCCTCGTCGTCCGCGGCAGTCTGCTCGCCCTCCACACCCTGGGTACCTATGCGGGCTTCCTCTACCTGCTACTCACTGTCGCAATGATGGCCCTCGGCGACCGCGCCAAAATCCGCGCCGTCGAGCTGATCCTCGTCGTCCTGATGCTCGGCCTCACCGCCTACTTGCAAATCGGCATCATCCCGCGGATGGAGGGTGATCGTCATCAAGTTACCGCAAGTTATGGATATGATTTGGAAGTTGCTCCAAAATCCGATCCTCATCGCGCCGACTTCGACCGCCTGCACAACATCTCCACCAAAGTGGAAGGAACAGTGCTTCTGTTCGGGCTTATCGTTCTCGCCCTCGGCGCAATTCAGGTGCAAACAAGAGAAGAGTAACGGGGTAGAGGAGTAGAGGAGTAAATGAGTAAATAGCGAGCACCGTCTCTACTCATTTACTCCTCTACTCCTCTGTCCTTCTCTACTCACTACTCCTTGCTCCTCACTCCACCGGCAGCTTCGCCTTATACCCATCCCGCGCAATCACCGAGTACTTCACTGGCTTGCCCTTCTCATCCTGCATCTTCAGCGGCTTGCCTTCGTTGTCCACCAGGTACACCTTCACCTTGCGATAGGACCCATCGTTCGCCTTGTTGGTCGGCCTGTAGGTCAACACGTACTGGTTGCGGATGCTCTCATTGATCTGCCCAAACAGGTCGGGCAGCTCGCCCTGAAAGATCGGCTTGAAGTGCATGCCGCCGGTCATGGTGGCAAAGGTGTTCATCTCGTTATCCGCCTGCAGCAGCCCGATGCCGCGCATCCCGTTATCGCCGCGCACCTCGCGGACAAAGCCGCCTGTGCTCACCGTAAAGATCGTTACATCCGGCGTCGCCTTGATCTTGGCCAGCATCTTGTCCAGCGTCAGGCGACTCATCGTGTCCCGCCCGGACGAGATCAAGATGATGTACTTGCGTCCCTCCACTCGGCTCAGCCGGTCCAGCGTCTCGTACAGCGCGTCGTACTCGTTCGTCTCGCTGAACCCAGGGATCATCATCGACTGCAGCGACTGTCGGATCACATCCCTGTTGTTCGTGAAGTCACACAGGATATGCGACTTCATGTCATAGGTCTCCACGGCCACATAGTCGTCCGGCTGCAGCGTGCGGAAGAAACTCGCCGATGCATTCTCCATGTCCACCAGGAAAGGCCATGACGTCGAGGCAAACTCCAGCAGCATGACGACCGTGATCGGCACCTTGGTCACGCGCAGGCTGGTTACCTGCTGCTCCACGCCATCTTCCACCACCAGAAAGTTGCCCTCCTTCAATCCGGGAACAAACTGGTGGTTCTTATCCAGCAGCACGCTCACGTCGAGGTTCACAATCGGCACATCCACGCGCAGCGAGTAAGGCGTGCCGCCCGGATTCGCCGTCTTGTCCGTCGCCGGGGCCGGCGGTGGTGGCGGCTCTTCTGTCTTCTTTGGCAGGTCGAGTCCACCTGGACTCTGAGGACCAGCATCATCGGTGCTCGGCGTCGTCGACGCAGGCTTCTGCGCCGGCTCCTGCGCCCAGGCACCGGCACTCAACATCAACACCATCATGAACGGAAGAAGAACGCGCTTCATCATCACAGCCACTCCAGCATCGCGTGCCGACTCTCAATCGTCGTCGTTCTTAACACGATAGACGCACTCGTCCGGATGTGGGGTTCAGAAGCGACAGTTCGCGCTTCAAAACATCCAAATCTGACTCTGAAGTTTTACTCCCTATTCCCTACTTCTTACTCTCTGCCGTTAAGCACAAAGGGCCGCCGGGGGGTGCCAGCGGACCCTTTGCTTTCAAATCGCGCCACCTATCAAGGGATGCAACCGGTGGGGGGTCGTCCCGACCAGTGGCGCAATCAAATTATCGCACAACTAGCCGGAAAGCCGCGTCAAAATTGCGTGGAAAAATCCCTCTTCGGCTACCTTACTGCAACCTCATTTTGACTCACATCCGCACAACGCGCTCTGCAAGTTTTACCTGTTGTAAGCTTGATGAGAAAGACGCCCTGAGCCACGAATACGCAAGGGTCATCAACAGGGGAAACGACATCAATGTCTGAGATTACAGGTTGGGCTGCGCACGCAGCTGGAGCGGAACTGTCGGCTTATAAATACAAGGTCGAGGAGCTGCCGCCCAATGAGGTTGAAGTCAAGATCACGCACTGCGGCGTCTGCCGCTCCGACCTGCACCTGATCGATAACGACTGGGGCATCAGCAAGTACCCCTTCATTCCCGGCCACGAGATCGTGGGCAAGATCACCGCCATCGGCTCTGGCGTCAAGGACCGCAAGGTTGGCGAGCGCGTCGGCATCGGCTGGCAGGCCGACAGCTGCGGCATCTGCGAGTGGTGCCGCAAAGGCGACGAGCACCTCTGCGCCAAGTCCCAACCCACATGCGTCGGACGCAATGGCGGCTACGCGGCGTCCATCCGCGTCAACTCCCGCTTCGCCATTCCCGTACCCGAATCTCTTGAGAGCGAAAACGTCGCCCCGCTGCTATGCGGCGGCATCACGGTCTACAGCCCGCTGCGCAACTGGCTGGTGCGTCCGTCCTCGCGCGTCGGCGTCATCGGCATCGGCGGCCTGGGTCATTTGGGCATCCAGTTTGCACACGCCTTCGGCAGCGAAGTCACAGCCTTTTCCACAAGCGCGGACAAGGCCGAAGAGGCCAAGGGTCTCGGCGCGCACCACTTTGTAAACACAAGGGATACGGGCGCCTTGAAGAAGCTCGCCTCCAGCTTTGACCTGATCCTTTCCACGGTCTCCGCAGATCAGGACTTCCAGAGCTTCATCGCCGCTCTGCGTCCCAAGGGAACGCTGGTCGTGCTGGGTGCTTCGCCGTCCCCAATGCAGATCACGCCATTCAGCCTGCTCTCCGGCCAGAAGGCCGTCGCAGGCAGCCCCACCGGCAGCCCCAGCGACCTGCACGAGATGCTGGACGTCGCCGCCCGCCACCAGGTCAATGCCATCACCGAAACCTTCGCCATGAAGGACTGCAATCAGGCCATCGCCAAGGTGAAGAAGAACCAGGTCCGCTACCGTGCCGTTCTGAAGAACTAACCGCGGGCTCTTCTTTTGTTGTCATTCCCGAAGGGAATCTGCGGTTTGCATCTGCCAGGCACACATCTAGGCTGATAGAGAACTGCCAAAACCCCCATGCGAAGCGGCCGGACATCTTGTCCGGCCATTTCCTTTTTGGTCTCACCTGCGTTGAAACAATCTGTCATTCGGCACAAATCAAAACGCTTCGCGTACACTTTCGTCCATGCTCCCGCGCGTTGCTTTAGCCCTTGTTCTGCTTCCATTTGCTCTGCCGGCTCCAGCCCTGTCTGCTCCGCAGCAAGTCGAACCCGGCGTCAGCCTTACCGGCGCTCTCACCCTCGTCGAACACCCCTCCACCGGCTCACCCACCGCCACCACCATGCACGCGAGCAAGGTCGGCAGCAACGCCCATACCGGCAGCAACATCGCCAAGGGCCTCGTCTACGCAGGACAGAGGCACACCGTGGAGATCGACGGCCTCACCTCATCGCTCGTCCTGACCACGAATACGCCCACCTTCTACGTGCATATCGATCCGGAAGACCCCAACGATCAGCGGGCGATGTTCACACTCGTCCGCCTGCAGCAGGCCAAGGACACCCGAGTCGCCATCTCGTTCAGCGCCAACACCTTCGGCGGAGGCCAGAAACGCCACGTGGAAGAGGTACTCGTCTCCAAGACCGACGCCGGCCACAACATCCTCAAGATGACCCCACAGTCCCCGCTCCAGCCCGGCGAGTACGGCCTCCTCATGCTCCCCGAAGACACCAAGGTCTTCCCCGACCGTATCTACGACTTCACCGTCCCCGCACCGGCAAAGTAAGGGTTCTTGGTCCGAGAAATCTGTCAAGCCATCTTTCTCGCAACCAATTCATTGCAAGCCACTTATAATTGATGGTTCATTGTGAGTCGATCACTATAATGGAAGATAGGACGCAGTGATTGACCAGCTTCAGTTCGTTGGTGCCGAGCTTTCTGCTGCGATAGCATGGCTGGCATGGATCAAACTGCGGTGCAGGATCATGGGATC
>CAJCIM010000072.1 GCA_903970395.1 Acidobacteriaceae bacterium
GCAGGAACAGCATTCGCTAAACTCGCTGTATGCGAAATTTGCTGCGGGACGCAGACGCCTCCCACGCCTCTGACGTCAAGGTCATTCGATCGTTGCTACTGCTGTGCTTGCTGAACATCGCCGCATCGCTACTGTTGTTTCTTGGCAAACCGCACGCGAATGGCTTCTCCGCGCTCGTTCGCAGCTTGCGCGGCGAGATCGGCAACGACTCGTCCTACTTCATGGACCTTGCGTTTGGTCTTGCTCGCAGCGCCCAACCGCTGTATCCCACGCTGGTCATCCTGCAGCACAAGAAGTTCCAATACCCTACTTCCTCACTGCTTATTGGCTATGTCGCACATGCTGGTCACGTCTCTATGCATACGGTCATTGCGGCGATTGTTGTCCTCAGCGCGCTGCTTACCCTTTGGTTTGCAGGCGCAATTTTTCTGCTTCTCCTACCTGGCCAGGGCAGTTATCGATGGCAGGTCCGGATGCTCATTGCAAGCCTGGGCCTGTTCTTCTACCCGCTCATCAACGGCGTCAACCTCGGTCAGATTCAGACGCTCATCACTTTCCTATTTACATTGGCGGTCTGGTTTTGGATCCGCAACAACCGGGCATCTGCCGGTATAGCGCTCGCTATCGCCTGTGCCTTCAAGCCGCCACTGGTGCTCTTTCTGCTCTGGGGACTTCTGCGCAGGCAGTGGCGCTTTGTATGTGCTTTTCTCGCCGTCGCCACGCTGCTGCAACTGCTAGCTGTCCTCGCCTTCGGCTGGCACCATGAGCTTGAGTATGTGTCCGCTCTCAGCTTTCTCAGCCGGCACGGCGAAAGCATACCTGAAAACCAGTCCATCAACGGCTGGCTGCAGCGCCTGCTGCGCAACGGCGTTGACGAGCCTTCGCCTGGCTACTTCTGATATCCGCCCTACAACGCTGTTATCTACTTCGGCACGCTAGTGTCGACTGCTGCGCTGCTCGTCTTCGCGCTTGTGGCGCCGGTGTGGCGGCGCTGGCACGACCCCGTCGGAGACTTCGTCCTCTTTGGCCTGGTTTCCACCATTGCCTCCCCAATCGTCTGGACCCACCACTACGGCGTCTTCCTCGTGGGCAGCGTCTACTGCTTCGCCGCCTGTCTTCGCGACACTGCTCAGCTCTCCACGGTCTTCATTGTCTGCTTTCTTCTCCTGTCCAACTTCGCTGTGGTCCTGGGCAGCTACGCTTCCAACCCCTTCGTAAACTGGATATACAGTTATGAGTTATACGCAGGCCTGGGACTGATTCTGTTGATCAGCTTCCGTCTGCGGCACGATCCGGCAGCGCTCAAGGGCACGCATACGCCCCATCTAGCCTGACTGTCGAAATCCAGCACCTAAGGTTTAATCCTCGAAAAACGGCTCGTTACAATGGTGTTGTTTCTTAGCAGGAGGGTCGTATTGCTTCCGGTGAAGTCGTTTAATCGGTCAGTGGCAATTGTGGGGTTGGGAATTATGACGATGGCAGGCACGTTCGCCGCACAGGCCCAGCGCATCTCCGCTGACGGAGCAGGGCAAACCTTCAACTTTCTTAGCGAGCAGTACTTCGACCAGGTCTACTTCAAGTACGCTCCCACCTCCGGGACCGCGGCGGGTCTGCATCAGTACGATACGCAGCTGGAGGACTACTCCGCCGCCAGCGTGCAGCATGAGGTCGTGGCGCTGCATGATATCGAAAAGAAGCTAATGCAGATCGACCCCTCGGCGCTCGACGCCGGGCCTGCCGGCGACTACGCGATCCTTCTGGGTCACATCCGCGGCCAGCTACTGCAGCTCGAAACCATTCGCAGCTGGGAGAAAAACCCGGACATCTACTCCAGCGGCGTTACCAACTCGATCTTCGTACTGATGGAACGCCCCTACGCGTCCGCCAACATCCGCCTGCGCGCTGCAGTTGAGCGCGAACGGCACATTCCCCAGGCGCTGCTCGAAGCTCGCAAAAACCTCAAGAACCCGCCGCGCATCTACACCGAGATCGCTCTGGAACAGATCGACGGCCTTATCAGCTTCTTCCAGAGCGATGTACCTGAGGCCTTCAAAGAAGCCACCGATGCGGAGGCGAAGGCGGACTTCGCCAAATCCAACGCTGCTGTCATCGACGCGCTCAAGAGCTACGGCGCGTGGATCAAGACCGACCTGCTACCGCGCTCTAACGGCGACTTCCGCTACGGCGCAGATACCTTCCAGAAGGCGCTGCTCTACAACGAGATGGTGGATATCCCTCTCGACCGTCTGCTGCAGATCGGCCTCGACGACCTGCACAAGAACCAGGCCGAGTTCGCGCGTGTTGCCAGGGAGATCGACCCCAACAAGACGCCGCAGCAGGAGCTCGCAGAACTCGCAGGCATCCATCCGCCGCCGGATCAACTGCTCAAGGCCTTCCACGATCAGTTTGACTCGGAGATTGCCTTCATCAAGGCAAAGCGCATCATCACCATCCCCAGCGATGTGCAGCCCACGCTGGAAGAGACGCCACCGTTCATGCGTGCGACCACGCAGGCCTCGATGGACCCGCCGGGCCCCTTCGAGACGCACTCCAAAAAGGCGTACTTCAACGTCACCCTGCCAGAGAAGGATTGGTCGGCCGAGCGCGTAGCCGAGCATATGGCGGCGTTCAACGTCGGCACCATCGTCTCCACCAGCGTGCATGAGGCCTATCCCGGCCACTACGTGCAGTTTCTCTGGCAGGACCAGTTCCCGTCCAAGGTGCGTCAGCTGCTTGGCGTCGCCTCGTCGGTCGAAGGCTGGGCGCACTACTGCGAGCAGATGATGCTCGACGAAGGCTACGGCCAGCCGGGTGCAGGCACAAGCCCTTCGGCAAATCCGCAAGAGGCGGCTCGTCAGGCGAAGCTCATCCGTCTCGGGCAATTGCAAGACGCCCTGCTGCGCGATGCGCGCTTCGTCGTCGGTATCCGCATGCACACCGGGGTCGGTGGCGTCATGACCCAGGACGAGGCTGTCGACTTCTTCGTCAAGGAAGGCTATCAGTCGCACTCCATCGGCGAGATGGAGACCAAGCGCGGCACCAGCGACGCCCTCTACCTCTACTACACGCTCGGCAAGCTGGAGATCCTCAAGCTGCGCGCCGACGTTATGAAGAAGCAGGGTGCCGCGTTCAACCTGCAGAGCTTCCACGACGACTACATGCGGCAGGGGCCGGCGCCAATGAAGATCATCCGCAAGGCCATGTTGCACAACGACAGCCCCGTCTTATGAGAGGAAGCCCGCAAGAAGCGGTCTTCGCCAATAGGCGACAGGTGTTGCCCATCTCTGTGACATCAAACGCGTTCGCGGTCGCTATGATGGAATGATGTTCCGGGCCCGTTGGTAGGGGGTCGTGAGAGATTGGTGCGACGATGACTGGCATGAAGATACGCAAGGCAGTGATTCCGGCAGCGGGTATGGGCACCCGCTTTTTGCCGGCGACCAAGGTGATGCCCAAGGAGATGCTGCCACTCGTGGACAAGCCTCTGCTGCAGTACGGAGTCGAAGAGGCTGTTGCTGCCGGCTGCGATGAGGTCATCATCATCACCGGGCGCGGCAAGGTCACCATGGAGGATCACTTCGACCGTGCACCAGAGCTGGAAGCCTCGCTGGAGCGTCGCGGCAAGCTTGAGCTACTGGAGGCCGTGCGCGAAGTCACGCGCCTCACCCGCATCGTCGTCACCCGCCAGTCGGAGCCGCTCGGTCTCGGCCACGCTGTTCTGCAAGCCAAGGTAATCGTCGGCGACGAACCCTTCTGCGTCATCCTGCCTGATGACGTGGTGACGCATGGTGAGCCGTGCATGAAGCAGATGGTGGATGCTTTTGCGAAGACGCAGGCCTCCATCCTCGGCTCGGAGATCGTCGAAGGCGACGCCATCCAGAACTATGGCTGCCTCGACTGCACGGTCGACCCCAACGACCCTCGCCTGCTGCACGTCACCGATATGGTGGAGAAGCCGAAGCCGAAGGACGCGCCCAGCCAGAACGCCATCATCGGCCGCTACATCCTCACACCGCGCATCTTCGAGCTTATCGAGCAGCTCAAGCCCGGCGCCGGAGGCGAGCTGCAACTCACGGATGCCATCCGCGCCCTCATCCAGTATGAAAAGGTCTACGGCTATCGATTCGAGGGCACACGCCACGACGCCGGCGACAAGTTCGGCTTCCTTAAGGCGACCGTCGACTTCGCTCTCGAGCGCGAGGACCTCGGACCGGCCTTCCGCGAGTGGCTGAAGTCGAAAAACTTTTAGAGAGCCTCAAGGCAAAACGTCCAGAGTGTAGAGTAGGAAGGCGTGAAGCGGCATCCCGCCTGCCTCGCATCTTGCCGATGAGAATTCGCAGCCTCATTCCGGTCATTGTCATGGGTGCCGCTCTCGTGTGCGCGGCACAACACACCCCGCTGAACGCGGCCGACCCCGTTGCGAACGTCGTCTACCAGCGCACACGGCTTATTCTTAAAAACGGCAGCTATCAGTCCGTCCTCAGCTACAAGGTGAACGGCGACGTCGTCGACTACCGCAGCGCCGAACGCAACGGCGAGCTGGAGGAGATCCCGCTCAAGCTCGTCGACATGCCCGCGACCATCGCCTGGTATCACGAGCACGTCGAAGGCGTACCCCCAGACCAGGCACAGCGTCCGGTGCTCAATCCAGAGCTCGCGAAGGAGGAGGCCGACCGCGCAGCCTTCACACCGGAGGTCGCGCCCAACCTGCATCTGCCGCAGGAGCTCAGCGTCATGGTCATGGACACCTTCGAGGGCACACCGGAGCTTGTGCCCGTGCCGCAGCAGGGCACCGACCTCAACAAGGAGACCGCGCACGCCGTCCTCAAGCAGTCCATCAACCCCGCATCGTCGCCGCATCGCATCCTTGAGTTGAAGCGCGCGCAGTCCGACATCCAGCTCCACGTGCCCGACCCTGTATTCTTCGTGCGCATCGGCGACGACCTCCCCGAAACCGGCAGCGGCTTCACGGTGAATACGCACGGGGCACCGCAGCGCGAGACGCCCTCCGGCGGCGAAGCCGGCAGCGCCTACGTTATCGAGCGGCTCGACGCCATGCAGACCACACGCATCCTCGACAGCTTCAAGATCGCGTGGCTCAACAGCGGCCATCGCCAGCCAGATGTCATCGAGATGCGCGAGCAGGAGCTGCCCGGCGGTCATTGGCTCAAGCTCACGCCCACGCAGCCGCTCGACTTCGGCGAGTACGCGCTCATCGAGGTCGTCAGCGACCATGAGGTCAACCTCAACGTATGGGACTTCGGCGTCCACTCCGCGGCGAAGGAGAACGTGGAAGCCATACACCCCGAGACGCGTACGCCCGCCGTCCTCAAACCGCGCAAGCCCTGATGACAAAGCCCGTCCTGCGCAGACTTCGCGAGGACGGGCTATGGAACGTCTTGCAGCAGGAGAGAGCCAGCCAGTTTACTTCTGCAGTTCAAGCTCTACGTTGATGTGCGAAACCGTGGGCGAGTTCTTGTAGATCGCCGGCTTGAAGCGATATTGCTTGACGGCATCGATGGTGCCCTTGTCGATTCCGGCCCCAGCCGAGCGGACAACCGCGATCTCCCAAGGTTTGCCCTGCGCGTCCACCGTTACCGATAGCACCACATGCGCGGTGGAGTTGGCGGCCTGATCGGCAGGCAGCGTGCGTCCCACCGTATGCGTCACTACAGGCCCTGTAAACTCCGGCAGGCTGCCCGAGTTGCTCAGCGTGTAGGTGATCGAGCCACCCTCCGCGATGGACTCATCGAGAACAGGAGAGATCACCGTGGTCTTGAGAACGTCGTGCAGATGCTCCGGCGGAGTGTTGGCAGCAGGCGTCGCTGCGCTGGCAACAGGAGACGCCGCGCGAACAAACGCGGTGGGTTCGGCTGCGCTGGCCTGAAGCGTCTGGCTTCCGGCCTGGGCGAAAGCGGCGGTGGGCAGCAGTGCGAGGGTGGTCAGAAGAGCTAGACGCATAGCGAAGACTCCTTTGGATGTAAGGTACCCATCACCACCATATCCTGCCAAAAGTACGATTGTCAAACAATTTTTCAAATACAAATCTAGTCTTTATGAATCAATGACTTATACCTATACCCGTAAACTTAAAACCAAAAATTGCACTCGTATTTGTGCGAACACGTGGCGACGACCTTTTGGGGTATGGCGTTCTCAACGCCGTTAGCGCTCCCCTGCGGCAGGCACAGCCCTGCCGCAGGGGGCTTTCGCGGCCGGTAGCCCGCTGCTGCTCTGCCCGTGAAAGTTCTTGGCGTGGAAGTTAGGTGTGCCGGGAACCCTTGATCGGCGGAATACTCTTCGCCGGCTGCGACGAGTCGGCGACCGCGATGCGGTTCCGCCCTTCAGCCTTGGCGTTGTACATCATCGTATCGGCGCTGCGCACGATCTCCTGCAGCGTGTCGCCGTCCTGCGGAAACGTCGCCAGCCCAAAGCTGCCGGTGATCTTGATGTTCATCCCCGACGACGCGAGAAACGGCGTCGTGGTCAGCGCCATGCGCAGCTCCTCTGCGAGCAAAAGGGCCTCCATCTTGTCCAAGTTGCGCAGCAGGCACACAAACTCGTCGCCGCCATAGCGGAAGGCCGCGTGCGCCGGGCCGATGGTGCGTTTGATCACGCCCCCAATCTCCGCCAGCAGGCGCGATCCAATCAGGTGGCCGTGCGTATCGTTGATGCTCTTGAAGTGGTCCAGGTCGAGAAACAGCAGCGAAAAGTGTTGCTGGTTGATCGGCACCACGCGCTTGTTGCCGTTTTCGCAGGCCTTGATCTCGTCGCCCAGCATGTCGTACAGGCAGCGAGCATTGAACAGGCCCGTGCAGTCGTCGGTGATGCTCAGGTGATGGATCAGCTTCACATGCCGCGCGTTCTCCAGAGCAATCGCCGTGTAGTCGCACAGCACGCGCAGAAACGAGATCGACGAGTCCGGCAGCAGGTCCAGCTTGGAGTTGTGCAGCTGCAGCACGGCCAGCGTGCGCGCGCCATGCCGAATCGGCAGGCATGCGATCGACTGCAGATGCAGCCCGGGGTTCTCGGCCGCATACTCACGCCAATCCTCATCTACCGAAACATCGGGCACCACCAGTGGGTCGCCGGTCGCCGCCACGTAGCCTGCTATGCCCTCACCCAGCGGGATGCGCACGTCTTTCAGCATCTCGTCATCAATGCCGTAGGACAGTGCAAAGTGAAGTTCTTGCTTCTCTTCATCCAACAGCAGCAGCGACCACTGCTCCGGTCCGAAGAAGTCTGCCATCTGCGCCATGATCGTGCGCAGAACGTTCTCCAGTTGCAGGCTGGACGTCAGCGCACTGGCTACCTCGTGAAATACACGCAGGCTTTCTAACTGGCGGGAGTCTATCGATTCGAGCTGACGCTTCTCTTTCACGGTATGTCCACGAGGCTGGGGTGGGAGTTCCCAATATCTCTCTGACAACGCAGACAAACAGCATAACCGGACAAGAAGGGCACAACGAAATCGTGCAGGGTTTGGTGCTATGCGACTGGGTTGCTCTGGTGATGTCGCGCAGTGGCTCAGCCGCCAATATGTACCATGCTGCGGGAAGGCTTAAGGAAGTCCGGCTCGCCGATGTGATGGCGCGCCTCCTTTTTTTCGATAATACCTTGAATCCGCTTTCGCAGCTCTGCATCGCTTGCACCGCGTCGCATTGGGCCGATTAAGTCATGGTCGAATTGGGAAAACAGGCATGTCCGTATTTTGCCATCGCTGGTCAGCCGTACCCGGCTGCAGTGTCCGCAGAACGGCTGCGACACCGGCGCAATGATGCCGATCTCGCCCACTCCATCGTCGAACGTAAACCGTCGCGCCGTCTCGGAGGGATGGTTCGCCGGCAGCGCCACGAGCGGTCGCACCCTGTTCAACCGCGCGACAATCTCTGCTAAAGGCACCACGGTTTCGGGAGTCCATGTCCGGTCTTCTTCGAGCGGCATGAACTCGATGAACCGCACAATCACACTCTCGCGGCGGCTGAACTCCGCGAACGCCTCGATCTGTCCGTCGTTGAATCCACGCAGAAGTACGCAGTTGATCTTGACTGGCCCCAGCCCCGCCGCCTGTGCCGCGCGAATCCCTGCCTGCACACGCTCAAAGCTGCCCGGCACGCGCGTGATGCGGGTGAACGTCTCCGGGTCCACTGCGTCCATGCTGATGGTGATGCGTGACAGTCCAGCATCCTTCAGGCCCTGCGCCATCGGTGCCAGCAGGTGTCCGTTCGTGGTCAACGCAATGTCGATCGGCTGCGGAGTAAACTTGCTCTTCAGCGTGGCAACTTCGCGGATCAGATCCAGCAGCCCTGCGCGCAGCAGCGGCTCGCCGCCGGTCAAGCGTATCTTCTCAATCCCTAGCAAGACGAAGACCCGCAACAGCCGCGCATACTCCTCCAGCGGCAGCTCTGAGAACTGCGCGCCGTCGTTGCCCGTGCGGCAGTACACACACCGGTAGTTGCACCGGTCGGTTACTGAGAGGCGCAGATCGGTAATCAGCCGTCCATGGCCGTCACGCAGGCGTTCGCCGCCTGTGGCTGGCAGTGTCAGCGGCGCAGCATCGAGAATGGGAGACGCATGGCCCATAAGAACAAGGGTACGCCGATTGGATGCCGGAGGCAGCCAACGGATACGCCATTTCAACCTGATTTCGCAACAGTTACCGAAGATTTGTCTTCCTGAGCAGGTTTGGCATCCTGAGCGAAGCGAAGAATCTGCTTCTCGAACCGCTGCAAATCTTCACCCTTTGAGAGTATGCGCTAGATGCCTACGCCAAAGTCGACGTCCTGCACCTGGTCGCCCGAGTGCGCGTAGAAGTCATACGGTGTGCGACGGTTGAACTTATAGCGCTGACGGATCTCACGGCCGACGATCAGGCCAAGCGCAATCGCCGTCACCCCCGCCGAAACCCAACCCACCGTGCGCAGCACATGGCTCTCACGGCTCTCCGTAAGGTCTTCGATCTGGTCGCCGAGTTTGCGGAGCGAACGGGACACCTTCATAGCGGAAATCATATCGCACACACCCTTCAATTGGATATCGGCCAAAGTCCCCAAAGGGGGAAGCAGTGTCAACACTTCGGCAACAGTCGCTTTAGCCGATACCGTTAAAGCTTGGACGCACCAGAGCTGGAAGCGGTTGGCGCAGCCGCAGGCGCACTGGTTGCCGGGGCGGCCGCAGCCGGAGCAGCAGACGGCGTCGCCGTCGTTGCGCTATCGCCGGAGGCCGCGGGCTTGCCTTCGCTCGTGCTCTCCCCGCCAGCGGGCTTCGCGGAGGAGTAGAGGTCTTTGTACCACCCGCCTCCCGCAAACTGGAACGACGGAGCCGTGACGGTGCGTTCGAGCTTGCCCCCGCAATACGGGCACTCGGTCAGCTCCGGGTCAGAAAACTTCTGTATCTTTTCGGTGCGGCGTTGGCACGCCTGGCACTCATACTCATAGAGCGGCATACCTCTAGGATATAGCGACTTTCCTCCGGGTGCCGTGTTCTCCATGCAAGGCATCCTACTTACTTTGCATGCGGCAATGCCTTCCCTGGATCCGGCTTGAGGCTCGATACATGAGACACGATCTTCGAATCCGACGGCACGTTCTCGCCTGCCGCAGCGTACACGCTCTCACCCAGTGGCACGCAGATCAGCTGCTACGTCCCGGCACTGAGCGCGGTGCTCGTCCAACTCAGCTAGTTCTGTACAGCGCCTTCTGCGTCAGCCTACAATCCGGCCATGCGGTTCGGTCTAATCGTCGCGGCTTTCATGCTCGTCGGCAACGTAAGCGTCTCCGCGCAGACCTACGGCAGGCATCTCGACGGCCGCCCCGTCACCGCGCTGGCACCCCCTGGCACCAAGGTCGTTGTCCTCTACTTCATCGCCAGCGACTGCCCCATCTCCAACCGCACGCTGCCGGAGATGCTTCGCGTCCGCGACGAGTTCCGCACCCGCGGCGTCGCCTTTCACTTCGTCTATCCCAACACCACCGAAACCCCGCAAGCCGTGCGCCAGCACCTCGCTGCCTACAGCATCGGCGACGACGCAATTCTCGACCCTACCGGCGCCCTCGTCGCGCTCACGCACGCTCGCGTTACGCCACAGGCTGCGATCCTCATCCCGCAGGGCAGCAGATGGGCCGTCGCCTACGCCGGCCGCATTGACGACCGCTACATCCGCCTCGGTCTCGAACGCCCGCAGGCCACACAGCACTTCGCCGAGCAGGCAGTCACAGAACTCCTCGCAGGCCGCTCCGTGCAGCCAGCAGTAGGAGCGCCCACAGGCTGCGCCATCATCAACCCGCGGGCTCCGCTCATGCACACGGCGAGCAGCGGCAGCACAGGCGGCGCGCAGCCGTGACCGCGCGCTGGCTTCTGCTCACGGTCCTTTGCACGACGGCTCTCAGCACCGCCGCGCTCGCGCAACAGCCTGTGCCCACCACGCTCACGCCGCATGAGCGCGACATCATCACCTGGCGCGCCACCATTGCGCCCATCGTGTACAAGAACTGCACCGCCTGCCATCACAACGGCGGCTCCGCGCCGTTCGACCTTACCACCTACGCGCAGGCCAGGCGCTGGGCGTCGCAGATGCTCGACGTCACGCAGAGCCGCTACATGCCGCCGTGGCTCCCCGCACCCGGCCACGGAGAGTTCGCCGGCAACCGCCGCCTCCCCGACACTGACATCGCCGTCATCAAAAGCTGGGTGCAGGCGGGAACACCCGAAGGCACGGGCCGCGCGCCAGCAGCGCCGGTCTACAACAGCGCCTGGCAGCTAGGCCCACCCGACCTCATTCTGGAGATGCCCGCCGCACTCGCCGTCCCCGCCTCCGGCACTGACCTCTACATCAACGTGATCCTGCCCTCCAACCTCACGCACCAGCGCTGGGTCCGAGCAATGGAGATCAAGCCAGGCGACGCGCAGGTCGTCCACCACGCCAACGTCATCCTCGACCGCACCGAATCTCTCCGCCGCCAGCACCCAAACGACTGGCAGTACGGTATCCCCGGAATGGACATCATGGTCGACTCCGGCGACGACTTCGACCCCGACAGCCACTTTCTCTTCTGGAAACCCGACTCCACCGCGCTCGTCGAGCCGCCCACCATGCCCTGGCGTCTCGACCCCGGCGACGACCTCATCCTCAACCTGCACCTCAAACCCACCGGCAAGCCGGAAACCATCAGTGCGCGCATCGCGCTCTACTTCACCGACAAGCCCGCCACCGAGCGCCCAATGTTGCTGCAGCTCGAGGACGACGCAGCCCTCGACATCCCCGTAGGCGATCCCAACTTCATCGTCGAAGACACTCTCACTCTCCCTGTCGCGGTCGAAGTCCTCGGCGTCTACCCGCACGCGCACTACCTCGGCAAGCGTCTCGAAGGCTGGGCAGAACTTCCAACCGGTGAACGCCGCGACCTCATCCTCATCCCTGACTGGGACATCAACCGCCAGAGCGTCTACCGCCTAGCGAAGCCACTGCCGTTGCCCGCGGGCACCGTACTGCACATGCGTTACAGCTACGACAACACCGCCGCCAACGCACACAATCCGCACACGCCACCCATCCGCGTCAAAGCCGGCAACCGCAGTGAAGACGAGATGGCCCACCTCTGGCTCCAGGTTCTTCCTGACGCCGCGAAGCCCGGCACGCCCGACCCACGCCTGGCCCTCGAACGCGCGTGGATGGAGAACCGCCTCCGCAAGAGCCCCGGCGATTCCATCGCGCTCTACAACATGGCCGCGCTCGACACCGCCGAAGGCAACAACGCGCAGGCCGAGTCCATCTACCGCCGTCTCCTCGCGCAGCGCCCCACCGACGTCCGCACCATGACCTCACTCGGTGCCGCCATGGCCGCTGCCGGAGACTGGCAGTCTGCGCAGCAGCAGTTCCGCGCCGCCATCGCGCAGGACCCTACCTACACCGACGCCGTCTTCGATCTAGCCGCGCTCGACGCACAGCACGTCGACACCCAACCGGAAGCCCTTACCGAAGCCGAACGCCTGCTCACTGGCATCATCGCATCACATCCTGATGACGCGCAGTCGCAGCGCCTCCTCGCTCTCGTCTACGCCGACGAAGGCGAGCTGCCCAAAACCGTCGAGCACCTCCAGGCATGGCAGCGTCTCGCGCTCGCAGACCCCGAGCCGCATCGCGCACTCGCACAGGTCTACGCGCAGATGGGCCGCCAGACCGAAGCTCTCCGCGAGCAGCAGACCGTCGTCACCCTGGCTCCCAATAGCGCCAGCGATTGGAGCGACCTCGGCGTCCTGCAGGCCCAACTTGGCGATCGCGCCGCCGCCAAACAGGACTTCCAGCGCGCCATCCAGCTCGACCCCACGCTCGAAGCCGCCAAGGCCAACCTCAGCAAGCTGTGAGCGCGGCGCGTCCTCAGTGGATCGCGATCAGCAGCCCACCACTCATGCCCAGCGACTGCGGATGGCCCTGCGAAAAGCCATAGTCATATGCAGGCTCCAGGAACCATCCAAAGCGGTGCCTGCGCGCGGGCCAGAACATAAAGTCACCGGCCACCTCCGCGGCAACGGAGTTGGTCGTCGACCCGTTCTGTCTCCGGTGTACCCACTCCGGTCCAACGCCCAGCATGAACTCCGCCTTGTGCGAGAGCGTCCACGGCTTCTTGAACAGGAAGTCCACATCCCACTCCGTGTTGCCGCGGCTGGCAAAGCGCGAAACCCCAGCCTCCAGCTCCAGCTTGTCTTCAATGGGAGTGGTCTCCACGGCGATGTTCGGAGCAAAAGTAGTAGCGCCGCCGCTGGTATCCCAGTTGCTCGCCGCGCCAAGCTCCAGAATGGCGGCAGACTCATGTTCTTCGCCAGCCTCCTGCGCAGGTTTGGAATGTTCAACGTTGGTTTGCCCATGAACGGGCCAGGTCAAAAGCAGAAAGGCGCAGCTAGCTGCGCGCGCGCAGATGCGAGTGTGCATGGAAGTCTCTCCAGGTGAAGTGAGTTGTATAGGAGCGCGAGAGATCGCGCTGACGGCACTCTAGGAAGAAACAGTCATGCGGGGCGGTCGAAGAAACGGCAGGCGCGGACGTGCAATCGGCGAGGGCCTCTCCACGGCAGCTACAGTCCGCTCTTGTGGAATCGCCTGCAAAACCGCCCCGGTAACCGCAGGCCAGTGAAACCCGCAGCAGGAGCAGATACCGTTACAGTCATCCGGCTCAACCGGAGCAGGTGGATGGACCAGCTGGCGTGACGAGGATGCCATACTCACCACGTCCGGGCCATCGCAGCGGTCGCAATGGGGCGGGCACATCGCCAGCCACACCAGCAGCAGACACACCAGCCCTGCGGCTGCGCGAGCGACGGTTGTGGTGGCACCCCTCATGCCAGCATCATAACGCCTCCTCCACGAACCCGGTGATATCGTCATCTCGATGAGAATTTTGGACCTCACGCTCGCCGCAACACTGCTCCTTGCTCCCATAGCAGTCTCTGCCCAGTCCTTCGGAAGACAGTCCGTCGCTGACACCCCACCCATGGGCTGGAACAGCTGGGACTCCTACGGCCTCACCATCACCGAGCCGCAGTTTCGCGACAATGTAAAGGTCCTCAAGGCCAAGCTCGCCCCCTCCGGCTGGAACTACGCCGTCATCGACGAGGGTTGGTACTTCGAAAACCCGCAGGATCGTGAAAAGCCCGACACCCTGCACTACGCGCTCGACCGCAATGGACGCTTCGTCCCCGTCCCCGCGCGTTTCTGGTCCGCCGGGCAGGACGTCAAACCCTACATCACCTTGAGCGGCGGTCCCGCGCCTAAGCTTGCTGCCACCATCGAGGACACCAGCTTCACAACACTCGGCTCATGGGTGCATAGTCAGGGCCTCAAGTTCGGTATCCACATCATCCGCGGCATCCCGCGCGCCAGCGTCGAACGTAATCTCCCCATTGCCGATTCGGATTTCCACGCCATTGACGCCGCCGACACCACCGATCCCTGCCCATGGGACCCTACCAGCTGGGGCGTAAAGGACAACCCCGCCGGTCAGGCCTGGTACGACTCGCTGATGAAGCAGTACGCCTCCTGGGGCGTCGACCTCATCAAGGTAGACTGCATCGGCGACCACCCCTACAAGCTGACCGAGATCAAACAGATTCGCCGCGCCATCGACAAGACCGGCCGACCCATCGTCCTCAGCCTCTCGCCCGGCCCCATGAACTTGATCTACGCCTCGGAGGTCGGCAACTTCGCGAACATGTGGCGAATCTCTGACGACGAGTGGGACGTCTGGAGCGCGGGCGGCAAGCCCTTCCCGCAGGGCATCAAGGACCAGTTCGCCCGCTTCGCTACGTGGGAGAACTACGCGAAGCCCGGCACCTGGCCCGACGGCGACATGCTCGCGCTCGGCGAACTGAAGCCCTCGCCCGGTTGGGGTAAGGCGCGCACGTCGTCCTTCACGCCGGACGAACGCAAAACGCTGCTTACGCTTTGGTCCATCGCCCGCAGTCCGCTGATCCTCGGGGCTAACCTCACCCTGCTCGACGACGCGACCCTCAAGCTGCTCACCAACGCCGAACTCATCTCGCTCGACCAGCAGGGACAGGGCCAGCACGAAGCGCTCCACGACGGTAACCTGATCATCTGGCGTTCCCACTTGCCAGAGGACCATGAGGCCCTCGCCATCTTCAACCTTGGCGACACACCCATGACCGTGAAGCGCACCCTCGCCTCCATCGAACCCGACCTCGGAGGCCAGGTATGGAAGGCCCGCGACGTCTGGGCGGGCCAGTATGCGCCCGGCACCTTCAGTGCTCTCAACACCGAACTGCCGCCCCACGGTTGCCAGCTCCTCATCCTTCACTAACCACCCGTTTTGCTGTGGCAAGAAACAGGTACCCCGACCTTTCAGGGTCGGGTCACATAAGGCTGATAAAAAAGAGGGCTTGAGCCTTAGGTCTGCTTTTGGGGCGGGGATGACGCTATCGACGCGAGTCTAGCTCAAAGTGAACGGGCCATCTCCATGTGTTCGTGCAGCATGCAATAAACTCGGATCGCTTGGAACCGGCGGTCGGACGGCCTTCTCAAGGTTCGTTGTAGACCAGGGTACAAGGCTCTTCTGGACCCAGAGTTCAAGGCGGTTAAACTCATCCTCAGGTAACCGGCTCTTGACGCCCAGTAAAGCGTCGTAGATGCCGCTGACATATCCGCGACGAAAACACGATTCGAGCTTTGGGTCAATATCTCCGTCTTCGGGGCCAGGAACCGATTTCATCTCTGCATTCTCATTTCACATTCTAGGCCTTGCGCTAGCGACATTCAAAATTCTCGGAAAGACGCGGTTCTGACCCCTTGACACGGCACTTACAGTAGAAGTGTAAGAACAACCCGGCCCAGCGCCGGGTTTTGCCGTCTAAACGCTCTTTGAAAAACTCGCATCTCGCATCTGGCCTCTCGTATCCAAACCCGGTAACCACCCCACATGGTTACGACGCTAACAATCATTATTTACTTGACGTAGGAGATACCCTCCCCAAGCTAATAGTCGGTTGCGGTTCGGAAAGAGGGTGAGGTTTGGCTGAGCCGGGAGTACCGCCTGAGACTATCGCGGAGCTAAAAAGACGCGGAGTACATT
>CAJCIM010000073.1 GCA_903970395.1 Acidobacteriaceae bacterium
CCCATATACCAATTGGCGCTGACCCGTTGCATGGGCGGGAGGATTTCGATGAACTCGCCGAGCTCGGAGGCGACCACGCCGCCCCAGCCTTCGCGGATGTGACGATTCAGCGAGAGCGACTTGTACTGCGTGAGAATGTAGACATGGCGCAGGTCGGAGTTGATGCAGTTCGACAGCGTGATGTCGATGATGCGGTACTGGCCGGCGAAGGGCACGGCTGGTTTTGCACGATCTCGCGTGAGTGGAAACAGTCTTTCGCCCGCACCACCTGCGAGCAGAACGCCGAGTGTATCTCTCATTTGTCCACCATCCTAACCTGAAACGACCCCAACGGCGGTCGATTGCACGAGCTCTGAAATCTTTGAAGGGCCGTCGAAGCGACAACCGTCCATCCAAGTAACTAATAAGGGTGAGATGCAGAGTTCTGATGCGGGTGCCGCCCGAGTGTAGCACCGAGACACGATTCGCTGTCCAGTAGAAACACCGCGAGGGCAGCACACGGCTGCCTATGCCGTTGGGCGTACCGACGGTGGTACCGCGGTCAGCCTTCGGAGGCGCTGCCATCCCCGAGGGCGGGCCGCTCGCCAGGGGGTGCCTGCTCTTCTGTGGTAATGCGCAGGGAACGAAGGAAGTTGATGTCGTTGTGGGTGAAGGGACCGTCTGCGGACTCTTCACCGGAGTCGGCTTCGGTCTCTTCGGCGTCTTCTGCGACTTCGTTGAGGCCGATGGTGGCCTCAAGCATCAGGAGGACGTCGAAGCCCTGCTCACGAATCTCACGGACGACGCCGGAGATCTGATCGGACTCGCTGACGGACTCGTGGATCGCCTCGCCTAACTTCTGGATGAGTTCCTTGACCTGCTGGTTCAATGCCACCTCCCACGTTTCTCCGCGGAAACCCTTACGTTCGAGCGGAAATCCAATCGAGACGCGTACCGATTGGATTACCTTACACCACCGCAATGGGTATTCCCTGCAAAACAGGAACGGCAGCTGCGATGAGTCTTAAGATAACGCCGATGTGATGTGACGCCAAGAGCGAGTTTTCCAGAGGTGAGCTGACTAGCGCGGTGGGCGATTGATATGGCGATAAACGGTAGACTGATTTTGAGGCTATGGATAAAGAGCGACTAGGACGAGCGCTGGGCTACGGTGCCAGACATGCTGCGAAGACGCTGGCGCAGGCAGTGGATGCGGCGACGTCGCCAAGCCCGACGGGGGCTGCGCAGCCGACGGCAACGAGCTCTCGGCAGACGACGGGCGGGGATGTGGTGCGGAGCGTGGTGGAGGCACATCGCACGGTGAGCGAGACGAAGTCGCGGGTGCGTGGCGCGGCGAAGCAGGCGGGCAAGTCCGCGCTTGCGCCGGTGGCAAAGTTTTCCAGCGTGTTGTGGCTGGAGGTGACCGGGACGTTCTTTGGGCTGGTGGCGTTTGCGATGTTTGAGGGCGTGTGGCGCCTGCGCGACGCGATGAAGCAGGCGGCAAACAGCCCGGAGCGGATGAAACTGTATGCGTGCGTGGCGCTGGGGGCCCTATTTGTGTACTTTGCGACGAGCAACTTTGTAAGGGCGGCGCGGCGGCAGCGGCGGCGGTAGAACAAGCAACAGCAAACCCAGATTCCCTTCGGGAATGACAAACAAAAGAGACACGGGCGTGAGGCGGTTACACTGATGATTGTGGCGCTACAGCGCCCCGAGTGAGACCGATGACCGAGATTGCTACCCCTCCGCTACGCAAGACCGCTTTGAACGCAACCCACCAGGCGCACAAGGCTCGCATGGTCGACTTTGGCGGGTGGGACATGCCGGTGCAGTATCGCGGGCTGATCGAAGAGCACATGGCTGTGCGTACGGGTGTGGGGATCTTCGATGTTTCGCATATGGGCGACATTCAACTGCGTGGGCCGAACTCGCTGGCGGCGGTGCAGAAGCTGCTGATGAACGATGCGAGCAAGCTGCAGGTAGGGCAGGCGCACTACTCGGCGATGCTGTACCCGAATGGCACGTTTGTGGACGATGTGGTGCTGCATAAGCTGGGCGAGAATGACTACCTGATCGTAATCAATGCGGGTACTCGCGAGAAAGATGTGGAGTGGGTGCGGCAGACGATCGGGTCTATGGGCGGGCTGCACATCACGGACGTCAGCGACTACTACACGCAGATCGCGATCCAGGGGCCGAAGGCGAAGGACACGCTGCAGAAGCTGACCGGCGTGGACCTGGCTCCGATCAAGAACTACTGGTTTACGTGGGGCACGGTGAGCGGGTGCCACAATACGCTGATCGCGCGGACGGGCTATACCGGCGAGGATGGGTTCGAGATTTATATCCCCAGCGATGAGCCTACGAGCAGCCGCGTATGGGGCGAGGTGTTGGCGGCAGGTGCCGAGTTTGGGATTATGCCTTGCGGGCTGGGCGCGAGAAACACCCTGCGGCTGGAGAGCGCGATGGCGCTGTACGGGCATGAGATTTCGGACACGATCAATGTGTTTGAGGCTGGGCTGGGGCGGTACTGCAAGCTGGATAAGGGCAGCGATTTTGTGGGGCGCGAGGCTCTGCTGAAGGTGCAGGCTGACGGCGGGCCAGCGCGGAAGCTGGTAGGGCTGGAGATGGTTGATCGTGGAATCGGGCGCGATGGGTATCCGGTGCTGTCGCTCGACGGCAAGGTGATTGGCGAGGTGACGAGCGGGTCGCCGGCGCCGTTTCTGAAGAAGAACATTGCGCTGGCGTATGTGCCGGTGGCGTTTGCCGAAGTCGGGACTGAGGTTGCGGTTGAGGTTCGCGGGCAGGGTGTGAAGGCGAAGGTTGTGCCGACGCCGTTCTATAAACGGCCGAAAGCTACGCCTGCGGTTACGGCACCTTTGTCGTAGTCGAGGTGTTGAGCGCTGCGGCAAGGCCGTCGCGGGTATCGATGGCGTGGGTGGCGCCGGCGAGGAAGGTCAGCTTGGTGATGGTGGGGGCGTGGCCTGTACCGGATACGCTCAACTGGGTTGCGATCGCTCGGCCGCGCAGGAAGCCTCGCATAAACTCTTTGGCGACCTCTCCGGTGTTGAAGCCGGTTGCGCCGCCATCGAGGACCGTGGGAGCGAAGGTGGGCGCGTCTGCGCCGATGCGCTGGCTTTCCGTGTAGACGATCTCACCGATGAGTTCTTCGCGTTGCGGGGTGAAGCTGGCGCGGTCGCCGAGGCCGATGAGGAGCAGACGCCGGGCTTTGATCGTGCCGGGTTTGGGCTCGATGACGAGTGTTTCGCCGAGGTCTCCACGGAAGAGTTGGGTGGTGCGCAGGGTCGTGAGCAGCCCGTTGAGGCGCTGGTCCATGACATCGAGCGAGGCGAGCAGCTTGTTTTGCGGCGACGACTGGAAGAGGCAGATGACCTGAAGATCGCCTTCGGCGAGCGCGGGGCTTTCGACGAAGACTTCAACGGGCAGAGTGTTGTTCGTGACGGAGAGGCGCGTGCCTTCAGGCGTCGATGGCGTGGCCTGCGCTGAAGCCAGCGGGACCAGAGCGGTCGCCAGGAAGAGGGTCAAGGAGATTCGTGACGGCGCGCGCTGGGATGGCATCGGTAGCTCCTTATGAATGGGACGCTATTTTTGGCCGTGGGTTGCGGCCTGGGCGGCGAGACCAATGGTCTTGAGGCCGCGGCGGAGTTCGGCGCGCTCGGTGGAGGGAATGGCGGCCATGACTTCGTCAAGGTCTTTGAGGTGGCGGACGAAGAGGCGCTTGATGAGCGCGGTGCCTTCAGGCGTGAGATGGATGAGGCGGATACGGCGGTCGACTTTATCGGCTGTGCGTTCGACGTAGTGTTTTTCTTCCAAGCGGTCGATGGCAGAGGTCATCGATGCGTTGGTGATGAGCGCGGCGTCGCAGAGGGCTGACATCGTCATGGGGCCCTTGTGGAGGAGCGCTTCGAGGATCATGAAGTCGGAGAGGCCGATGCCCAGGGCCGAGACCGAGCGCTCGACGAAGGTTTCCATGGAGCGGTAGGCGCGGGCAAGAACGATCCAGAGAGCGGCGGCGGTGGTCTCGGTCTGGGTCATGGCTCTCCGGTAAGAGTACGGGGTTGGGGTGAAGAAGAAAACGCCACAGCGCCAAGGACGCCAAGATTCGCCAAGGGAACTCTAACTGATCGCGAAGGCTTGCTGGAGGAGATGGCGGGCCTGATCGAGCTCTGGCGCGGAGACTGTGTGCGGGCGGCCGGGGTAGCGAGTGGCCTGTACGACAGCGCCCATGCGGGTGAGCTCGCTGGCGGAGTCTTCGACGCGCTGCCAGGGGACGTGTGGGTCGGGGTCTCCGCTGAGCAGCAAGGCGGGAGTGCCGGCGAGGGAGCCTTCGTGACGGAGATTTGTGCCGAGTGGGCCGAGGAGGCCTCCGGTGAAGGCGATGAGGCCGGCATAGCGCGCCGGGTTGGATGCGACAAACTCCGTACTGAGGCATGCGCCCTGCGAGAAGCCAGCGATGACGATGCGGTCGCGGGGAACGCCTGCGGACTCGATCTCGGCGACGACGGAGGCTACCTTTGCGAGGGCTGAGGTGACATACGGCTCGTTGGCCTCGCGTGGGGCGAGAAATGAGTTGGGATACCAGGTGTGTCCGTCGGCCTGTGGGGCTAAGAGGGCGAGGCGAGGTTGATGGAAGGCGTCGCCGAGGGCGAGGATGTCGTCCGCGGAGCCGCCGCGGCCGTGGAGAAGGATGATGGCTCCGGCGGCGGAGGACAGAGGCGCGCCTGCGTGGCGGACGGGGGAGGACGCGTGCGGGTCGAGGGTGGTCATGGTTGGTCCTTTCTTGAGGCACTTTGCGGACGGGCAGAAGCCTATCCCTGCAAAGCGAGAAGCAAACCTTAGGGCTAAAGCTCTCGTTCTTTGCTACCCCTGTGAGACCCGGCCCTAAAAAGGGCCGGGCTACCTGATCGTGCAGGGGACAGACGCGTTTGCTGCGATTATTTTGCCTGGGCCACGGTCTGCGAGCTTTGGTGGAGCTCGATGGGAGCCAGGCGGGCCTCGATGACAGCACGTTGCGGCTCCAGCCACTCGGGGATGCGGAGGGCTTCACCGAGGGCTTCGGGCGTCTCGTCGATGCCGAAGCCGGGGTTGTCGGTGGCGAGCTCGAAGAGGACGCCGCCGGGTTCGCGGAAGTAGATGCTATGGAAGTAGGTGCGGTCCTGGACGGGGGTTACCGAGAGGTGCTTCCCGATCTCGGCGCGCCAGTCGAGCTGGGCCGCGTCGTCCTTGGCGCGGAAGGCGATGTGGTGGACTGAGCCGGCGCCGGGGTTTCCGTAGCTGACGGTGGGGTCGATCACGACGTCGATGTGGTTGCCCAGAGCCGTGCCTGCCGGGGAGGCGAAGCGGACGCGGGAGCCTTCTTCCGCTACCTTGTTGAAGCCGAGGACGTTGAGAGCCTTTTCGGTCGCGGCGAGGTCGGTTTCCAGCATGGTGACTCCGAAGAAACCGCGGAGGGCGTGCTCGACGGGGACGTCGGCGTAGCGCGGTGCCGTGAGCTGGTCTACAAGAAACTGAGGAGCGTCGGCGTAGGCGACGAGCTCGAGCTTCATGCCGTCGGGGTCGGCGAAGGTAAGTACCTCTTCGTTGAAGCGCGTACCGGTCCGCTCGGCGGGGACGCTGTTGTCGCGTAGGCGTTGTTCCCAGTAGTCGAGCGAGCCGACGGGGACGCTAAAGGCGGTGTGCGAGACTTCGCCTGCTCCGACTTGGCCACGGCGGGCATGGGGCCAGGGGAAGAAGGTGAGGATGGTGCCGGGGGTGCCGGTGTCGTCGCCGAAGTAGAAGTGATAGGTTCCCGGATCGTCGAAGTTGACCGTCCGTTTGACGAAGCGGAGCCCGAGCACGTCGGTGTAGAAGTCCAGATTGCGCTGCGGATCGGATGCGATTGCTGTGACGTGGTGAAGACCTGCGATCGGTGTTGCCATGGTGGTTCTCCTTTTCACTAAACCTGTGTTTCAACCTCTACCGGCTTACGCCTGTTCTGCGGGTGCGGCGCTTGCTGCGGCGTGGAGACCGAGCTTCTTCAAGCTGGCGTAGGTTGACTGCATTTCCTTCTCGCTGAGGACGTTGGTCAGCGCCTCGAACTCTACCTTGTGCGCTCCGAATACTTGCTTGATCAGTTGCCGCCCTTCAGGGGTAAGTTCGAGGCGACGGGCGCGGCGATCTTCTTTGATCGACCGGCGGACGATGGCGCCCTTGTTCTCAAGGCGATCGACGGCTGCCGTCATCGATCCACTGGCGAGCAGGATCTTCCCTTGGATCTCGGTGATGGTCAGTGGACCCTTGTGCAGCAGGGCCTCAAGAATCATGAAGTCAGTGAGGCCTAATCCCGCGTCAGCCACCGTGCGTTCAACGTGGTTGCTGAGCGCCTTGAAGCAGCGGGCGAGAACGGTCCAAAGCTGGCCTGCGGTCGGTGTCTCCGGCATCGTGAGTCCTTTCTGCGATCCTGACGTCTTTTCAGGGTCCTATGCTATAGATGAAGTGTCCTTACATAAAGATTCTTTTGCAAAGGAAGCATGGGTGCGGACCTGCTTGGGAGACGCGGCATCGAAGGAGGAAGAGATAACGAGGTGCCATTGTGAGTGAGCTGACGTCGCAGTCTGAAGGAAAGGCTTGTCGTGTGCTGATCAGTGGGTCGACCGGGCTTCTTGGCCGGAGGATTGTGGCTGCGCGACGTAAGGCGGGCGATATGGTGGTGCCGCTTTTACGTGGCCATTCTGGCGCGGAGGGCGTGCGTTGGAATCCCGGTGCCGGCGACTTTGATCCCGCTACGTTGAGCGGCTTTGACGTAGTGATCCACCTGGCGGGTGAGCCGGTACTTGGACGGTGGACGGCGGAG
>CAJCIM010000074.1 GCA_903970395.1 Acidobacteriaceae bacterium
CTCTCGCGCCAGCTCTGGTGGGGCCATCGCATCCCCGCCTGGCACTGCGGAGCCTGCGGCCACATCATGGTCGCCCGCACCGCACCAACCACCTGCGCAAACTGCTCCAACACTACAGCCATCACGCAGGACCCCGACGTCCTCGACACCTGGTTCTCCAGCGGCCTGCTCCCCTTCACCGTCTTCGGTTGGGACGGCAGCAACAAGCCGACAGCAGACCTCAATGCCTTCTATCCGACACAGCAGCTCGTCACCGGCTTCGATATCCTCTTCTTCTGGGTCGCGCGCATGATCATGCTCAGCACCCACTTCATGCTCGATGTCCCCAACGCTGATGGCACTCCACGCGAGCTCAAAGACGCCGTCCCCTTCCGCAACGTCTACATCCACGCCCTCGTCCGCGACGCCGACCGCCAGAAGATCTCCAAGACCAAGGGCAACGTCATCGACCCCATCGAGATCATCACCAAATACGGCACCGACGCCGTGCGCTTCACACTCGCCGCGCAATCCTCGCCCGGCACCGATATTGCGTTCAACGAGGCCCGCACCGAGGGCTACCGCGCTTTTGCCAACAAGATCTGGAACGCCGCCCGCTTCCTCCAGATGAACCTCGATCGCGCCACCGAAGCCGGCTACACCGTCACCCTTTCTCCATCCACCACCGAACTTCCTGACGAGACCCCACTCGAAACCCGCTGGATCTTCTCCGCCCTCAGCGCCGTCGCCGCGCAGGTCGAACGCTCCCTCAGCGACTACCGCTTCGACGAAGCCGCGCAAGCCGTCTACCAGTTCTTCTGGGGCGAGTTCTGCGACTGGTACCTTGAGCTCATCAAGCTCCGCCTCAACTTCGACAACCCCAACGACCCTGACACAGCGCTTGCCATCAACGCGCTCGTCACCGTCTTCGAAGCTGCGCTGCGCCTGCTGTCGCCCTTCATGCCCTTCCTCACCGAGGAGCTCTGGCACGCGCTTTACGCCAGCATCGGCCAGCCCAGCCCGGCAAAATCCATCGCACTCACCCGATACCCGGTCGCCGCGGACTTCCCGCACAGCGACATCACGCTCCGCGCCATGGCCGACGTGCAACAACTCATCGTCACCATCCGCGGTCTGCGCAAAGACCTCGCCGTGCCGGAGAAGGAGGCCACTCCTATCCAGCTCCACGCGGACCTTCGCATCACCGCGCTCGCCGAAGCCAACGCCGACATGCTCGCCCGCATGGCCCGCGTCAGCGCCGTCGAGATGCTCTTCGAACCGCCCACCGGCAACAACGCCCGCAGCACGCCTATCTTCGACGTCGCCGTCGTCTACGAGCGCCAGATTGACGTTGCCGCCGAACGCGAGCGCCTCACCAAGGAGATCGCCAAACTCGCCAAGGGCCTCGAATCCGCCAACAAACAACTCGGCAACGAGGGCTTTATCGCCCGCGCCCCCGCCCACATCGTCGAAGGCCTCAAGAAACAATCCGCAGAAACGCAGGCCCTCTACGACAAGGCAACCGCCGCCTTCGCCGCCCTGCCTAACTCCTAACCAGGTGCCCCATTCATGACGACAGATCCATCGTCGGCATGAGTGGGGTGACGCGCTCTCCCCCTCCACATCTTCACCCACATCAGAGACGCAGCGTACGTCGTATCACGCCGCGTCTCTATCGTTTTTGGCGCATTTTTGCTGGACTTTCCATCCGCGCAAACGTACCCTTCCCCCACTTCTATTTCTTGCCGTACCGAGGAGCACTCCATGGCAACCACCCGCAAAACCCCCGCAAAAAAGGCGCCGGCAACCAAGACCGCAACGAAGAAGGCCCCCGCAAAAAAAGTCGCAACGAAGCCAACACCTGCGACAAAGCAGGCTCCCGCGAAGAAGCCCTCCGCACCGGTGCAGTCCACCAAGCCTACGATCCCCTCCGTGCTCCAGCCCGGCACCAACACGACCGTCACCGCGCCCGTCTTCGCCGAGCTCAACACCACGCCCGATCCCACCAAATACACCACGCCTCACGCATCCGACACGCAGGCCTACAACGAGATGGATGCTCTGGTGAAGTCCAACCAGTTTGTCCCGCTGCCCTTCCCCGTCGCCAGCGTCGCAGAGCCCGTCCTCACGCTCGCCGCCGCGCTCGGGCCCACCGGCAACACCACCACCGCTGCCATCCAGAAGGCCGGACAGATCGTCTTCCATACCGCCGGCGACACCGGCGCAACCCAGGGCCCCAAAACCGAAAACGAAGTCGTCGACAAGCTCCTCTCCGACTTCACCGGCGAGGCCGTCAACGCCGTCCCCCGGTTCTTCTATAACCTTGGCGACATCGTCTACAGCTTCGGTGAAGAGAAGTACTACTACGACCAGTTCTACGACGCCTACCGCGACTACCCCGCGCCCATCTTCGCCATCCCCGGCAACCACGACGGCATCGTCCTGCCGCCACCCGCCGGTACCGGCGTTCCGACCGACTCGCTGAAGTCTTTCCTCGCCAACTTCTGCACACCTACCTTCACGCACTCCATCGACGCCGCCGGAATCTCGCGTACCACCATGATCCAGCCCAGCGTCTACTTCACGCTCGACGCGCCGCTCGTCCGCATCATCGGCCTCTACAGCAACATGCTGGAAAACCCCGGGGTCATCTCCTCAACGGCCAACCCCACCACCGGCAAGCCCACCTTCCCGCAACTCTCCGACGCGCAGCTCACCTTCCTCACCGCGGCGCTCACGCGCATCAAGACAGACAAGTTCACCGGTGCGGTCATCATCGCCGTCCATCATCCTCCCTACGCCTTCGGCACCAAGTCCGGCTCGCTCACTATGCTCAAGGAGATCGACGCCATCTGCGACGCCACCGGTGTCTGGCCGCACGCCTTCCTCAGCGGCCACGCGCACAACTACCAGCGCTACACCCGCACACTCGGCAAGCGTCAAATTCCGTTCTTCGTCATCGGCAACGGAGGCCACGGCCTGCAACGGCTCAACATCCCCACCACCTTGCGCACACCGGCTCCCATGCAGGCCTTCGCGCAGCCCGAACGCAACGACTCCGTCGTGCTCAACAGCTACGACTTCACCAACTACGGCTACTGCCGCTGCGTGGTCACCACCACGCAGCTACACATCGAATACCACCCAGCCTCCGACGGCGGCTCCACCAAGACTCCCAACGACACCGTTACAGTAGACCTCGCCACCGGCACCCTCACCACCTATACCCCAGCAGACTAAGACATATCGCTCGGGTGCCCCAAGCATGACGCAGCCTCATCGCGGCATGGGTGGGGTGGGGGTGTCACGAGAAGGCCGGGGCTGGCTGAGCCAACCCCGGCCGGTTGAGGGTAAGAGTTACTTCCTGTTGAAGTCGAACAGGCCCATCAGATCTCCGATGGCAGGGGTGTTGACCGGTACGTAGGGGTTGTTTCTGGTTGCAATCGGGTTGGGGAAGTTATCGCGGCTGCGGCGGGTGACAGTCGGCAGTCCCCAATTGGCTTCGATGAACTTCAGGATTGAGACATGGTCAGCGTACTCGTGAGAGATGTGACCACCCTTGCTGTAGGGAGATACGACGATGAACGGAATGCGTGTGCCGTCTCCGAAGAAGTCCACGGGCTGAACGTAGCCGGAGTCGTAGTAGCCGCCGCCTTCATCGAAGGTGATGAAGATGGCAGTGTCCTTCCATAGTTCAGGATTGGCCTTGACCGCATCGACGATTTTCTTGGTAAAGCCTTCGAACAGATCGAGCTTCGAAGAGGCGGGGTGACCATCGACCAGGCCGCTGGGCTTGACGAAGGAGACTGCAGGCAGATTTCCGCTGGCGATATCTTCGTACAGGTTTGTAGTGTCCTGGATGTGAGCTTCGCGGATGGCCGGCTTGCTCATGATCGAGGTGTCGTACTGGAAGGGATTGCAGATGGTGCAGTACTCGTCGGTGTTGGCCCCGATAGCACCGAAGTTCAACTGGTAGGGATCGTTGACGTAGTTATTCCACTGGTCGCCGTAGTACTTCCACGACACACTGTTCTTCAACATATCGTCGCCAATGCTCGGAGTGGTCGATGGCGGGATGGTGAAGATGGTGTTGGCGGGGTTGGTGTCGGTGTAGGCGTTGTTGCCGTTTCCGAAATAGCCGGGGTTGTAGTTGTTGAGCAGGTAGTAGTGGCCTGTTTCGCAACGTGGGGAGATCTTCGTCGGCAACGACTTCAGATAATCGACGATGGTGGAAACACCGGGCTGGGTCCTGTCCGAGCAGTCGGAGTAGGAGCCGCCGCCGTAACCATCTTGTGTGTACCAGTTGTTGGTGTTCGCCTGAGGGTTGGGGTTCTCAACTTCGTCCACAACACTGGTATTGGAAGAGCCTTTTGCAACCTCGACATTGTGCGGCGGAGCGGCTGCGTTGCCATCTGCGTCTTCGAAGTAGATGGCGTCGCCGTGGCCAAGCATGATGTGGTTTGCGCCCGTTCCGCCATCGACGGACTGATGAAAGTTGTCGCTCATGGAATAGTTGTCAGCGAGCTGCTTGAAGTAAGGAGCATCGCCGTTCTGCACGTTGTAGAAGCCCATCGACGTGGAGCCTTCGCCGGTCGTGACAGCTGTGGGGGAGTAGTTTGTGCTGAAGTTGGCCGGCTGAGCCAGACCATTGGCGCCGGCGCCTTCGGTTGTTTCTACCCAAGGGAAGAGGCGTGCGTCGCAACCGGAGGGATTGCTGTACGTTCCTTTGGTGGCATCGCAGTTGAGTTGCTGCCACATCTGGTAGAAGCGATGAACAGGACTGGCGGAGTAGGAGTTGTAGGTGAAGGCATCTCCGTTTGTGAGCTGGAAGGGCCCGGGAGGCAGTGCGCTGGCGTTCTTGATGCGCGTATCGGGAGTGGCGCCTTTGAGGCCTGTGCCACCAGTTACGAGGTAGGCATAATAGTCTGCAGCCAGACCGTTTTCAGACTGCCTGGCGAGCTTGAGGTCGTCGTTCTTGACGTAGGAGTCGGTTGGGCCACCGGCAAGAGGGGTGGGAAGCACAGAGCCAGGAAACGTGATGGTGGGCGGGTTGAGGAGGAAGGCGTCCGGCTGACGATCGGTTGCAGCTTTTTGCTCTGCCTTTGAGAAGTTCGGCCCGGGTGTTCCGTCGGCGTTGATGATGCCTTCGGAGAGAAGATTGTTGACCGTTTCACCGTTCTTTGGGACGTAGGTGGCAAAGACGTGATCGAAGCTTCGGTTTTCGCCGATGATGACAATCACGTGCTTAATAGGAGTGCTGGTGTCTTTATCGCGCGACTTGGCGGCTATCTCAGCGGATGCAAATGCTCCACCCAATGAGAGTTGGAGAATGATTCCGGTGACCATTCCAGTTTGTAGCAACCCTGCAGCTTTCGCAGCGAAACGTTTAGCACGCATTTAGAAGCCTCCTTGATTGGGTCTTCGCCCAACTGAATCATCAAAGCCGCAGGTGAATAGAGAGTCGTTGCTTCTTCAAGAGGAAGTGAATAAATGCGACAGCCGAAAAATTGCAGCAACTTGACTGCTAACGAATTGGTGCGGCTAAGAAGATTGTTGCTGCCCTGGAGGCGCGGTCTGGAACCATGATTCTCCTGAGAGGAGCTGCGGGTTCCACGCGTATCAGACCCATCATGCCTTTGTCCTCGTGCTCCAGAAGATGGCAGTGATAGACGAAGTCGCCAACGGTGTTGGGGTCACGGAAGTCCATGCGCAGACGGACACTTGGATAGGTGAGCGAGCGCCCATCGAAGTAGGGAACGTTGACGATGTCGCGAACGAAGTCTTCGTTCACGGGTGTGCCTGCATATTCGAGCAGCAAGAAGTGCATCTGGTGAATATGGAAGGCGTGCAACTCACGTGACCGGTTTTCGATGATCCAGTCCTCCACTGTGCCTTGTTGCACGATGATGTCTGGCACCCCGGAGCTCATGTTGAACATCTTTGGTTCCTGGCCGTCAACGGTCAGGTAAAACTCGACTGCACTCGTCGGATCGTTCGGGTCAGACAGCTTTTCGGAGAAGTAAAGTCGACGGGTGCGGACTGGCTGAGTGTTTCCAATCCAAGCCTGGGTAGGGGGTGGGAGCGGGACGGGTGAAGCCACTAACGTCGAGCGAGGTTCCGGAGCGTCGGAGGATGCAACGATCTTCGCGAGCATGCGGTTCGTGTCGTTTTCACCGCCCGGCCCGGTGTCGACGGAACGCGTTACGAGAAGTGCAGGCTGATCTGCTGCCGGGCCGGTGACGATGAACTCTGCACGAGCGCCGGGAGGGAGGGCGAGATGCGTCTGAATGTTTTCGGTGTCTACACGCGAGTCGTTGTGGTCGATAGGTACACCGTCCATGGCGACCAGCTGCAGCGGCTGTGCTGAACGAGCGAACAACACCTGCAGATTCAAGTAGGTGATGGCTGAGGCATTGAGGACCCGCCATAGTTGACGTTCGCCCGGCCTCATCCTGATCGTAGCTGGTGGATAGTCAGGGTAGGGGACAGGGACGTAGTTGATGGAAAGATCTTTCGCGGGCTTTCCAAAGCCGGTGCCGTTGTTGGCAGCATCTCCGTCGCGGTCGATCATGAACTTCGGCACTACAGGTTCGGATTTGGATGGTGGAGCGTCGGGATTGACGAGGTCCTGGTCGCGGATGATGAAGACGCGTTCGGGGAGCCCGGCTACGCTCTTGCGGGAGCGTTCGATGCCCTCGACGATGAGAGCGCCAGAGGCTCCGCCGAGGACCTGGTTCTTGGTGAAGCCGTGAATGTGGGGGTGATACCAGTAGAGGCCGGGTGGCTCGTCGGATGGGATGCGGAAGCGATATTCGAAAGGTTGGTCGCCGGGTTGGATGGATGTCTTGAGGACGTCATCCTGATGGCAGACGGGAGGAATGGTTATCCCATGAAAGTGCAGGTTGGTCGAGACGTCGCTCATGATGCCGCTGTTGCAAGGATCATCTGCGGCTGAAGCGTGAGTGTGCATGTGATGGGCCGCAGGCGCGTCGGATTTTGGCGCGTCGGATTTTGGTTCGACGAGTGCGTTGCGCAGGTGAAGAATAACGAGGTCACCGGGGCTGACGCGGAGATTCGGCGACTCTCGACCATTTGCATCGGAGAAGCAGTAGCGGTACGCGCCTTTCGCGTCAACCATGTTGAAGGCGGTGAGGTCGGCTTCGAGTTTACCGTTTTTGCTGCGCAGATCTTCGGGCTCGGGAACGATGGAGCCAGCTGCGGGGCGTGGGCACACGCTTTTGTCTGAAGCCTGTGCGCTCGCAACAGGACTAAGAGCGGCGCAGGCGAAGACGAGCGCGCTAAAAGCTAGAAGCCAATATGGCAGTCGAGGTCGAGTGAGGTGGTTGCTGGCAGACATGCCGCGTCCGCCTTTCGGGCTCTGAGGTCAGTAACCCACTCAGTCTTCAACAGCAAGGTCAACGCCGGGTAAATTGCGAAGGATTGTTTTGGCCGAGTGAACGGAAGTCGACTTGCGGTGCAGACTACGTGTTATCTGCCGGTGCCGCCTACGGTCATCTTGTCGAGTTTGATGGTGGGCATGCCTACGCCTACGGGGACGGACTGGCCGGATTTGCCGCAGGTGCCGATGCCTTCGTCGAGGGCCAGGTCGTTGCCGACCATGCTGACGTGTTTGAGGGCTTCTGGGCCGTTGCCGATGAGCGTTGCGCCCTTGACGGGTGCGGTGATGACGCCGTCTTCGATGAGGTAGGCTTCGCTGGCGGAGAAGACGAACTTGCCGTTGGTGATGTCCACCTGGCCGCCGCCGAAGTTGACGGCGTAGAGGCCGCGCTTGACGGACTTGAGGATGTCGCCAGGGTCGTCTTCGCCGGAGAGCATGTAGGTGTTGGTCATGCGCGGCATGGGGATGGCGCTATAGCTCTCGCGGCGACCGCTGCCGGTGTTGGGCATGTTCATGAGGCGTGAGGAGAGTTTGTCGGAGAGGTAGCCGCGGAGGATGCCGTTTTCGATGAGGACTGTTTCCTGCGTGGCGTTGCCTTCGTCGTCGATGTTGAGCGAGCCGCGGCGGCCGGGCATGCGGCCGTTGTCGACGACAGTGACCTTGCTGGAGGCGACCTGCTGCCCGATGAGGCCGGAGAAGGCGGAGGTCTTCTTGCGGTTAAAGTCGGCTTCGAGGCCGTGGCCTACGGCTTCATGAAGAAGGACGCCGGGCCAGCCGGGGCCGAGGACGACTTCCATCTCGCCTGCGGGTGCGGCGATGGCTCCGAGTTGAAGGATGGCGGTGCGGGCGGCCTCGCGGGCGAAGTGCTCGGGGGTCTTGCCGGGTTGGGCAAAGAAGTCGAGGGTGACGCGGCCGCCGCCGCCGCTGGTGCCGCGCGCGGTGTTCGTTACGTCTTTTGCGATGACGAAGACGTTGAGGCGCGCGAGAGGCTGCGTGTCGGAGGCGAAGGTGCCGTCGGATGCAGCGATGAGGATGCGGCGGAGCTCGTCGTTGATGGAGGCGCGGACCTGCGTGATGCGCGGGTCGAAGGCGCGGGCGGCCTTGTCGGCGCGTTCAATGAGCTTGAGTTTTTCAGAGATGGCTGCGTCGGCGGTGACGCCGGTGATGGGGTAGAGCGAGGGCGAGTTCGGTGCCTGTGTGAAGCCTTCAACGCGTTGTGTTTGCGGGCCGCTGGCGATGAGGGCTGCGGTGCGTGCGGCCTTGAGGAGGCGGTCGGCTGAGAGGTCGTCTGTGTAGGCGAAGCCGGTGCGTTCGCCGGAGAGGACGCGGATGCCGCAGCCTACGCTGATGCCCTGCGAGGCTGTCTTGACGATGCCTTCGTCGATGCCGAGCGAGGTGGAGGTGACGGCCTCGAAGTAGAGATCGGCGAAGTCGCCGCCGGCGGAGAGAGCTTCGCCGAGGCAGCGTTCGAGCAGGCGCTCGGATAGGCCGAGGTGCGTGAAGAAGTATCGCTTTTGGTCGAGGGTTTCGAGGGAGGACGTGTAAGCGGCAGCGGCCATTACTTTGATTGTAATCTGCGCGAGCGGGCGGCGCTGCTGTTGGCGTGGCGGGTGCGGGCGGCGATTCTGTGTGAGAGGGTGGTTTTTGCGAAGAACTACCGCCTTACTATCGAGGCGAACGGATCGACTCTCCAGGCGGAAACTGATGAAAGACAGGCTCAATGGGTTGGATACGCTGCGCGCGCTCGCGATTGCGTTGGTGATGCTGTATCACTTGAACGGACGGCTCCCGAAGAGCCTTGGGTGGGGACGCCACATCGGCTGGATGGGCGTCGATCTGTTCTTTGCGCTGAGCGGGTATCTGATTGGCTTACAGCTACTGCGGCCGGTGCATGCGGGAGAGGCGGTTTCACTGCGAGATTTTTATCGCAAGAGGGCGTATCGGATTCTGCCGGCGTATTTGGTGGTGCTGGCTGTATATGTAGCGTGGCCGGCGGGGTGGGAGGCGAATGGAATGTCGCCGCTGTGGGAGTTTTTGACGTTCACCGAGAACCTGTTTGTTGACTATTCGAAGAATGCGGCGTTCTCGCATGTGTGGTCGCTGTGTGTGGAGGAACACTTCTATCTTGTGCTGCCGCTGCTGGTGCTGTGGCTGTCGAAGAGAGCGTCGGTGGGGAAGACGGTTGCGGTGATGCTGCTGTTTGTCGCGCTTGGGATTGCGATGCGCAGCTATACGCTGGTGCACGTTCTGCAGAAGCTGTCACCGCAGGAGGATCAGTTTGGGAACCGGTATATCGAGAGCGTGTACTACCCGACATGGGCGCGGCTGGATGGGCTGATTGCAGGGGTGGGGTTGGCGCTGATGCGGATCTTCCGCCCGGCGTGGTGGGTGGGGATGACTCGATGGGCGAGTGCTGTGCTGATTGGCGGCGTGGTGCTGTTGGGGTGTAGCGTGTGGATGTTCTGGGATCGGTTCGATTCAAACAGCGGTGTTGCGGCAGCAAGTACGGTGATTGGGTTTCCGGTGATGTCGTTGGGGATGGCGATGCTGGTGGCTGCTGCGGCGGATGCGCGGTGCTGGTTTGGGCGGTGGCGCGTGCCGGGAGCGCGGATAGTAGCGACGCTGGCGTTCAGCTTGTACCTGACGCACAAGGAGGTGGCGTCGGTTGTGAATGAGCATCTGCCGAGCTGGGCGGGTGAGCGGACGTGGGCGGCGGCGGGGCTGTATGTGCTGAGCAGTTTGCTGGTGGCGGCGGTGTTGTATCTCGGGGTGGAGCGACCGTTTTTGAAGCAGCGTGACTGGCGCGAGCGGCAGATTGCCGATGTGGATGTGGAGGCTCGGGTTGAACCTGCGCTTTAGTGGGTTGGCATCAGGAACCGGAGGGTGTTTCGATCTGCGAGAAGAGATGTGCGAGGTCAACGTAGATGGGCGTACCGGCGACTTCGAGACGTTCGGCGCTGAGCCATTCGCTGGCGAGGCACATTCTTCCGCTGCGGGTCTTTGGGTCGATGATCCAGACGGTCTGCACGCCCATGGCGAGGTAGTCCTGGCAGCGTTCTTGCAGGCCGGAGTAGCTGTCGTCGGGTGAGAGGATTTCGATGATGAGCAGCGGTGGGTCGACGAGGACATCGGGTTGTGGGCCGGGGCGCAGCACAACGAGATCAGGGACGCGGATGCGTGTGGGTGAGATCTGGATGCGTTGCTCGGTGCTGCCGATGACGTTCCAGACTGACTCATGTTGAAGGAACCAGCCTGCCAACAGCCACTGAACTCTTGCGTGCAACCACTTGCCCACGTTGCGTTCCAGCACTTCGCCGTCGATGTACTCGCGGTCGGGGCGGTAGGTAGTTTGGAGATACTCGGAGACCGAAATTTGGGTCGCGCTCGCCATGTTTGGACAGTGTACGCCGAAATGCCAGTGATTTAGCGGCCGTGGGAGGGGTCTTCGGTGGTCGCGGAGTCGAGGTCGAGGAAGAGATCGGGGAAGCCGGGTGCGGTGCAGTTATCCTGGTTTCCGTTGGTGGCGGCGTAGGTGGCGGCGCAGGATTGGGTGATCTCGGGGCGGCGGGGGGATTGGGCGAACTGCCAGGCTACCAATGGGCTGCCGGCGCTCAGGTCGAGTTCGCCGCTGTTGCTGAGCGGTGGGGCCTGGAGCTTGCAGCCGGGTGCGGGTGGGCACGCGTCCTGTGCGTCGAACATGGAGATTTGGTGGAGGCCTTTGGACCTCACCTGCTGGCGGATGTCGTCGATGGTGGTGAGGGTGTGGCCGGGGCCGTCGGGGACGGGCTGCCCGCTGGCGTAGACGCCTGGGAGGTAGTTGCTGGCAGCGACAGCTTCGGTCCATGCGAGCAGGTATGCGGCTTGCTCGGGGAGTAGGCGGCCGCCTTCTTCCTGGTCGAGGAAGAGGATGGTGTGTGGTGGGAAGTCTTCTCGTTTGGCGTTGGAGACAGCGAGCGCGGCGTCTTTGCGTGCGAGGGATTCTGGGGTGGTGCCGGATTTTTTAGCGGCGAGGATCTCTTTGTCGAGGCGGCCGTTGGCGAGGACGAGGAAGCCCCAGCCCTGGCGGATGAGGTGCTTGCGTTTGCCTAGCCAGGTGTTGGTGGTCTCTTCGGGCGGCGGGGTGATCCAGTAGCCGGTGAAGGAGAAGGTGCGATGGAGGACGGCCATGGCTGCGTCGCCGGGGTAGTCGTTGCGGTCGAAGCCGAGGTACTGTGCGGGCGCGGCGACGACGGCCTTGGGTTGCTGCGTGGGGCTGGACCATAGAGCGCTGATGCCGCGGGAGCAGCCGCAGAGGACGGGAATCAGGAGCAGTGTGGCAATGTTGACTCCGATGACAGAGCGGCGACGCATAACGAAGGGCCTCACAGAGGAAGAGTAGCAGGCGCGGCGATTTTTTTTGAGGAGCGTATAACGATGCGAGGATGTGACCAAAGGAAGGCAAAGATGTGACCAAAGGGAAAGTTCGGCTCGGCTACAATCGGGGCAGCAGAGCAAGAACTGGTCACCTGCCAGCACGTGGAGCGCAATTAAACCTCTGACAAGGAACCGAAGCCTGTGCCTGATATACCGGACCCCCGTTATCCCATAGGGAAGTACGTACCGTTGACGACGATCACGATTGTCGACCGCACGCATGCGTGTGAGGTGCTGGCGGAGACTCCGAGCCTGCTGCGGGAGGCGCTGCGCGGACTGGACTCCGACCAGAAGAACACACCGTACCGCGAGGGTGGGTGGACGGTGCGGCAGGTGGTGCATCATCTTGCGGACTCGCATATGACGGCTTTCCATCGGGTGCGTCGCGCGCTGACGGAGGACGTGCCGACGGTTGCGGGGTATGACGAGAAGGCGTTTGCGGTTTTGCCGGACGTGGTCGCGCCGACGGAGTGGTCTCTGGAACTGATTGAGAGCCTGCATGCGCGGTGGGTGATGCTGCTGCAGGGGCTCGATGAAGCGCAGTGGCAGCGCAGATATAACCATGTGGAGCGCGGTGAGACGACGATTGAAGAGGCGACGCTGAACTATGCGTGGCACAGCCGGCATCACTTGGCGCACATTACGCGTTTGCGCGCGGTGCAGGGCTGGTAGTAAAAGACAGCAAGTAGCAAGTGGGTAGCAGCAAATGGGAAGTAGGGGGCGGTTGCAGGGTGATTCGACTAGCTACTGGTGCTGGCGAGATTGCTGAGTGCTTTGAGGTGATGCAGGAGTTGCGTCCGCATGTGCAGGATGTGGATGAGTTTGTGGCGCGTGTCGAACAGCAGCAGCGTGAGGGGTTTTTGCTGGCGATGCTGGAGAGCGATGGTGAGGTGGTCACCGCTGCTGGTTTCAGAGTGCAGAACATGTTGTCGAGTGGGCTGACGTTGTATGTCGACGACCTGGTGACGGGTGCGGCGTACCGGTCGAAGGGGCATGGCAAGACGATGCTGGAGTGGCTGATTGCGTATGCGCGGGAGCGGGGGTGTGGGACGTTTTCGCTGGACAGCGGCACGCATCGGCGCGAGGCGCATGCGTTTTACTTCCGCGAGGGGATGCGGGTGACGAGCTTTCACTTTGCGCTGGAGTTGAAGTAGGTGTGGTCGAGAGGCCCCACGCCAACTCCCAACGGCGAAGACGGATTCCGTGGGGATGGGTGCTAGTCTTTTTGCTATGCCGCCGCCCAGAGATGTTTCCGCGGAGTCTGTTAAGCAGACGCCTGAAGAGATTGCTGTCGTAATTGCCGAGTATGTGGAGCGCCATGCGGAGTGCGCTGTGCTGGAAGATGGCAGGGTGATCTTCGACCTGCGTACGGCGAAGCATTCCATCACGACAGAGCATGGGCGTTGCATGGTGCAAATGTGGAGCGAAGAACGCAACATGGTGCGGAGGGTGGTCTCCGCGAGCGAACGCAACGGCGTGTTGCGGCTGGCGACGCAGCGGTTTGGACAGGCTCAGACGAAGCTGCTGGAGTTGGTGGCGGACAGGCAGCGGCGCACGCCGACGACTCGGGAGAGCGCTCGCGAACGGTATGTGACGGTGTTGGAACGTGTGCTGGGGCGCACATTTGAGGAGTGGAAGCCTGAGGGGTTTCGCACTACGATGGACCTCGAGCGCAGTTTTGGGCCGGCTTATGCGCGCGGGTCGCTGGTGAAGGGGAACCAGGCGTGGGCTGTGGTTGGAGTAAATGAGAATGAGTCGGTGGCGACGATGGAAGGGCTGCTGACGGTCGGTGTGTTGTGGCTCGATGCGTGTCGTGAGCAAGGTGGTGGGCGGAGACTGTATCGCGGGCTGCGGCTGATTGCGCCGCGTGGGACGGCGACGCTGACGCTGTCGCGGTTGGCGTGGATGAATGAAGATGCCGCGCAGTGGGAGCTATGGGAGTTGGACCAGCGCAGCGAAGAGATGGAGCAGCGCGATGCGGCGGACCAGGGAAACCTTCGGACGCGGCTGGTACATCATCCAGATGCAGCTGCGGCGGCCGAGCGGTTTGCTGCTGCGACGGCGAAGGTGATGGCGCTGGTACCAGCGGGCGAAGAGACTCGTGTGGAGCAGAGGTTGCGCAGCACGGCGGAGCTGGCGTTTCTGCTGCATGGGATGGAGTTTGCGCGGGCGCGGGTGGCGATCGTAGCTAACAGTTTTGTGCAGAGGGTGGAGATCACGGTGGGCGGCGGTGCGGGTGAGACGCCGCTTACGGATGCGAATCGCGAAGAGATGTGTGAGAGGGTTGCGGAGTTGTTTGCGCGGCGAAGAGCTGCGGCGGACGGGCAGTTTGCGCGGCAGATGACAGCGAGCTCGCGGAGGATTGGAGCGCCTTCAACGATGCCTGCCCACGTCCGGATGACGGCGCGGAGCAAACAGAAGGATGCGCCGAGTGCTGATCCACTGTATCGGGCCGCGCCGGAGCGTTGGCTGGAGTCGGTGTTGCGGAGAGATTTGTCACCGTTGACTCGGGGTCTTGCGCCTTCGGTGACGGATGCGGGGAGACGTGGTGCGGCGGCGTTTGCGAATGAGGTCGATCCGGATACGATTGGCAACCGCGCGGATGTGCCGGAGGGTGCGAAGGAGGATGCTGCGCAGAGTCGCGTGATTCCGCGGCTCGATCCGCAGCACGTGTATACGCAGGTGCCAGCGATTGCGGGTGCTAGCGATCGTGGTTTGCTGGATCTGCTGGGGATGACGGCGGATGGTCGGCTTGCGGTAATTGAGCTGAAGGCCGATGACGATCTGCACTTCGCGCTGCAGGGTTTGGACTATTGGATTCGTGTGCGGTATCACCATCTGCAGGTTGCGGATGCGGCTACGGGGATTGGGGAGTTTCAGCGGCATGGGTATTTCCGTGGAGTCGAGCTCTCTCCGCTGCCGCCGCGGCTGTATCTGGTTGCACCGGCGCTGCATGTGCATCCGGCGACGGAGGTGGTTCTGCGGTATCTGTCGCCGCGCGTGGAGTGGCACCTGTTGGCGCTCGACGAGCGGTGGCGTCAGCAGATACGCGTGGTGTGGAGGAAGCAGGGTGGTCGCGGCGGAGCATAGAGCGTCCAACCCCGACATACCCGATAGGTGCGTCATTCCAGGCCGGCAAATAGAGAAGCGTCGCGTGAGAGGGTTCACGCATCCAACGGAAAAGCTGTAAGAAAGAGAGAGAGAGACTGCGATGGCAACGACTGAAGTGGCGAAGACGTTCAAGCTAGGTGGAGAGCTGGAGATCCAGCGGCTGGGTTATGGCGCGATGCGCATTACCGGACGGGGAATCTGGGGTGAGCCGAAGGACCGAGAGAGTGCGAAGAAGGTCCTGCAGCGCGCGGTAGAGCTGGGCGTGGACTTTATCGATACCGCGGACAGCTATGGACCGGTGGTGAGCGAACGGCTGATTGGCGAAGCGTTGGCTCCTTACAGCAAGGGCACTGTCGTTGCGACAAAGGCAGGGCTGACACGGCAGGGTGAAAACCAGTGGCTGCCGGTGGGGCGTCCGGAGTATCTGGCCCAACAGGTGGAGATGAGCCTGCGTTGGCTGAAGAAGGACCGGCTCGAACTGTGGCAGCTGCACCGGATTGATCCGAAGGTGCCGGTGGAGGAGTCGCTGGGTGTGATCAAGAAGCTGCAGGATCAAGGGAAGATCCGTTTTGTAGGACTGAGCGAGGTGTCGGTGGATGAGATTAAGCAGGCGCGCAAGGTGATTGACATTGTGAGCGTGCAGAACGAGTACAACATCGGCAATCGCAAGAGTGAGGCTGTGTTGGAGTACTGCGATAAGGAAGGTCTGGCATTTATTCCGTGGTTTCCGGTGGCATCTGGCAAGCTGGCACAGCCGGGCGGCAAGCTGGATGAGCTGGCGAAGAAGCACGATGCGACGGTGTCGCAGCTCTCGCTGGCGTGGCTGCTGCATCGGTCGCCGGTGATTCTGCCGATTCCGGGGACGTCGTCTGTTGAGCATCTGGAAGAGAATGTAAAGGCCGCAGATGTGATGTTGAGTGCAGCGGAGTGGAAAGAACTGGAAGACGCAGCCAAGTAGTTTGGAGTCATGATGAGTGTTGAGCTGAATGCAAAGGAGACGGCGCTGGTATTGATCGACCTGCAGAATGGGATTGTGGGTCGTCAGCTGGCGCCGTATAGCGGCACGGATGTTGTGACGGCGGGCGCGAAGCTGGCAAATGCCGTGCGCTCTGCCGGTGGAGTGGTGGTGTATGTGCATGTGCTGGTGAATGAGGTGCTGGCACTGAATGCGGACAAGAGCATGCCGAGGCCGAAGGAGCCGTTTCCGCCAGAGGCCTCTGAGCTGGTGGAGAGTGCGGGGTATCAGCAGGAGAACGATGTGCTCGTAACAAAGCGGCAGTGGGACGCGTTCTATGCAACGGGTCTTGACCAAGCGCTGCGGCGGCGCGGTGTGAAGACGGTGATTCTTGCGGGGATTGCGACGAACTTCGGCGTGGAGTCCACGGCGCGGTCGGCGCAGGCGCGTGGGTATGACCTGGTGTTTGCCGAGGATGCCATGACGACGATGTCTGCGGAGATGCACACGTTTGCGGTGGAGACGCTGTTCCCGATCATTGGGCGCGTGCGTAAGACCGACGAGATTGTGCAGGCGTTGGGTGGAGAGAAGTCGGCGGCAAGTGAGACTTCAGCGCTGGGCGTTGGTGAGGAACAGGGCGCGTATAACTAGCCGCTGTCTGCGCGACGGATTGTGTTGCAGTTGGTTGCGTAGAAAGTGCAACGGCGAGCAGGATGGCCACTGGCTCATGCCGGTGGCCATCGCGAGTTGGCGCTCTAGCTCGAGGAGATTCAGGGAAACTCTGATTACGTCCGCAAAGTACCTCAGCGGCTAGACGGCGGTGTGTCAGACAAGAAGGACGCCGAAGATCACCTTCTTGAATTCCAAAAGAGGGGCGTCGCTCTTTTCGGCACGCATGCGTAAGAGCGCACCTTCCCAGCTATTCAGGACGAAACGGCCCAACAGAGCCGCAGGTAAACGATTATGGATTTTTCCATGTTTTTGAGCCTCGGCGATGCAGTCCTCAAAGAACTTGCTCCACCCTCCGAGATGCTCGGCGAGATGTCCTCGGATCAAGGTGCTGTGGTCTGCGACCTCAGCCGTGAGATTTCCGAGCAGGCAACCCCGCGCATATTCTGCAGCACGAAACGCTTCGATTCTGTCATCGAAGTAGGCCTCGAGTCGCTTTAGGGGAGCAATCGTGGGATCGCAGAGAAAATCGCGCAGTTTGCCCAGTCCGCGATCGAAATAAGCATCCGTCACCTCTGCCCCAAAGGCTTCCTTGCTCGCGAAGTGGTTGTAGAAGGAGCCTTTGGGTATCTCGGCTGCTTCTACGATGCTTTGAATCCCGCTCGCGGTGTACCCCTCAGCGTGCATCATCCGCATGCCTGTTTGTATGAGGCTTTCCCGAGTTCCAGGCTTCGGCTTGGGCCCGCGTGATTTGGCTGGGCTAGTATGCATCTTTTTCTCCTTGACTAATTGAAGACGACCGGTCATAGTATGAATTGTACTGGTAATCAAGTTTGGGATCAATAGAACTCGAATTGATGACTTTGAGGGTCGATGAGCAAGGCGGGTCTAGCGCGTTCTTTTAGAGCCAAAATCCAATCTTTTGGAGGCGGAAGGAAGATGACCAAGGGCAGTCAACATGCCAGTATTGAACGAGCGGGTGGCAACTCTGAAGACGCCCTGAGGGATGGTTGTCGCTTGCCACTCCCTGGTAAGGCGGATGGTTTGCCGCTGGGGGGAGTCGACGACATCGTTGGGCATCGAGAAGCCTTTGGTTGGCGATTCATCAGAGGCCATGTTCGCACTCTTATAGCGGTTATGGTGGTCGCAGCTGGTTACTTTTTTCAGGACCAGATTTTGACAGCACCTTATCATCACGCCCGAACTTGGCTTGGCATATCTCCTCCGCCTCCGCATACTCTGGTCTGCTCCGCCTTCAGCATTCTTGTGAGCTTCAGGTTGATTTGGTGGCTCGCCATCGCCAGAATCGTTGCGTTCGTTGACCCGCCGGGGATTGCACCACTGCTGCGATACCGGAGACGAGCGTTGAGTTACTTATTGAAGGGGATGGCCATAGGGTTTGCTGTGATGAGTTTGACAATTCTGACGATTGTCGCCGTTGGAGCCGCTCACCTTTGTTCGTCACCCGGATCTGCGATTATCCATATCGCCCATGGAACAGGCTGGCTATTGGCCGAAACCATCGGTGCGGCAGAGGAGGAAGTATTGTTTCGCGGCCTCCTGCTGGTCCTTGTGAATCGGCTTTTGGGAGAGCGCGCCACCATCGTGATCACCGCGCTTGCGTTTTCGCTTGCCCACGGCGCCAATCCGAGCGCCAGTTCTATATGGATGGTGCGCTTGGCTGCTGCCGGCGCATTGTTGGCCTACTCCGTCTTTCGCAGCGGAACTGTTTGGTGGGGGATTGGGTACCACGCTGGATGGAATTTTGCGAGTGCTCCGTTCTTCGGCGCGGTCGGAAGTGGATATCGCAATGAAGGACACATATTGTCTCTCTTGCCCTCGGGAAGTGCGGTCATCACAGGAGGGACGGTCGGTCCAGAGGGAAGCATCTTCGCATTTCTGGCCGTCGTTATCGGTGTTGGGCTGCTTGTGTTGACAGTTCCTCAAGATAGAAAGCGTCGCAACCTACAAGGTTGACGCCAAGATTTAGCGTCGATTCGAACGTCTGAAAGTTAGGGATAGCTCAGCAAAGGAATAAACTGAGCTTAAACGTAAGACGACCGGTCAACTTGCTGTAGACGATGAATGTTCGAAGAGGTGATTATGACGTTGAAGAGGAACGTACAAATTCCCGCAGAAGGCGGAGTTGAACTAGGAGCGTGGCTTTTCGTTCCGGAGGGTGCGGGAGCTCGCCCGGCCATCACGATGGCCCATGGATTTGCTGGAACGAAGGAACATGGCATTGAGCGCTTTGCCAACGCATTTGCTGAAGCAGGGTTTGTAGTGCTTGTTCATGACCATCGCAACTTTGGAACTAGCGGCGGGGAGCTTCGCGGAGACGTCGATCCTTGGAGGCAGATTGCCGACTGGCGCCGCGCGATCTCTTACCTTGAAGGCCGTCCGGAGGTTGACCCAAGCCGCATCGGTCTTTGGGGAACGAGCTATGCGGGCGGGCACGCGATCGTGCTCGGCGCCACAGACCGGCGTTTGCGCTGTGTGGTGGCGCAGGTGCCGACCATCAGCGGCTACGAACAGGGATTGAGGAGAGTTTCACCCGATGTCATCCCTGTGCTGGAGCACGCGTTTGATGAGGATGAACGGTCGCAACTGCGCGGAGAGCCGTTGCGCCGCCAGGCGGTTGTGAGTGGAGACATCTCTGTCCCCGCAGCGTATCGTTCCAAGGAAGCTCTCGACTTTTACCTGCAGCCAGTGAGTGAGGGCTTATGGGAGAACGAGATCACACTGCGCTCGACGCGGGCGGCGCGCATGTATGAACCGGGTAGCTGGATCTCTCGTGTATCACCGACACCGCTCCTGCTGGTGGTTGCTCTCGAAGACAGGCTGACCGTGACCGATCTTGCGTTGGCAGCGTATGAGCGCGCGCTGGAACCCAAGCGGCTGGCCTTGATACCGGGTGGCCACTTCGATCCCTATCTGGATCAGTTTTCACTCGCGGAAGCCGCCGCAACAAGGTGGTTTCGCGAGCATCTGCTGAATACCAGCACGAGCCATCCGTAACTTCTGTCGCAATCCGCAAAGTCTTCGCACTTTCAACTTCGACAGTACGAATCTCCCGCAACCAGAATGGAGTCCACAATGAACACCGCCAACACTGCTAACAATACTCTCCGATACGATGTCCTCACGATCAAGCGCCCTGGCCTCAGCCGAGATCTGCCAGCTGGAAAAGAAGAGCTGATGTGGGTGGCGAACTCATCGACCCTTATCTACGGCGAGCGCGATGCCATCCTCGTCGACACCTTTCTTACAACCGAGCAGTCGCAGACGTTGCTGGATTGGGTTGTCAAGAGCGGCAAGAACCTTATCGCGATCTATGTCACCCATGGACATGGCGACCATTTTTTTGGTCTCGCACCGCTTCTGGAGCGGTTCCCGCACGCAAGAGCGGTCGCGACGCCTGAAGTCGTTATGGGTATGAACAGCCAGCTCGCGCCCGCGTGGATTGATAATTTTTGGCGCAGGCTCTTTCCCGGCCAGATTGCAGAGCACCTATTGGTTGCCGAACCGCTCGAAGGCAACGAGCTGGAACTGGAGGGTCATAAGCTTGTCGCGGTGAACACGGGGAGAACCGATACGGCCCACTCGACATGCCTGCACGTTCCTTCGATCGGACTGATCGTTGGTGGGGATGCCGTTTACAACGGAATTCATCCTTATCTTGGCGAGACCGACACACAGAGTCGGCTTGACTGGATCGCCACGCTCGACAGACTTGAGGCCTTGCAGCCGAAGGCCGTGGTCGCCGGACACAAGCTGCCTGAAAACGACGATGATCCTCGGATTATTGCGGAGACGCGGCAGTACCTTCGGGACTTCAACCGTCTGAACGCAGCCACGACGGACGCGCGGCAGCTCTATGACGCGATGCTCGAACTCTATCCAGATCGCGTGAATCCAGGCTCGCTCTGGGGCGCGGCGAACGCCGCGAAGAAGCAGATATAAGGTTCCCGCATCGACGGGATAGGCGTGAACCCAACAACTGTTGTGAAGCCAATAAAGGAGATTACTGAAATGCGCAAGACATTTTTCGCTGTTGTACTCGCCCTCGCGACTGTTTCTACAGGACCATCCTTCGCTGCCCCAGCGGCCCACAAAGAGCCGCTGGATGCCGCGACCCTGGATTCGGTCAAGTTACAGTTCGGCAAGCTCATGGAGCTGGCCAATCGCCACGATCTCAAAGCCCTGCATGAGATGTTCTGGCAATCGCCTTCGGCCCTTCTGGTCGCGAAGAGCGCGATCCCGTCTGAAGGCAACTGGGCAGGTTTTTGGGGCAATGAGGCGATCGATCAGAAGCTGCACGATATCGCCACATCCGGGCCGGTCGTACTTCAGCCGGACTTTTCGAAGCTTAAGGTAGTAGGCCTGACGCACGACCTCGCAGAGTCCTATGTGCCGATGACTATAACGGTGTCCTATGCCGGCCAGGATGGAACACCGAAACCATTTTTGATGATCATCAACTGGATCAAGGTCGGGAAGGAATGGAAGGTCGCGTCGGAGATCATACTGCCCGTTCCACCTGCGCCAGCGCCAAAGGGCTGAAGCTTCTGGCGGTGCCTTCCGCCGAAGACAAACACCGTACCGCACATCAAACCAGATGAAAGGTAACGCTTATGACTGCATCGAAACTTACAACACTCGCCGCGAGTGTGTTCTTACTATTTTCTTCTCCAATCAAGTCCTTCGCAGCAGATACGTTCTCTGCGACCGATGCCCAGCAGGTGCGGTCTCTGTTCCTGCGACAGGCTACAGCCGAGACGGCGCACGATCTCGCTGGGATCGACGGCGTTCTGGCTCATGCTGCGCCAGGACAATCCGATCCCGTGGCTTTCATCGCACGCGCGTATCGTTTTTGGGGGCGGGAGGCGGTAATGGATCACTTCCGCACAACGTTTGCGGGAACATGGAAGTTTGAGCCCGACCAGGATTCTATTCGCGTTGTTCCCATGGGACCAGATGTGGCGCACATCTATGCTCCGACCAAGATAACCATCGGCGCGGCTGGCCAGCCGGGCACGCAGTATCAGTTTCTCGTCAACGAGTTTGCGATTCGGACAGCTGAGGGATGGCGAATTTCAACCATCGTACCGGTGCCGACACAGTAAGGAGTCTGTGTCGGCTCCACGGAATCAAACTGGAGCCGGATGAACTTAGCCCCAAGCCGCTGGCGCGGCAGCTAGTTCTTCGTCGGGCTCTAAGGTTGGTTCGAGTTCGGGTGCGTTGGCGCGCTGCGTGAAGAAAGCTTCGACCTTGTCTATCACTTGTGCGCCGCGCTTGGCTTCGAAGATGTCGCGGCGGAGCGTGGCGCCGCCGGGGACACCGTGGGTGAACCAACTGGCGAACTGCTTCATGCGGCCGATGGCGTCGCGCTGGGCGGACTCGTGGTTGCGCTTGAGGCGTTTGCTGAGGTCGTCTTCGGCGGGGCCGAGGACCTCGGGGTGTTCAGCGACTTCGGCCATGAGGCGCTCGAAGTAGTCGCGGATCATACGGTAGCGGTCCATGTCGGTGGGCTTGTCGTAGTGGCCCGTGCCGGTGGCTTGTTTGCTGGCCGTGTATTGCGCGATCTGGCGGAAGATCCATGGGTTGGCGGGAGCGGCGCGGCCGATCATGACGGCGTCGCAGCGGGTGGATTCGACCATTGCGGCGGCGTCTTCGGGGGTGCGGATGTCGCCGTTGCCGATGACGGGTACGGAGACGGCGTCTTTGACGGCTGCAATCCACTCCCAGCGGGCGTCGCCGGCGTAGCCCTGCTCGCGTGTGCGGGCGTGGAGCGCGACGGCGTTGAGGCCGCAGTCTTCAGCCATCTTCGCTAGCTCTACGCAGACGATGTTGGAGTCGTTCCAGCCCATGCGGAACTTGACGGTGAAGGGAATCGAGATGGACTTGCGAATGGCTTCGAAGATCTGCTGGATGCGCGGAAGGTCGCGGAGCAGGCCGCTGCCTCCGTTGCAGGCGACGACGCGCTTGGCTGGGCAGCCGAGGTTGAGATCGACGAGGTCGAAGCCGGCGTCCTGGCAGATGCGGGCGCTGTCGGCGAGGGTTTCGGGGTTGGAGCCGAAGAGCTGTGCGGAGATCGGGTGCTCGTCTTCGTAGTAGGTGAGATAGCGCTTGCGCTTGGTTTCGCGCATGCGGGAGAGGCCGTCGGCGGAGGTGAACTCCGTCATGATGAGGCCGCAGCCGGAGGTTTCGTTGGAGGTTTCGATGTCGACGTCGGCAGGTTCAGCGGGGTTGGTGAACATGCTGGCGTTCTTGATGAAGCGGCGGAAGACGGTGTCGGTGACGCCGGCCATGGGGGCGAGAACCGTTGCCGGAGCGATGCGCACGGGGCCGATGTGCAGTTCCGCGGGAACGCGCGCTGTGTGGGGCATCGCGCGCGCCGCGGTGATGGCCGAGTTGTCCCATTCTTTCTTCATGTAGACGTCAGTAGTTGGCACGTTGGCCTTGGAAGCGGAAAGGCCTCTGCGGGTTGCAGAGGCCTCTCAGGGTTGAGTTCGTGCGAGGCTTACTTCGTGGCTTTGGCAGCGATCTCGGCCTTCTTGGCGTCGGTCGCGGCAAACTTGCGGCGGAAGCGGTCGATACGGCCAGCGGTGTCGACTAGCTTCTGCTTGCCGGTGAAGAAGGGGTGGCAAGCGGAGCAGATTTCCAGCACGATCGCACCTTTGTGGGTGGAACGCGTCTGGAAGGTGGTGCCGCAGGCGCACTTGACGGTGGTGTCTTCGTAAACGGGGTGAATTCCAGTCTTGGGCATGTTGTTGCTTTCTAGCTCTCCCGCCGCAGAATGGTTTCGCTTGCAGAGTTTGGTGGCAACGGCTGCATCGAGGTTCCGGACACGCTGACGGCTTGGGCCCCGACTCCCGGGGCTGTAGGCGCT
>CAJCIM010000075.1 GCA_903970395.1 Acidobacteriaceae bacterium
ACCTACAACGCCTTCTACTTTGTCACCCTCAAGGACTGGAGCGCGCGCAAGTCCAAAGAAGAGGAGTTCACCGCGATTCAGGAGAACCTGGCGAAGAACCTCGGCGGAATCAAGCAGGGTCTCGCCTTCAGCTTCGCTCCGCCGGCGATTCCCGGCCTGGGCAGCTCGGGCGGCGTCTCGCTCGTGCTGGAAGACCGCTCCGGCAACAGCGACCCGCAGTTTCTCACGCAGAATGTCTATAAGTATCTCGGCGCCATCAGCCAGCACAAGGATGTGATTGCCGCCGCCATCCCCACCTACTATCCAGCCGTGCCTCAGCTCTATGTCGATGTGGACCGCGAGAAGGTTGCGCAACAGCAGGTCCAACTCTCTGACGTATATACGACGCTGCAGGCCTTCATGGGAGGCTCGCTGGTCAACTACTTCAACCGCTTCGGCCGGCAGTGGCAGACCTATGTGGAGGCCGAAGGCGAGTCGCGCACGAACATCGACAACATCGGTCAGTTCTACGTCACTGCTGCCAACGGCAACCGCGTGCCGCTCTCGGCCGTGACAACGGTGCGCCGCACCACCGGCCCCGAGTTCACCACACGATACAACGAGTACGAGGCGGCAGGTATCACCATCGTCGCTCCTCCGGGCGTCAGTTCCGGCCAGGTAATTGCCTACCTCGAGCAGACCTTCGCCCAGACCATGCCCAAAGGCATGGGCATGGACTACACCGGCCTCAGCTTCCAGGAGAAGAAGGCGCAGGAGAGCGTGCCCGCATGGGTCGTCTACGCCATCTCCATTGTTCTCTGCTTCCTTATTCTGGCTGCGCAGTATGAGAGCTGGTCGCTGCCCTTCGGTGTGCTGCTCAGTACACCCGTCGCGATCCTTGGAGCGTATCTTGCGCTCTTCGGCAGGCATCTGGAGAACGACGTCTATGCGCAGATCGGTCTCGTCATGCTTATCGGCCTGTCCGCAAAGAACGCCATCCTGATCGTCGAGTTCGCCAAGGACGAGTACGAGAAGGGTGCAACGATCTTCGACGCAGCCATGAGCGCTGCTCGGCTGCGCTTCCGTCCCATCATCATGACCGCGTTCGCGTTCATCCTGGGATGCGTACCGCTGTGGGTTGCAACCGGCGCGGGTGGCGTCTCGCGTCAGATCCTTGGGACCGTGGTCATCGGCGGCATGTTGGCTGCTACGTTGATCGCCGTGTTCCTCGTGCCGACAACCTTCTCGCTCGCCGAACGCGTGGCGCAGAAGTTCAGCAGCGCGCATAACGCAAGCCTCGACTCCGACCATGACGCAGGCCCGCCGCGCGGTGATCGCTACGGCACGCCTCACCAAAAGAAGAACACCACGGACGGAGGTCACTCTTGAGACGCATTCTTACTCTCACCGTCAGCACAGCTCTCGTAGCCACTCTAGGCGGCTGCAAGGTTGGGCCCAACTACAAGCGGCCGGTCGTCAACACGCCTGCGGAGTATCGCGGAGCGCTGGCACCGGACGCCGTCAGCGGCGCAAGCACCACAGCGCTTGGCGCTCAGAAGTGGGACACTGTCTTCACCGATCCCGTGTTGCAGGCCCTCATTAACGAGGCGCTGAAGAACAACTACGACGTGAAGATCGCCGCTGACCGCGTACTCGAAGAGAAGGCGGCTGTTGGTGTCACTCGGGCAGGCGAGTTCCCAACGCTCTCCGGCGGAGCGAGCTATGACGCGATCTCTCTGCCCGGCGGACTGCTCAGTGGATTCGGCAACAGCAATAACAGCAGCGGTAGCAGCAACTCCAGCAATAACAATGCGCGTTCGAATATCTACTCCGGCGGCCTCACCGCGTCAGCGGCGTGGAACCTCGATTTCTGGGGCCAGTATCGCCGGATGACCGAGGCCCAGCGCGCGGAGTATCGGGCGACACAGTGGGCACAGCAGACGACGTACTCGACTCTCATCGATGAGATCGCCACGGATTACTATCAGTTGCGGTCACTCGACGCTCAGCTCGCAGTAACGCGACAGGCCATCGATGCGCGTAAACAGTCACTCGACCTGACGACAACCCTGGAGCAGGGCGGCAGTGGAACGCTCGCCGATGTTCGCCAGGCGGAAGAGCTTTACTTCACGGCGCAGGCGGAGGTTCCCACACTCGAACAGCAGATCGCGCAGACTGAAAACAATCTCGGCCTTCTGCTTGGCCGCAATCCCGGGCCGATCCTGCGCGATGTAACGGCCTCGCCAGATATTCTGGCGAAGGCGGCTCATCCCGTCGAGGTGCCTGTTGGACTGCCTTCCGACCTGCTCGAACGTCGACCGGACATCCGCCGCGCCGAAGAGTTGCTGGTTCAGGCCAACGCAAACGTAGGCGTTGCGCGAGCGCAGTTCTATCCTTCGCTTTCGCTCACTGGCGAGGGCGGCACGTCGAGTTCCCAGTTCAAGAAGATCTTCGATGGCAGCAACATCCTGTACTACATCGCTGGTTCGGCCACGGAGCCGATCTTCGACGCCGGCAAGATCCGCAACAACTATCGCGGGACGCAGGCTAAGGACAAAGAACTTGTCGACACCTACCAGCAGACCATCGCTGGAGCGTTCCGCGATGTCTCGAATGCCCTGGTCGCCTACTCCAAGTCACGCGAGTACCGCGAGCAGCAGGAGAAGCTGGTCGCCTCCTCGGCTGATGCCGTGCGGCTGGCGCGGATGCGTTACCAGGCTGGCTCGACTGCCTATCTTGAAGTGCTGACCAACGACACCACGCTGTACAACTCGCAGCTGACACTGGCGTCTGCGCAGCAGCAGGAGGCGCAGGCACTGGTGCAGCTATATAACGCGCTCGGCGGCGGCTGGTAGCTCCCCGCTTTGAGGGGCTAAGATCCGCAGCGGATGAGGTTAGCCTCGTAACCCCATCGGCGAAAACTTTGGTCGATAGTTACGAATTGAGAAAGGGCAGTAGATGACAAAACCCGGCCTTGGCCGGGTTTTGCTTGCTCTTTCATTGTACGGGCCGTCTCAAGCCTGGTGGTCGCCAGACATAGCGTCTTCACCGAGTACGAGCGCGACGGCGCTGCGCAGGCGGGCGGTTGCGCCATCGTAGGCAGGGCGCAGGATGGGCGACTTGGTGAAGGCGTTCTTCTTCATCTGGCTGTCGATGATGGCTCCGAAGCTGTGCCATACGGTAGTGATGTCGCCGACGACGACGATCTCCTTGGGGGCGAGAGCGACGGCGATGATGCGGATGCCGCGGCCGAGATTTTCAGCCATGCGTGTGAGCGCCGTGATGGCGTGCTTGTCGCCCTTCTGCGACAGCTTGATGAGCGTGTCGAAGGTGATGCCCGTGGAGTTGGGCACGAGGGCGTTGTAGTAGCCGATGGCAGCGCGGTTGGAGGCCAGCACCTCCCAGCAGCCGCGGCTGCCGCAGGCGCAGGCTGGGCCATCGGCGTCGATCTGCACGTGGCCGAATTCGCCAGCGAGGCCGTTTTCGCCGCGCAGCAGCTGGCCGTTGGCGAAGATGCCGGTTCCGATACCCTCCGATACGTTTACGACGACAAGATCGTGCAGGCCGTCGCTGGCACCGAACCAGACCTCCGACAAGGCACAGGCGTTGGCGACGTTATCCATCTTGACGCGAAGACCGGTGGCTCGTTCCATCTTGGACTTGAGGCTGAGCACGGGCCAGTTGAGATTGGGCGCGAAGATGAGCTTCTGCAGGTTGAGATCGGCGCGGCCAGGAAGGCTGATGCCGATGCCGTCGAAGGCGAGATCCTCATGCGCGGCGAGCAGTTTGCGGATGGCATTGACGATGGTATTAAGCGCCTTGGTAGCGCCATCGGGCACGAGCACGACTTGCTGCGTGATGATGCGGCCCGCGAGGTCGGTGACGGCGATGGTCGTCTGCGCCGGATGAATGTCGAGCGCGATAATGGCGCGGCGCGAGTTGATCTCGAGAAACGTAGGACGGCGACCGCGCGGCAGATGACCCACAGCGCCTTCGACGATCCAGCCTTCGGCGATGAGGGCTTCGACGATGAGCGAGATGGTGCTGCGTTGCAGGCCGGAGACGCGAGACAGGTCTGCGCGCGAGATGGGCTGCTTGGTACGGATGAGGTTGAAGATCAGGTTGCGATTGATCTTGCGCGGGGTCTTGTTGGAGGCCGTCTGCGTGCGATTGAAGCTAAAGCGCTGCATGGGCGAGCCTCCGCGCAAGGTTAACCGCTGCCTTATGCTCTGTGCGGTACGGAGGATGGTTGCCGTTGAGAGTTGCCGAGTGTGAACCGACGATAGTTGGGGTCATGGAGTGCGAGTGATTGCCATACAGTTAACGCGATCTGTTGCGAGCGGCTAACCGTCCTTCCCAGTCAAGTAATGTTTATAACCATTCGTATTCGATTTTGTCTACGTATTGAACAATATCGTCTACGGATGTTCAAGCGTTTGTCCTCAGGTTGCATGCAACGTTAAGAGTGCTGTGGGTAGCCCCTGCGACGAGATGGCTATGCTGCTTTCGCCGGAGCCACGGTTGAGGGTGATCTCCGCACGGCCGTTGTAGAGTTGCACAACGCGTGAACCGGTAGAAGTACCGCGGTTGTCGATGAGCGTGCCATCACCCGCGAGCGTGAAACGGACGATGTTCTTTGCATCGAGGCAGAGAACGTTCTTAGCATCGTGCAGTGTGGCGAGGACGGTGATGGTAGCAGCATCGCGGGACTTCTCAACGAGCTTGAAGTGCGTGGACGCTGTCCAGGTATCGGTCTGATAGATGAAGTCGATTTCGTCTGAAATTGGCACACCGTTCGCGGGCTTTGCGACGACCTTGAGGTGATTGCGGCCAGGTTTAAAGGAGGTCAGCCAACGCAGGCCAGCACAGGGATAGTCCTGGCTGTCGCGGTGCTTAGTGCCGAGCGAGACGCCGTTGAGGAAGAGCTCTGCCTGCGGGCAGTTGGAGTAGACCTTGACGAGCTTCTTCTCGTTGGCCGCGCCCCAGCGAATAGGCCACGTGTGGCCGTACAGGCGGACCATCGGCCTGTCTGCCCAGTAGGACTGGAAGACGTAGTAGGCCTCCTTGGGCGTCATGTCGCGTTCGAGCAAGCCCTTCTGATTGATACGCGGGACGGGGTTTTCAACACGAAGCGGCGTGGTGAAGTCCTTGAAGACCCACTGTGCGGCGCCGGAAAGCCAGGGCAGCGATTCCTGCACCTTGAGTGTCCAGTCGAAGAGATTGCAGGCGTAGGTTTCCGACCAGTCGCCATCACGCGAGACGCGGGCGTCGCCGCCGGTGCTCTTGTACACAAGGCCGCGCTCGTCCGTGCCCTTACCTGTGGCGATCTGGTCGACGATGCGGTCGGGGTCTTCGGAGTGGCGGCGGGCGTGGCTGTCGGCACCCCACTCAATGTGGATCGTGCGCTTGACGCGCTTGCGCTGGGCTTCGAGCGACTGCTGGTACTCCGTAAAGCGACCACTGTACCAACCGGCCCAGATGGAGGGCGAGTAGACATCAGGGATGTCGCGGGCGAAGTCGCAGCGGCGATAGCTGGTGTAGCGCGAGCTGTCGAGCTGATGCGCGAGCGTGTTGAGCTCGGACATATAAGCGCGGATGGCGTTCTGGTCGACGCTTGGGTATTCGGTGGGCCAGTCGTCTTCGTTGCCGAGACCCCAGAAGATCACCGCCGGATGGTTAAAGTGCTGGTCGATCATGTTGTGGAGTTTGTCACGGCCCATCTGCTGCCAGCGCGGGCCGGCGATGCCGGAACGGCACCAGGGGACCTCCTCCCAGACGAGCAGACCTAGCTCGTCACAGAGGTCGAGAACGAGCCGCGACTGTTGGTAGTGCGCGAGGCGGATGAAGTTCGCGCCGACGTTCTTGATGAGCGTGAATTCCTGCCGCGTGACGTCGTCCGGGATGGCTGCGGCATAGCCCGCGTGGTCTTCGTGGCGATGCGTGCCGCGGAGTAGCAGGCGCTCGCCGTTGAGATGGAACGGGCCGTCTTCGAGGAAGTTGATGTGGCGGATGCCGAAGCGCTCGGTGAGCATATGCGTGCCTGCTGCGCTGGTGAGCGTGACGCGGCACTGATAGAGCTGTGGCGATGCGGGCGACCAGAGTGTGGGCTTGTCGAGAGTGAAGGCAGCGAGGTCGCGCTCGCCAGCGAAGGCGGTAGTGGAGGCAGTCGCCTCGTGCCACGTGGTCTGTTTGCTTGCGATGACCTTGCCTTGCGCGTCGAGGAGGTCTAGGGTGAGCTTGGCGTCATCTGCTGCGAGGCTGGCAGGATTGTAAAGACGGCCGGTGAGGGTGATCTTCGCAGGGGCATGCGCGTCGGCAAGCGTGACGTGTGCGTGGATGGCTTCGATCGACAGTGCGGGCAGATAGACCAGCGTGATGTGCCGATAGAGGCCGCCGTAGAGCGTGAAGTCGGAGAGGTCCGAGGGCATGCGCTCGAGGTCGTGGCTGTTATTGCAGCAGATGGCGAGGCGCGGCGACTTCTCGTTGGGATCGGCTGCGTGCTCAGTGATGTCGACGACGAACTCATCATAGCCGCCGACGTGCTGCGCGAGGTGCTGGTCGCCGAGAAATATGTCGGTGGTCTGCCCTGCCCCGCCGAAGTGGAGCAGCGTGCGCCCGTTCGGGTAGGGGTTCGCGAGCGTGAGGTGCGTGCGGTACCAGCCTTCGCCGCGATAGGCAGGCGTGTCGGGGTCGCATGCGTCGTAGTGGTTGAAGCAGTGCGGCAGGGTAACAGGCTGCCAGACGGCGATCTCGCCGTTGTTCCAGGCCTCGAAGGTGCTGTCGAGCGGGCCCTGGAAGTACTCCCAGTTGTCGGCGAGGCGGCGCATGGTAGCTTCGGACGCAGGCGACTGCGAGAGGTTCACGAGCGTACGAGACCAAGCAGGCGCAACAGGAAGCGCAGTGGCGAGAGCAGCGCCTGCGGAGCGCGAAAGAAACTGGCGGCGGGAGAGTGCGGTCATCAAGGAGAGGTCGCCTTTGCGTGCTATTGCTACGTAGCCCGGGTAGATATTGTTTGAGGATGCTACTAACAGAGTAAAACTGGTATAGTCGCTTGCGAAGTCGATTGTCAAAAGAGTTTGTGCGGAGCAAGCTCCGCGTGGAGGTTGACGTGAAGGCATGGGTTCGCTGGAGTGCGTTGGGCGTGATAGCGGCGTTAATGAGCGCGGGAGCGTTGGCGCAGACGAGCGCGACGAAGTCGAAGTCTCTGACAGAGAAGGAAGCCGCAGGCGATTCGCCGGCTGATCCGGGACCGCTGGCGACGGGGCTATCGAGCAAGCTGGACCGCAGGGACGTCGATGCGGCGATGAAAAAAGTGGCCGCATGGCAGATTTCATACGCGCAAGCGAAGTTCAACCAGCAGTGGACGTATGCCCCGCTGTATGAGGGTCTGTTGGTAGAGTCGCATGCAGCGAAGGACCCTGCGTCTGAAGCCGCTGTGGTGAAGAATGCCGAGGGATTTAAGTGGGATTTGCTGGATGATCGCTTTCCTCACGCCGACGATGAGGCGATCGGGCGCACCTATCTGGCGCTGTACCAGGAGAAGCCCGATCCGGTGAAGATGGCCGCGACGAAGGCAATCATGGACCGCTTGGTGGCTCGGCAGGATGACCCGAAGAAGCTGCTGTGGTGGTGGTGCGATGCGCTGTACATGGCTCCTCCGGTGATGGCGCGGCTGTCAAAGATTACAGGCGACCGCAAGTATCTCGACACCATGGACAAAGAGTGGTGGGAGACGTACGACGTGCTTTACAACAAGCATGAAGACCTGTACTTCCGCGATGAGACCTTTCTGCAGAAGACGGAGAAGAATGGCAAGCCGCTGTTCTGGTCGCGTGGCAACGGATGGGTGCTCGCGGGGCTGGCGCAGGTGCTGGAGCTGATGCCGAAGGACTACCCGACTCGGCCGAAGTATGAGGCAGAGTTCAAGGCGATGGCGGCGAAGATCGCATCGTTGCAACCTGCGGATGGGATGTGGCGGACGGGGCTGCTTGATCCAGAGAGCTACTCAGCGGGTGAAGTTTCGGGGACGGCGTTCTACACCTACGCGATGGCGTGGGGCGTGAACAACGGGCTGCTGGATGCGAAGGTCTACAAGCCGGTCGTCGCGAGGGGATGGGCGGGGATGGTGTCGCACATCTACGCGAGCGGACGACTGGGTGCGATCCAGCCGATCGGCGCAGCGCCGGACTCGTTTACTGCGTCTTCGAGCTATGTATATGGCGTGGGCGGGTTCCTGCTGGCGGGGAGCGAGATCGACAAGATGAAGAAGTAACTGTGCTGGGTGGAGAGACTTTTGCTCGCAGGAACACCTGCGAGATGCAGGGATATCTCTCCACTCCGGCTACGCCTCCGGTCGAGGTGACTGGCTCTCGTGGGAGTAAGAGGGATAGGCTGTCGCGCTAGACCCAGAGGATGGGTTGACGGATGGGGTAGTTACGGATGATCTCGGGCACCTTGGGGTCAGGGTCAAGTGACCTCCACAGCGCGAGATATTGCGGATTGTCGTAGGCGAGGCCGGCGAAGAGCAGGCTGGGCTGGCGGACAGGCAGGTCATCGAAGTATTGGACGTCGTAGGGGTAGGGCCAGAACTTTTTGTCGGCGATGAAGGGTTCCATGTAGGCGACTGCCTTGCGCAGGCCGCGGCCATCGGGGAGCTCGAAGGTGAAGAGGTTGTCCGATGGCGTGGTGAGGATCTGCGCGATGGTGACAAGGATGTCGAGGTCGAAGAGCGAGTAGCCGTAGGGCTTTGTCCGCGTGGCTTCGAGCGGCAGGCTGCCGTTGGGGGCGACCTGCCCGGGGATGAGCACCGTGCGGAAGCGGTCGCGGCAGTACTGCTGAAGTGACGCGTCGCTGGTAAAGCGGGCAAACTCGGCGACCTGCATGACCCAGCAGGTGCCGTGGTTGTTCTTGGCGTCGCGTTCTTCGGTGCCGTTCTTTGAGGTGGTAAGCCAGTGCAGATATTCTGCGAACCAGCCACGCAGCTTGACGCTGTCGTCGAGGGAAAAGACGTCGCTCTCCAGCAGGAGCTGTGCTGCGCGGGCCGGCTCGACGAGATGGATGGTGTCGATGATTCCGATACCGCGGCCTTTGGTGACGCCAAAGATGGCCTGCGCGTACTGCAGGTCGGGGTTCATGCGCGAGAGCGGGTCGATGAACCAGGCGCGGAGGTGCGCGGCGGCCTGTTCTGCGTAGCGGCGCTGGCCGGTGATCTTCCATGCGGCGGTGAGCGCGGGCACAATCAGGCTGAGGCGAACCATGGCCTCGCGGTGATCGTTGAAGTTGTCGGGGTTGGAGAAGCCATCCTGCCGGATGTAAGGGCCGCTGGGGTTTTGTGGGTCGGGCCACCAGTAGTCGCCCTCAGAGAAGTAATCGTGCAGGCCGCCAGCGCTGCGCGTACTGTGCGAGGTGGTGATAGTAATGGGCTCTGCTTTGAGATACCCGTTGGCAGCGCGCAGGATACGTGCGCGGTCGATCGCCGCGACGTTGATGGATCCCTTTGGAGATTTGGCGAAGAGCGGCAGAGGCGTGGTGGCGGCCAGCGCTGCGGATGCGCCGCCGAGGCAGAACTGGCGACGGCTGAGGGGCGAGCGGGAGGCAAACATCGGGTACTCCTGAGGGGGGCCTGGGGGTGGTCTGCGTGAAGGACCGTGGTAGACCACCGAGTTAGTTATACGTCCTCTGCGCGCCTCAATTGCGGCGAAGGGTGAGGTGTTGCCCACTTTGACAAGAGTTGAGGAATCGAACAGAGCGGCGCTCACGTCACTGCCCTTTGCGAGAAGCCATCCATATCTGCTATCCGGAACCTGACTGCATCACAGCGTAAAGCTGATTACCTCCATGACAGAGACGACTGAGTTTTGTATCTACCATGGAGAAGTGGAACGAAACAGGTAGATCCAGACTAATACCCCGGGGTAAGGTCCGCTTGGAAGATGCCCTATCCGCCATAGTTATAGATAAATCAGCGACATAAGCTTCCAGATCATTCAGGAAGTGACCTACTCGCCACTGCAACGCTCTACCTGACCATGCAGCTTTGTGAAAAAACTGTCTACAACTGTTGTCATCAAGTTGTACTATTGGGCCGCTTCAAAAATAGCCCTACTTGATGAGTTCAGGAGAACTCCTATGGAAACCGCACTTGCCGCTGAACAGCCAATAAACGGCTTCGACGAACCGATCAAGAAGGCCGTCGAAAAAGAGCAGCCGAAGTATCGGCAGATCGTGGAGAGCCTCCGGGCCGCGATAACGACTGGTCAGTATCGCCATGGGGGCAGGCTGCCGAGCGAAGCGGAGCTGGTGCGCCGGTTCGGAGTGAGCCGGATGACTGCGGTGAAAGCGGTGCAGCAGCTGCAGCAGGAGGGGCTGCTGGTGCGACGGGCCGGGTCAGGCACGTATGCAGTGGATGCGCCACGGGGACAGAAGCCCGTGTTTGGGCTGATTATTCCAGACCTGGGACAGACGGAGATCTTCGAGCCGATCTGCAAAGGGATGACAGGCGCGCCAACGAGTGCGGGAGGCCAGGGATGGTCGCTGGCGTGGGGGCACACGGCGACTCCGACGGCAAACAAGGATCTGGAGGCCGAGCAGCTGTGCCAGCAATATATCGATCAGCGGGTTTCGGGTGTGTTCTTTGCGCCGCTGGAGTTTGGGCCACGGCGCGATGGCGTAAATCGCCGAGTCTTGAAGGCGCTGAAGGCAGCACGGATTCCTGTAGTGCTTCTGGACCGCTGCGTGCTTGACTACCCCGCTCGCTGCGAGCATGACATTGTGGGGCTGGACAATCGTCGGGCTGGATATATGATGACCGAGCACCTGATCCAGAGCGGGGCGAAGCGGGTTGGCTTCTTCGCTCGCGAGGGATCCGCGGAGACGGTAGACGACCGCATTGCGGGCTGCCGTGAGGCCCTGTTTGCGCATGGGCTTACGCTGCCTCTGTCGCGAGTAATCCATGCCGAGCCTTCCGATACGACAGCGATTGCCGATGCGCTGGAGCGTGAGCGGTTCGATGCGCTGCTGTGCGCGAACGACTACACGGCGGCGCGCCTAATGCGCAGCCTGCATACGCTGGGTGTGCGCGTGCCGCAGGACCTTCGGATCGCGGGGTTCGACGATGTGAACTACGCAGAGCTGCTGCCGGTTCCGCTGACGACGCTGCACCAGCCGTGTCTGCAGATCGGCGCGGCCGCGGTGGCGACGATGCTGGACCGCGTTGCGAACCCTCAGTTGCCGGCGCGGTCAGTGTTGCTGAACGGGCATGTAGTCGTGCGGCAGTCTTGTGGCGCACAGCAGGCAGCGCACCCATGAACAGCGTGACACGACGACGGTTTATCGGCGCAGGTGTGGCGAGTGCAGCCCTGGCGGCTTCGCCTCTGCGTCTGCGCGGTGAGCAGAGCGACGCACTGGCGACGAAGCTGGCAAGCGATCCGATGCGGCCCCAGTTTCATCTGCTACCGGCAAAGAACTGGATGAACGATCCGAACGGCCCCATCTACTTCAACGGGCAGTACCATATGTTCTTCCAGTACAACCCGCTGGCCGCAACGTGGGGCGATATGAGCTGGAACCATGCGGTGAGCCACGACATGGTGCACTGGCAACATCTGCCCGTGGCGATGACTCCTACGCCGGACAGCGCGGATGCGTTTGGATGCTTCTCCGGGTCGGCGATTTCGGTGGGCAAGCGCGTCTATGCGGTATACACAGGCACGGTGAAGAGCGGGCCGGAGCTGGCGACGATCCATGCTGACGGCATACAGGAGTCGCAGTGTCTCGCGTGGTCGGATGACCCTAGACTCATTCACTGGACCAAGGCGGAGAAGCCTGTGGTGCCGCTGCCTCCACCGGGGATGGCGATCACTGGGTTTCGCGATCCTTCCGCGTGGAAGCAGGGCGAGTGGTACTACATGACGGTAGGCGCAGGTGAAGCGAAGGTTGGCGGCTGCGTGCTGCTATACAGGTCGAAGAATTTGCGCGAATGGGAGTATCTGCACAAGCTAACCAGCGGGGAGTGGAATGGCAAGTGGACCCCGAACCCCTGCGACGATGGCGAGATGTGGGAGTGTCCTGAGCTGTTTCCGCTGGATGGAGGCCATGTGCTGATCTACTCGACGCTGG
>CAJCIM010000076.1 GCA_903970395.1 Acidobacteriaceae bacterium
GGCGTGCTCACTTCGATGTGCGCGCCGCTGTTCGTGCCGCTCTGCGCGTCGTACATCGACGTCTGCACGCTGATGTCCTGAATCATCTCTGGCGGAGGCGTCGCCAGGCCGTTGCCGTTCGAACCGGCCACCGACGTGTTCGTCTGCGCCTGCCCGCCCAGGCTCGAACCCTGGCCGATGTTGAACGCATACCGCTGCGACGCATCCTGGCTGGCCGTCTTGCCGTTGAACAGGTTCGTTACATCCACGCCATCCAGCGTGAAGCTGTTCGACGTGTCGCGCTGACCGTTTGCCCAGATGGCCTGGTTACCCAGACCGGCGTTGGTTCCGATTCCGGCGAGCAGCTGCGCACTGATTCCCGGCGCCAGCACCGCTGCCTGCGTAAAGCTGCCTGTAGCCAGCGGTATGCTCTGGATCTCGTCATGGCTCAGCGTATAGCCGTTGGTGGTGTCGGTCGCGTTCAGCAGTGGGTTCTCCGTCACCTCCACACTGGTCGACACCTGGCCTACCTTCATGCCTGCCCTCACCGTCGACGCACGGCCCTCCACCACATCAATCTTTTCCAGTACCAGCGTCTCGAAGCCGTCCCGCGTCACCGTCACGGTATACGTGCCCTGCGGCAAGTTCAGCACCTGGAAGTAGCCGTTGCCGCCACTCTTCACCGTCACCTTAGCCGAGGTCTGATCCTGCGTCGCCGTCACCGTCGCGCCCGGCACCGCTGCGCCGGAGGCATCCGTAACCGTTCCGTTGATCGAACTCAGGGTCTGCTGTGCAAACATCGCACCCGCGCACATCAAACAGACCAGAAAGAAAAATATCTTCGTACAAAACCGTTGCATCTGGGTCTCCTGAAACACTCGTATCGTTCGTCCGGACGCACTGCGGCGTTGGCATCGATCCGCGGCGCAACCGAATACGCGGTCGATGTCTCGTGATCTCCAATGGCGGAACAGCACCCGCAAGGGTGTCCGCCACTGAGACAGAACGTCGCCAGTTTGTCTGGACAGTGGAGAGTATGGTCAGGAGAGGTTAAAAGGACATCAACAAAATTGGCCCGCCGAGGGTCAGTACGGCGCTTTGATTGATGAAATCAAACTTGACACGCCAAATATAATGAAGACAGGAAAGGCCCAGCTATCAGCCGGGTCTTCGTACTTCCTTCGAAAACAGGACTCGGAATAGAAGCAGGGATCGAAGCATCACCTAAAGTTCACACCAAAGGCGATCCACCGCTAACTCCAATCCGCTGCAGATCTTCCCCTAAAAATCGGCGAGGATCCCGCCGAAAAAACGGCTACTTCTTCGCCGCCGGCTTCGCGCTCTGCATCGCAGGAACCCGCGCCCCGGACGGAACTCCCCGCAGCGGTTCAGGCATCGTCAGAATCAGCGCCGAGCAGTTCTCGCCGCCCGCGCGCTCATAGCTGTGCACCGCCTCAGCGTTAAAGAACACCGCATCGCCCTCGCCCAGCACATCCGAATGCGAGTCGTGCTCCAGCTTCAGTTCGCCGGAGAGCACATATAGGAACTCGTTGCCGCTATGCCGATGGCTCTTCGTCGACCGCTTCTCGCTGGCCGGCAGAAACTCCGCAATGTACGGCGTGATCGTCTGGTCGGCAGGCACCTGTCCGAGGCTCTCGAAGTAGTAGCCCGGCTCATCCACGCCGGTCTGCGGCAGCCGCAGCCGGTCGCTCGCGCGCTGGATGCGGAACAACTCTGGCCGCTCCGGCTCGAAGAAGTAGCTCATGTCCTTCGAGAACACCATCGCGATGCGCGCCAGGTTGCGCAGCGTCGGCACCACGCGGCCTGTCTCCAACTGAGACAGAAAGCTCGCCGAAAGCCCCGTGTGCCGCCCCAGCTCTACCAGACCCATCTGTTTGCGCTGGCGCAGATACTTGATCCGCTCGCCGATGCGCTTGCTCTCGATGAACTCCTCGGCGGCCTCGGCCGAAACCGCAGGCTCATCGCCCAGCACGTCGACCTCTCCTGGCTGCAGCGGCGGCAACGTCTGCGCCTCTGTCGCCTTCTTGTTCACTGCCGGCTCTGCGGTCTCGGCATGAAACTTGTCGCCGCGTACGCGCTTCAAAGGTGGAGCTGTGGTCTCCGAGATGCTACCGCTATATACGCCCATGGCTTTCGTCCCTCCACTCCACTTGTGCCACCTAGTTTACTTTGTCACATAAACAGATGTTGAAGTGGCACCAAAAGATGCCTACCGGTGTTTTTTACAAAGCAATGACAATCTCACTTGAGATCACCCAACAGGTGCACCCTTTGCAGAGCAGTTTTTACCGCCGGTCCGTGGATGCTACGCTCAAATGCATGGAGTTTATCAGCCTGCCCGCGCGTTCTGCCCTGCCACATCGCATCCTTCGCGGGCTCACCGCTTGGCTGACGCCTGCTGCTCCGCTGGCTTTTGGTACGCTATTTGCCATTGGCTGCGCAAGTCCTGGGCCACCGCGGGCTCCTTCGCTGAACCTGCCGCAACCAGTATCAGACCTCGCCGCCAGCCGCACCGGCGACAATGTCGAGCTCCGTTTCACGCTCCCTCACCTCTCTACTGACAAGCTGCCGCTCTACGAGCCGCACCATCAACGCACCACGCTGCAAGGCCACATCTGCCGCGAACTCGCTCGCGGCAGATGCACCGATGTAGCCACCATCAACGCGACGCTAACCGCCACCGATCACACACCTTTCACCTGGCACGAGACGCTGCCAGCCGATCTCACCGCTGGCTCACCGCGCCTGCTCCGCTACCGCGTGGAGTTCCTGAGCCCGCACGGCAAGTCCGCCGGCCTGTCGAACCCCGGCTTCGTAGCCGCAGGCTCGGCGCCCGCACCCGTCCAGGGTCTCAGCGCCACAGGGACTCGCGCCGGCACGCTGCTCCAGTGGTCGCCTTCGGCAACGCAAGGCGACGTTCTGCTGCAACGGATCTCTCTCGCACCACCAACTGCCAAGGCCGGCAAGCAAAACCCCGACCTCTGGCTCAACAGCAACGCATCCGCCAACCGTACGCTCGACAGCACCGTCACCGCCGGCGAGCCTTACCGCTACACCGCCGTCCGCCGCATCACTCTCACCCTCGACGGACATTCCATCGAGCTGCGTAGCGAACTCTCAGCACCGATCGACTTCACGCTCCACCCGGTCTATCCGCCCGCCGCACCAACTGGCCTCGCCGCCGCCGGCTTCACCCCGCCCGACCAGGGCGCACACTACGCAATCGATCTGATCTGGCAACCTGTCTCTGACGCCGACAGCAGCGCAACGCTAGCCGCACCGCTGGCCGGCTACAACGTCTACCGCGAACCGCTCTCACCCAGCGGACCCCGCACGCGGCTCACAGCAACCCCAACACCCGAGCCCAGCTTCCACGATCCCACCCCGGATCCCACAACACGCTACAGCTACAGCATCACCGCCATCGACGGCAACGGCAACGAAAGCAAAGCGGCGACGATTCAGGTAGAACCGTCGCCGCAGTAACCAGTGACCTCGACTACTGTTCACTCTTCAATCGCGCAGCTTCGAACTCATCGCCGTGCTTCCATTCCACAGTCGCTGGCAGATGGATCACCTGCCAGCCCAGGTCCATCCCGAACCGCACAAGCTTCGCGTCGCCGCTGAAGTCCCACGTCGGATCGAAGTTGTCCGAGAAGTTGTGATAGTTGTTCTCGTTGAACGCCTTCTCCCTGGCCTGTCCCCACTCATGATCATGGCCTTCATATAACGTGCCCGAATCCACGCTGAACGCCGGGATACCTACGCGCGACAGCGAGAAGTGGTCTGAGCGATAGTAGCTACCCGCGGACGGACGCGGGTCCGGAACAATCGCGAGCTCAAAACGCTTCGCCGTCGCCTCGACCTCTGGAAAGAACGTCGTCCGCTGCGCGCCGTTGACGTTGATCTCCTTCTGCACGCCCAAGGGCAGCAGCATGTCGTAGTTGATGTCCAGTGCAATCTCCTTCGCCGGAATCGGTGGATGCTGCCCCAGATACTCGCTGCCCAGCAGACCCTGCTCCTCCGCTGTCACCGCAGAAAAGATCAAACTGTGTGGCACCTTAATGCCACTCTGGCTCCACGCGCGCGCCATCTCCAGCAGCATCGCCACACCTGTGCCGTTGTCCGCTGCGCCGTTGTAAATGTTGTCCCCAGCCATTCCGGGCACAAAACCCAGATGGTCATAGTGCGCTGTGAAGAGCACGGCCTGGTCCCTCGCACCCTTCTCGACGTTCTCACCAGGCAGCATAGCCACAACATTCGGGCTCTGGAACGGCCGCACCGTGCTGGCAATCGTCGCCTTCAGCTTTACTGGCAGTTCAACAGCCTTGAAACCCCGCTGCCCCGCCGCCGCAAACTCAGCATCCAGATCGAGCCCGCTCGCTGCAAACAGCTTCCGTGCAATCTCCAGCTGAATCCAGCTCGCAGCCTGTAACCGAGGATTCGCATCGTCGCGCAGATACGTCTTCTCGCTCGTATTCGAGTTCTTCACCACGTTCCAGCCATAGCTCGCAAGATCGGTGCGATGAATAATCAGCGCCCCCACCGCGCCCTTTCGCGCAGCCTCTTCGAACTTGTACGTCCAACGCCCGTAGTAGGTCAGCGCATCGCCACCAAAGAACTTTGGATCGTCACTTGGAGGATCGCCAACAATACAAAGAATGACCTTGCCCTTCACATCCACGCCAGCGTAGTCGTTCCACTGGTACTCCGGAGCGTCGACGCCATAGCCCACAAACACAATCGGCGCATCCACCATCGTCTCTGCAGTCAATGTCTGGTTGCTCACCGTGTAGTCGTCACCAAACGTCAGCAACTCAGCTTTGCCCTTCGCGGGCGCCAGTTCGACGCGTGTCTTCTCCGGAACCACCTTCATTCCAACAAAGTTCACCTGTTGTAGAAACGTCCCGTCGTTACCGGCAGGCTTCAACCCGTCCATCGCAAACTGACTCGCAATATACTTCGCCGCTAGCTCGCCACCACGCAAACCAGGGTATCTACCCTCAAACAAATCATCGGAGATGAACTTGTCCTGCTCGCGGATTCTATCCGCGCTCACCAGCGACTCAGCCTTCGCGATCGGCGTCGCCGTCTGCGCATAGCCTCCGCTTGTCATAGCCGCCATCGCAACCACTGCGCCAAGCCAACGTATCTTCATCACCGCTCCAATTTGCTAATCCGTAATCCCTTTGCAGTATAAGCATCCGCTATCGCGACATCACGCCAACCTTCTTCAAAACCTTTCGCGCGAGCCCAGTCAACGGCACCTCATACAGTGTGTCCATCGCAACCCACACTAGCGCGCTCTTTGCTGCGACAATCTCGCTCCGCAGCGACGCCTGCTCAAACACCTCGACCTCATAGTTTGTATTCGTAATCGCATGTTTCACCTTCAGCAACGGCTCGCAACCTTCAACCGCATCCAACGTCAGAGGAGGCAGCTCCAGCATTCCCGACATCAGGCTAGCATCCGTAGCGCGCCGCTCTAGCAGCACTTCGGTCACGCCGCTCCGTGCTCTGCGTTGCAGAAGATGCGCCACGCGTCGCCGTCGCATCTCGGCGCGCTTCGCCGTCGCATGTTCGCCGCGCGTACGACACAGCTCCATCACCGGACACTGCAGACACAACGGTCCGCGCGGCACACACACCGTCGCACCCAACTCCATCATCGCCTGGTTGTGTTCCCCCGCAGCATTCTCATCACGCCGTGACGTCGTCGGCATCAGCGCTTGCGCAACCAGCATCAATCGCTTCCGCGCAGCGCTTGTCTTCTCTTCGCCTTCACCCAACACCCGCAGCAGCACACGCTCCACATTGCCATCGAGCACCGCCACGCTCTCGCCGAACGCAATGCTCGCAATGGCCGCTGCCGTATACTCGCCCACACCAGGCAGCGCACGCAGCTCAGCAGCGGTGCGCGGCATCACTCCACCAAGTTCTTCAACCACAAACTTTGCCCCACGATGCAGCATCCGGGCGCGGCGGTAATATCCCAACCCACTCCATCGCGCGAGCACCGCGCTCTCCTCCGCCGCAGCCAGGGCCTGTACCGTCGGAAACCGCTCCAGAAACTCCGTATACCGTTCAATCACCGTCGCCACACGGGTCTGCTGCAGCATCACTTCGCTCAGCCATGTCGCATAGGCATCATCCACGCCGCGCCAAGGCAGCGTGCGCGCATTCTCGCGATACCATCGCCCCAGTCGCTCGCGAAACTCCGCCCGTGCCAGCTCTCCTTGAGCTACTGTTTCTTTTTTTCTGTCTTTGCCTGTCGTCGACATACCTCAGCCAGTCTATTCGCTGCATCTAAACCTTCCATCGCCGTTTGATTTGCTGCGGCGATGCGTCTGCACGACGGCTGTCGCTCAAACCCATACCTGCGATATCTACGCAGAAAAATCAAGCAGCAACGAAACCAAGGAACTGCATCGAACGTGTCTTCGTCTATTACTAATCCCGATTTGCACACGTCACGCACAGGTTTTCCCGCCGACTGCGAGCACTTCGCCAATGTCCTCGCCGACGGTGTCCTCTTTCTAGACCGCGACTGGCGTATCACCTACGCCAACGACGCCGCACGTACCATCAGCCGAATCCTTCCCGAACACCTCAACGGCCCCTCGCACTGGGACCTCTACCCCGTTACCGTCGGCACCGAACAGGAACGCATATACCGCCGTTCCATGAATGAACGCATCTCGCTCGACCACGAGTTCTATTACGCTCCATTCAACACGTGGATCGCGCTCCGCACCTACCCCATCCCCAGCGGCATCGCCGTTCACTACCGCGACATCACCCGCCTCAAAGAGGCTGAATCTCATCGCGACCTTACGGCACGCCGTCTCCACCAGGTCTTCGAGACCACCACCGACGCCATCGTCGTTCTCGACGCTGACTATCGCCTTACCTTCCTCAACCGTCGCGCTCAGGAGCTGCTCGCGCCCTTCGGCGAGGTCATCGGCATGACCCTCTTCAACGCCTTCCCCGGCGTCAACTATCAGGACTCGCCCTATATCGCCACGTACCGCCGTGCCATGGAAGACCGTGTCGCCGGGTACTTCGAGGCCTTCTATCCTGAGCCGCTCAACGTCTGGTTCGCCGTCGAGGCCCGACCCACCGAAAACGACGGTGGCGGCATCATCATCTTCTTCCGCGACATCACCGAGCAGCGCGCTGCCGCCGAAGAACTTCGCCAGCGCATCGCCGAGACCGAACGTCAGGCCGCCGAGATTACCGCAGTCTACGGCACCGCACCCATCGGCCTCGCCCTCTTCGACACCACCGACTTCCGCTACCTTCGCCTCAACGATCGCCAGGCTGCCTTCTTCGGCCTCCGGCCTGAACAGATCGTCGGCCGCACCCTCACCGAGATGGCTCCCATACCCGGCCTCCGCGAACTCTTCGAGCAGGTCCGAGACGGCAAACCCGTCATCAACTACCCCCTTGAAGGCGAGCTCATCAGCCACCCCGGCGAGCACCGCTACTGGACCGTCAACTACTTCCCCGTCTACGCCGCTGACGGCTCCGTCCAGGCCATCTCCGCCGCATCTCTCGAAGTCACCGCTCAAAAGAAGGCTGAAAGCGCCTTGCTTCAGAGCGAAAAACTCGCCGCCGTCGGACGCCTCGCTTCTTCCATCTCGCACGAGATCAACAACCCACTCGAATCCATCACCAACCTGCTCTACCTCATCTCTGCCAGCGACGACCTGACACCACAGGTCCGCGAGTACGTCGACATCGCCCAGGGGGAGATCGCCCGCGTCTCGCAGATCGCGACACAGACCCTTCGCTTCCACCGCCAGGCAGCACAATCCACATTCGTCAACGCGGAGCAGCTCTTCGCCCCTGTACTGAACCTCTTCCGCGGCCGCCTCATCAACTCAGGGATCGCACTCGAAACCAACTTCGCCTCCGCCACACAGGTGCTCTGCCTTGAAAACGAGATCCGCCAGGTCCTCTCCAACCTGGTCGCCAATGCCATCGACGCCATGCGTGTCGGCGGCCGTCTCCGCCTGCGCGCCCACGACAGTCACGACCCACGCACTGGCCACCACGGCTTGCGCATCACCGTCGCCGACACTGGCCACGGCATGTCTCCTGCCACGCAGGCACGCATCTTCGAACCCTTCTTCACCACCAAGGACCTCAACGGCACCGGCCTCGGTCTCTGGATCTCCTCCGAGATCCTCCAACGCCACCAAGGCTGTCTCTCCGTTCGCTCCAGCCAGCACCCACTACACCACGGCACCGTCTTCTCTCTATTCCTTCCCTTAGGAGTGGAGAAGGACCCCACAAACTGAAACGTGCCTGCGCCACAGTTCACTCACTACCTCTCATACTTCCAGTTACGGTTCTTCCCCTCTGCGATCCACGTCACGGCCTGCTCAACGCGCTTCTCCCGAGTCTCATCACGCTTCGCATCGGCGATCCACTCGCTGTACTCCCTACGGCAGCTTGGAGCCATCGCCTCAAACTGCTTCGCCGCTGCCTTGTTCTTCTTCAGCGCCGCCGCAAGAGCCTCCGGGACGGGCACCTCTGCCTTCGCGACTCGATTGGGCGGTCGAGTGTAAGAAACCACCCGTTCACCCTCCGCGATCTTCCGTGCCGCCTCTCTCACATAGGCCAGCAACTGCTTTTTAGGTGGCAGGTCTTTGATCGAAGTGATCTTTCCGAACGATCCCATCGACCCGCCGACAACCACACCATCCGCGCGCATCTCCTTCGCCAGCTCTGCTCCCCACAGTCCAAAGATGCAGTGCGCCTTGAACGCCGCCATATTTGCCAGGATCACCCTCTTGCCACCCGGCCCCTCGTAATCAAAGAACGGCATCGACCATTTCAAACCTTCCACCACACCCGGCGCGCCTTCATGGATTAACTGCCGCAGGTGCTCCAGCACCGGCTGCGCAAACGGCGCCGCCTTCGCAATATAGGCATCCACTGCTACGTTGAATTCGCCAGCTGCACCATTCTTTGCCATCGCCGCCTCCCGCTCGGGAATTTTGATGGCAGTCTACCGCAACGGCAACCTACAGGCGAACGTTTTCGGCAATCCGCGTCTTCCGCCCAACCAGGGTCAGCAGCTTCGGCCAGGCGTGCGCTGCGGCCAGCATTACGCTACGCGACGGCTGCCACACCAACCCACGCGCAATCGTCACCGCGAGCCCTACTTGCCCAGCTAGCTGCTTATGCAGTCGCCGTTGATACCCTTCAGCGTTCGAACCTGCAAGATACATCGTCGCCGCCAAACGTCCGGAGTGCAGAGCAATCGCCATCCCGTCACCCGTGAACGACGGAATTACCGCGGCCTGATCACCCAGCGCCCACAATCCGTCTGCAGCAGTCTCGCTTACATACCCATACGGAATTGGCGCGACAGCCAGCGGTCGCTCCAGTAGCACCTCAGAACCCGCAAGCCGTTCTGCAAGGTGCGGACACTCCTGCCGCATCGCCTGCAACAAGTTCTCCCAACGACCACCTAGTTGCCGCAGCCGTTCACGTTGCACGATGCACCCAAGGTTCGCGGAACCGTCCTCGACCAACTGCAGCCCCGCGAGTCCTTCGCGAAACAGCAGCAACTCTATATTGCCTTCCAGCTGCGCCGCTTGCTCTTTGCGCAACTGAAAGTACATCTTGAACCCCACCATCCCGCGCTGCTTGCCCGCAGGTCTCGGCAATCCGGCCACATCGTGCTTGCCCGTCGCGAGGAATACCGTCTTCGCTTCTATCGAACTTTTGACCGCACCCGCACGCTCGATACCAACCGACCAGAGCTCTCCTTCGCGTTGCACATGCGTCACGCGCGTGCCGCGGCACACATGAACTCCCGCTTGCTTTGCACGCTGCAGTAGCACCTCATCCAGCTGTCTTCGCGTCAGCGACATCGCCGCAAACGACAACGCCGCACTCGTCACGCTTCGCGCTCCGGCAAGCCGAACGGAGTGGATCTCCTTCGCCCCGAGTTCCGCTGGATCGACACCCAACGCGCGTAACGACTCTACGGCTTCCTGGCTCAGAAATTCACCGCAAACCTTGTGCTGCGGCTCACTCTCGCGCTCCAGCAGCATCACCTTGCGGCCCGCTTCGGCCAGCGTGATGGCCGCGGCAGACCCCGCCAGACCACCCCCAACAATGACAATTTCAGCCTTCACGTACTTTTGATTCTCCCCACACACAGCCGCCCCGGCGTCCAGCGCCGCAGATCTACATCTTCAGACGCAATACCCGCACTCGCGAGCATCCGCAGCCAGTCCGCCTCACGGAAGCTCCTCCGGAACGACACAGGCCCATCATGCCGCACCTGCTTGTGCCAGCGCAGCGCGCACCCGGCAAAGCTGAAGAGTCGGTACGGCGTGCGCTCACGGCACAGATCGTTTACATGCCATCCGCGCTGCGCGGTCGCTTCCATCCATGTGAGAAAGTTCACGATCTCTGGCTCCTCCAGATGATGCGTCAGCAACGCGCTGATAGCCACATCAAACGGCTCCGTGTACGAGAACGCATCGCCGACGATCCATTGGATGCGCGATCCCCTGGGCGCAAACTCGCGCGCAACCTGCACCGTCTCCGCGCTCAAATCGATGCCGGTCAACTCGACAGCGAAACCGCGCCTCTTTGCCCAGCGCTCGATGCGCAGAAGCATATCGCCGGAGCCGCAGCCTACATCGATGACGCGCAGTGGCTGGCTGCTGCCGGCACTGACAATCTGTTCCAGCCACTTGAGCGTCGAGCGCGAGCCAAAGGTCAGCGTGTTCACCTGGCGGAGGCTCTTCATGTACGCGCGCATATCTTCATAAGCACGCTGCTCATCCAACCACTCAGGCAGATCTACCGGTCGAACCCGGTGTGTAAAGTCAACCACATCAGACGGCATGAAAGAGCATCGTCTCCGCCGTCAGCCCCGGGCCAAACGACATCGCACAGCCTTTGTCTCCAGGCTTGGCACGCTGCATCAGCTTCTCCATCACAAACATCACCGTCGCCGAGCTCATATTCCCGAAGCACTCCAGTACCTCGCGCGATGCATCCAGCGCATGCTTCGGCAGGTCCAGCCCACGTTCCACTGCATCCAGTACTGACTTGCCCCCGGGGTGCACGCCCCACAGCGCAATATCGTCCTTGCTGTACTGGCCCAGCACCTCGTCGCCGCCAGCCAACAGGGACTTGCCGATCGCCACTGGCACCTGTCCTGACAGCAGCATGTCGAAACCTGCGCCACGAATCTTCCACGTAATCAGGTCCTTCGTGTCAGGAATCAGCACCGCGCGGAAGCTATCCATTGCAAAACCCTTCGGCTCGGCACTGATCAGGGTCGCCGCACAGCCATCCGCAAAGACCAGGAAGCTCAAAACCTGCTCCAGATCCTGCGTCTCCTGCAGGTGCAGCGTACACAACTCCAGATTCAGCATCAACACCTTTGCATTCGGCTCACTGCGCACAATGTGCCGCGCCTGCTTCAGCCCGTTGATCGCCGCATAGCAACCCATAAACCCGATCATCGTCCGTTCAACCGTCGTATCCAGACCCAGATGGTCGATGATGTCGAAGTCCAGCCCGGGAGCGTATAGCCCCGTGCAGCACGTCACCAGCACATGCGTAATGCCGCGACGCTCCTCTTCGGTCAACGCCAGCTTGTCCAGCGTCTTGTACGCCAGCCGCGGAGCCAACCGTTCGAAGATCTCCATCCGCTGCGCTGTCCCCGGAAAGCTCTTGAGCACATAAAACTTGTACGGGTCTACATGGAACTCCGTATGCGGCGGGTTTGGAGTCAACACCGAAAACCGCCTTCGAATCCCCGACCGCTGCGCCATCCGGTAAAACACCGACCGTACGCGCGGATTCTCCAACATGTTACCCGCAAAAGCCACAAAGGCTCCATGCACGTCCGCGTCCGGTACTGCCGTTGCAATCCGGTTGATGTACGCCTCAGTCAATCGATCCCTCCACTGCTACTAGAATGCACCAGTACATCACACTCTGTTCGTCATAAGATTGTCATCACTTTTATTCTGCCCAAAAACTACGCACTGACCCGTCAAGGCACCGGATCAACTCCAACTTAGAGCGCCTGCGCCACCGCTGCACGGTCGAAACGCCACGCCACCAGGCCAGCAACCAGCGCCAAAGACGCAACAGCCGCGCTGACGTACGGTAACTGACCGTAACTAAGGCCATGCGTAAGCGCGAGCCCGCCGAGGCTCGCCCCAAGCGCGTTGCCGAAGTTGAAGGCGCTCTGGTTTAGAACGGACGCAAGATTTGGACTCTGAGCCTTCTCCACAATGCGGGCCTGAAACGGCGCGGCCGCAGCGAAGTGGATGAGCCCCCACGTGAAGACTGAGAGAATTGCCGGCACGCGGTACGGCACAGCCGCCGGCATCAGCAGGAAGGTCAAGATCAGCAGCGTCATACCGCCCAGAATCACAGGCATCTGGCGGCGATCGCTGAGCCACCCACCAAACAGGTTCCCGATCGTGATCCCAACGCCGAAGACCACCAGCACCCACGTCACCGCATGTGGCGAAAGATGCGTCGCAAACTCAAGAATCGGCGCAATGTACGTAAGCACGCAGAACATCGCCACCGACGACAACGTGCTCAGCGTCAGCACAATTTGCACCGACGGCTTCAGCACCGCGCGAAGCTCCTGCATCAGGTGGCTCGGCTCCGGCGTCTGCGACGGAATCAGCCACACTAGCAGCGCAATCGCCAGCAAGCCAATCGGCACGAGCGCCCAAAACGCTGCGCGCCATCCAAACGCCAGCCCCAGTGCAGTCCCCACCGGCACACCGAGGATATTCGCAAGCGTCAGCCCGGAGAACATCAGCGCAATCGCCTGCGCTCGCACACCGCGCGGAACGATGTTCGCTGCCAACACGCTTGCGATCCCAAAGAACGAGCCATGACATAGCGCAGTAAGGATGCGCGCGCCGAGCAGCACCCCAAACCCCGGCGCCAGCGCACACAATGCATTTCCCACCGTAAACAGCGACATCAGCATCAGCAGCGCCCGTCGGCGATCCATCTTACCCAGCGCCACAGCCACCACCGGCGACCCGCAAGTCACACTCAGCGCATACCCCGACACCAGCGTCCCCGCCTTCGGTATGCTGATCGAAAAATCAGTGGCCAACTGCGGCAGCAGGCCCATGATGATGAACTCGGTCGTGCCAATGCCGAACGCGGCCGCCGTCAACGCTAGAAGGGATTTGCGCATACCTACCAGTATCGCAAGAGATAGGTAATGACTATACTAGTCAAAATGGAGGTTGCGTTATGACCTGGGCGGTGGCAGAGGCGAAGGCGAAGTTCAGTGAGGTTCTCGATAAAGCCGAGACCTCAGGGCCGCAGGTGGTAAGGCGGCGCAATCGCGAGTACCTCATCATGACGAAGGAAGAACACGATGCGTCACCCCAGGTAGCAAAGTTGCTTCGCGAGGGCGCGCCCGTGCCAGAAAAATACAAAAATCTGGTGGAGTTTTTTCGCGACTCCCCATTGGCAGATCTGAACCTCGATTTGGATCGCGTGAAGTTGAAGCCGAGGCGAGTCGACTTTTGAAATACCTTCTAGACACAAATGTCGTCTCGCAAATGACCAAGCCGCTACCCCATGCGGTCCTCGAATGGGTACTGAGGCAAGAAGAGTCCACCCTTTACCTAAGTGTTGCCACGCTGCTTGAGATTCGCTATGGTGTCGAACGGAAGACTCCTGGCAAGAAGCGCGACGAGCTTGAGGCTTGGCTGACTGTCAAACTACCAACACGGTTTTCAGGGCGAATCGTTCCCGTTGAAGGCCACGTAGCCGATCTCGCAGGCCGCATGATCTGGAGGTCTGAGCAAAACGGTTGGGGCATGGACGAAATGGATGCGTTGATCGCTGCGACAGCGATGGCGAACGAACTTACACTCG
>CAJCIM010000077.1 GCA_903970395.1 Acidobacteriaceae bacterium
GCCGGCGTCGAGCAGGAAACACGCATCCGCTACTCCGGCGAAGGCGACGCCGGCCGATTCGGCGGCCCCAGCGGCGACTTCTACGTCGTGCTCGACGTCAATCCGCACAAGTTCTTCGAGCGCGACGGCGACGATCTTCACTGCGTCATCCCCATCAGCTTCCCGCAGGCCGCGCTCGGCACCGAACTCGACCTCGAGACCCTCGACGGCGTCGAGACCATCAAGGTCCCCGAAGGCACCCAGTCCGGCCGCGAGTTCAAGCTGCGCGGCAAGGGCGTCCCGCACCTCAACTCCCACGGCAAGGGCGACCTCATCGTCGAAGTCCGCGTGCAGACACCCTCCAAGCTGAACAAGCAGCAGAAGGAACTCCTCAAGGAGCTCGCCGGAACCATGACGGTCGAAAACACCCCGCACCCCCGCGGACTCTTCAGCAAGGTCAAAGAGATCTTCAGCTAAGCCTTACTCACTTCGACCTTGGCCCCGCCATCGAAACCGATGCGCGGGGCTTTTCCTTGGCGCCCTTCGCGTTCAAAGTACCGCAGCACACACCGCCAGCCCCGCAAGCGCAGCCGTCTCCGCGCGCAAAATCCTCGGCCCCAGCGTCACATGCCTCCAACCGCTCTCGCTAAACAGCGCCATCTCCTCCGGCGTCCATCCACCCTCAGGCCCAATCGCCAACGCCACATCTCTCGCATCCACCAATCCCGCGCTCAACGAGTTATCCTGCTCCGTCTCTGCAAGCAGCAGCTTCGTCTCTGCGCTCACACCCGCAAGCGCAGCCTTCAACATCGCCGGCTCATCCACCTTCGGCACATCCGTTCGCCGCGACTGCTTCGAAGCTTCCAGCACAATCCTTCGCCATCTCTCCACACGCTTCGCCGCAGCCTGAGCCAGATGCTTCTCCGTGCGCCGCGCAATCACAGGAGTGATCCGCGACGCGCCAAGCTCCGTCGCCTTCTCGATCCCCCACTCCATGTGGTCGAACTTGAACACCGCCATCAGCAGATGCACCGGCAACGCAGCATCCGCCTCCAACTCCTCATGCAGCGTGAACACCACCGCACGCTCGTCCACCGACAGAACCTCAGCGCGGTGCAAAAATCCTCCCGCTACCACGTCGAACACCTGCCCGGGCTGCGCGCGCAGCACACGCGCCAGGTGCACCGCCTGGTCGCCCTTCAGCGTTGCGGTTGTCTCTGTTCTCTCATCTGCGATCCATCGGCGTCGTGTCATATGTTCAGCATACTGCGACAGCGCGCATCGCAACACCCCACGCAAACCCGCATGAACACTGGCCGCAAGCCACTCGGGTTAAACACCTCGGGGAGCGCATCCTGTGCGCTCCCCGAGTGTGTTGCCTTAGGTTGATGCTTTGCCTTGGTTGCGTTTGCCTGCGCTCCCATTCGATGTTGCCATCGACGTCGCGTTCATTCGCATGAAGCAACTAACGAGAGTATTGTTTTCTCGCGCGTAAGAGTCAAGAAAAAAACACACTCTCGCAGTCAAAATTTTCATCACTCACTCAGAGGTAACCTCTCCTCCAAAACAGTATTTACCTCGTTATCTTCGTGCGAGATATCGCATCGCGTCATCATCGATCGCAAACAAACCTCATCATCACCATCGTCACGCACCTCTCGTGCATCCAATCGAACATGTCCAGCAACACACAACGCTTCGACGGCCGCGCTGAAGACTACGACCTGTATCGCCAGCGATACCCCGCAGAGGCAGTGCTCATGAGGCTTCGCGCATGGTGCGATCTCACTCCGCGACATCTCATCGCCGACATCGGCGCAGGCACCGGCATGTTGGCCGAAGTCTTTCTCGCCAACGGCAACCCCATCATCGCCATCGAACCCAACGCTGACATGCGCGCCATCTGCCTCCGCCTTCAGACGCCGTCGTCATCGCTCACCATCATCGACGCAACAGCAGAAGCCACGACGCTACCCAATCACTCCATTGACCTCGTCGCCGCCGGTCGCGCCTTCCACTGGTTCGACCGCGACCGCGCACTCACCGAGTTCCGCCGCATTCTTAAGCCCGACGGCTGGGTCACACTCGTCTCCGTCGGTCGCTCAAAGGACGAGAGCCAGCACTCAACCGACTTCGAACGTCTGCTCATCGAACACGGCACCGACCACACCTACGTCCGCGCCGGCCTCCGCGTGCACGAAGACCTGCACACGCTCTTCACCCGCGACTGGCACCACGAAGAGATCCACGGAGTACTTCCTCTCAACTGGGAATCCTTCTTCGGCCACACGATGTCACTATCCATGACACCCAAGCCCACCGACCCACGCTTTCCACAATTCCTAAAAGCGCTCGAAGGCTTCTTCAACCGCTATGCCACTAACGGGATACTTACGCTGCCCACCACCTGCTGGATCAGCGCCGGTCGCCTCGCCTAGCTGGCCATCTAGCACTCGATGATATTCAGCGCGAGCCCCGCCAGGCTCGTCTCCTTGTACCGCGACTGCATATCCATCCCCGTTCGGTACATCGTCTCGATCACCTGGTCGAGCGACACCTTATGCACGCCCTGGTCATTCATCGCCAGCCGAGCCGCATTCACCGCCTTCACCGCGCCCATCCCATTGCGCTCGATGCAAGGAATCTGCACCAGCCCACCAATTGGATCGCACGTCATCCCCAGGTTGTGCTCCATCGCAATCTCCGCCGCGCCCTCCACCGCGCGAGCATCGCCACCCAGCGCCGCCACCAGCCCACCCGCAGCCATCGAGCAAGCCACGCCCACCTCACCCTGGCATCCAACCTCGGCGCCGCTGATCGAAGCATTCTCCTTGTACAGAATCCCAATCGCCGCGGCCGTCAGAAAATACCGAAACAACCCAGCCTCTCTCTCCGCATCACTCAACTCACTCGAAGCATGGTGCAAAAAGTAGTACGCAATGGCCGGCACCACACCGGCCGCGCCGTTCGTTGGAGCCGTCACCACGCGCCCACCCGCCGCATTCTCTTCATTCACCGCCATCGCCACCAGCGTCACACTGTCCAGCGGCGCCAGCGGATCGCGCACCTTTCCAACTTCATCCATCGAAGCCAGCCGCCGCGCCAACCCCGGCGCTCGCCGCCTCACATTCAGACCACCCGGCAACGTGCCCTCGGTCGTCTTCCCACGTTCAATCGACTCCGCCATCGTCTCCCACAATGAAAGGACCGCCGCCTTCACCACCTGCTCCGGCGTCAACGCGTCCATCGGCGGCGCAATCGTATTGCCCGGCCGCTCCGGCGAAATGATCCTCTCCACCCGCCGCAGAATCGTCGCATCCTTCAGCAGCGCCACCTCATTCGCCAGCACCATCTCAGCAATCGACAGCCCATGCTCATCGCTCAGCCGCAGCAACTCATCGGCACTAGAAAACGGATACGGCACATCGCGCTTCTTCACACCACCATCAGCCGCAGCAAACTCCTCGGCCGTCAAAATAAACCCGCCGCCCACTGAGTAGTACACCTGCGAGGACACCACACGCCCATCTGCATCGAGGGCCGTAAATCGCATCCCATTCGGATGCGTCTCAACTCCCGCCTCCGGATACATCTGGTCGCGGTGAAACCGCAGATCCACTGCCGGATCGAACCGCACCGCATGGCTCCCTATCAACATCAGCTGACGCGTCTCTCGCAGCGACGTCAGCCGCTCATCAATCGTCTGCAGGTCCACCGTATCCGGCGACTCCTCCAGCAACCCCATCATCACCGCGCGATCAGTCGCATGGCCAATCCCCGTCAGCGCCAGCGACCCATACAGATCCACCGTAATCGCCGTACCAAACTCACCCCGCCGCGCCAACTCACGCACAAAGCTGAGCGCCGCACGCATCGGTCCCACCGTATGCGAACTCGAAGGACCAATCCCCACCTTGAACAGCTCAAACAGACTCGTATTCATTGCCAATCACCAGCTTCGATTGTAGGCGCTACATCTTGGCCTTCGTTTTCGCGTGAACCGCCTGCATCTTTGCCAGCGTATGCCGATGTGCCGTCTCCAGCCCACCTGCCAGCACACTCTCCGGAGCATCCAGCCGCACCAGCGTCGCTCCCATCCGTCCCCACCCGCCCGGCACGGCAGAAAAATACTCCGAAGCATCCGCAAGAAACATCGCCTGTTGCTCCGCGTCCAGCATCAACGTCCCGAGTCCCTTGCTCTCATACGCCAGCGTCGCAAAGATCCTCCGCTTGCCCGCAATCTCAATCCGAAAATCCGCCGCCCCCATATGCGAGTCCTCCACCGCATGCGGCAACGCCAGCGCCACGCGCCGGTACGTCGCCGCCACACCCGCGCTCTTCTTCGCAACACTCTTCTTTGCTGCCGACTTCTTCGCAGCTTTCTTATTCACAGTCGCCATACGCCATCGCCTCCGCGTTCCCGGGATGCTACACTTGCCGCACCTCCGGCCTCAAGGACAACATCAGGCAATGCTCTTCAAAGCCCGCAGCGCAGCCGTCTACGGCATCGACGCCCACATCATCGACGTTGAAGTTGACTTCGGCCAACAGGTTGAGAAAGAGATCTTCGCCACCGTCGGCCTCCCCGACGCCGCTGTCCGCGAATCCCGCGACCGCGTCCGCTCCGCCATCAAGAACTCCGGTTTCGACATTCCTCCCACGCGCATCACCATCAACCTCGCGCCCGCCGATCTCAAAAAGGGAGGCTCCGGCTTCGATCTCCCCATCGCCATCGGCATTCTCGGTGCCTACGGTGGTCTCTCCATCAAAGACCTCTCCGACTTCCTCCTCGTCGGCGAGCTAGGCCTCGACGGCTCGCTCCGCGCCGTGCAGGGGATGTTGCCCATCGCCATTGCCGCCCGCGCCGCCAAAATCAAGAACCTCATCATCCCCGCCGCCAACGCACGCGAGGCCGCCGTCGTCGAAGGCGTCAACGTCTACCCCGTGCGCTCGCTTCTGGAAGTCCGCGAACTCCTCAACTCCACCACTCAGGGTTCTCTCTTCATCCAGCCGCTCAAGGTCGACACCTCTACACTCCTCAACGACGCCGTCGAGTACCACGCCGACTTCCGCGACGTCCGCGGTCAACACGTCGCCAAGCGCGCACTCGAAGTCGCCGCCGCCGGCGGACACAACATCCTCATGATCGGCCCTCCCGGCAGCGGCAAGACCATGCTCGCCAAGCGCCTCCCATCGATCCTCGCGCCGCTGCGCTTTGAAGAAGCTCTCGAGACCACCAAGATCCACTCCGTCGCCGGTGTCCACAACAAAGACGAAGGCCTCGTCACGCATCGCCCCTTCCGCTCGCCGCACCACACCATCTCCGACGCCGGCCTTATTGGCGGCGGCATGATCCCGCGCCCCGGCGAGGTTTCCCTAGCACACAACGGCCTACTCTTCCTCGACGAGCTCCCCGAGTTCCCCCGCAACGTCCTCGAAGTCCTCCGCCAGCCACTCGAAGACGGCAATGTCACCATCTCGCGCGCCGCCATGTCGCTCAGCTTCCCCGCCCGCTTCATGCTCGCCGCTGCCATGAACCCCTGCCCTTGTGGCTACTTCAACGATCCTTCGCGCGACTGCATGTGCACCCCACCCATGATCCAACGCTACGTCTCCAAGGTCTCCGGCCCGCTTCTCGACCGCATTGACATCCACATCGAGGTCCCAGCTGTGCAGTACAAGGAGCTACGCAGCGGAACCGCCTCCGAAGGCTCCGCCGAGATCCGCGCCCGCGTCCTCGCCGCCCGCGAGCGCCAGCACCAGCGCTTCCTCGAACACCCCGCCCGCGCCGCAACCACCACTCGCACCGCAGGCCGCGCCATCTTCGCCAACTCCCAGATGACCACCCAGCAGATTCGCACCTTCTGCGAGCTCGCCTCCGACGCCGAGCGCCTTCTAGAACGCGCTATGCAGCAACAAGGCCTCTCCGCCCGCGCCCATGATCGCATCCTCAAAGTCGCCCGCACCATCGCCGACCTCGAAGCCGCGCCAACCATCGCCGTCAAGCACATCGCCGAAGCTATCCAATACCGCACACTCGACAGGAGCTATTGGGCCTAGCTCATCTTCACCATCACCGGCGTAACCATAACATTCCATTATCCGGACAGCGTTTGCCCTCTTCCGTTTCGCAAATTCCCGTTTTCTGTATATGTCGGCCGCATGAAGTCCCAAAAAAAGGATTGACCTGCCGTTCAGTACCATTTATCGTACTTAGAAGTAAGGGAAACCATAGTTGCAACCCTCTTTGGGCTCTCCTCATGGCTCTGAGATAGGAATCTGTAACACCCTCCTTGCTAAGAAAATTAGCCAAGACTTATCCAGTGATTCAGCGGGTATCACCCCTTACCCTTGCGGGAATTTCGCTGAACGTCTGTCGAAACGCTATAACCAACCGCACATCGTCAGACTCAAATTGTTGCAGGGCATCCACTTCCGCACCGGCTGCCTTGCGCTTCACAAAAACATCTGATGCAACCTGGCCTCGGCCACAGCATCTACTTAATAACTTCAAGGTTCAATCCGCCCGATGGCATATTGAATCCGAGGCTTGATAGCCGGTCGCTACACTTTGTCCGACGCCCACCGCCTCGACCCACCCAGGAGACATACTTCCATGCGCTCAGACCTGATCTTCGGTGCCCTCACCCACGTCAATAACCGCTATAAGCTCTGTCAACTTGCATCGAAGGCCACACGCAAGCTGCACAAGCCCAACACCCGCCTGCAGGACACCACCAACGACGTCCTTGACCGCTTCAGGGACACCGTTCCTATGGCTGACGGCTCCGAGAGCCTTGAGATTCTGGCCGGCACCGAGCGTCGCGCCGCGTAGGCCTCCTTCGGTCGGCGCGCATCGGCTCCTATCCGTCGATGTCCGTCGGCCCACAAACCATCCCCGTTTTTCCACACACAAATTGTCGTAGACGCAAGTAACCCGGCTACCCTTTGGCCGCGTCTGCTACAGTAGTTGTAAATCCGCACCGAACAGGCAGCACCCTGCACCAAGTCCTACCCTTCCTTGTAGCGCCCCTCCGCACGACCTCCGTTTGGCAATCCAGCTCGGTAGCTCTGCACGGAATCCTGTTTCGGCAATCCCCCTTCACATCTCGGACGAGTTCCAAAACTCTCCCGTCTCTCTGCATCACACTCAATTCAAAATCCCGACCATAAGAAGAACCCCATGGAAACAACCCAAGTACTTATGACCATCTCCGAGCTCAAGGAAAAGAGCATCGCCGAGCTCGGCAAACTCGCCCGCGCCCTTGAGATTCCCGGCACCAGCGCTCTCCGCAAGCAGGACCTCATCTTCAAGATCCTCCAGGCCCAGTCTGAAAAAGAAGGTCACATCTTTGCCGAAGGCGTCCTCGAGATCCTGCCCGACGGCTACGGCTTCCTGCGCTCACCGGATTACAACTACCTGCCCGGCCCCGACGACATCTACGTCTCGCCCAGCCAGATCCGCAAGTTCGACCTCAAGACCGGCGACACTATCTCCGGCAACGTGCGCTCTCCCCATGAAGGCGAAAAATACTTCGCCCTCGTCAAGATCGAGGCGATCAACTTTGAGTCGCCCGAAGAGACCCGCAACAAGATTCTCTTCGACAACCTCACTCCGCTCTACCCCGACGAACAAATCAAGATGGAGACCGTCCGCGAGGCCATCTCCGGCCGCGTCATGGATCTCCTCTGCCCCATCGGCAAGGGTCAGCGTGGTCTGATCGTCGCTCCACCGCGCACCGGCAAGACCGTCCTGATGCAGTCCATCGCGAACTCCATCACCGCAAACCACCCTGAGATCGTCCTCATCGTTCTGCTCATCGACGAGCGCCCGGAAGAGGTTACCGACATGCAGCGCAGCGTCAAAGGCGAAGTCATCTCTTCGACCTTCGACGAGCCCGCCGCACGCCACGTCCAGGTCGCCGAGATGGTCATCGAAAAGGCCAAGCGCCTCGTCGAGCACAAGCGCGACGTCGTCATCCTCCTCGACTCCATCACGCGCCTCGCGCGCGCCTACAACACCATCGTCCCGCCCTCGGGCAAAGTGCTCTCTGGCGGTGTCGACAGCAACGCGCTACAGCGCCCCAAGCGCTTCTTCGGCGCTGCCCGCAACATCGAAGAAGGCGGCTCGCTCACCATCATCGCGTCGGCCCTCATCGACACCGGCTCGCGCATGGATGAAGTCATATTCGAAGAATTCAAAGGCACAGGCAACATGGAAGTCATCCTCGACCGCAAGCTCGTCGATAAGCGCGTCTTCCCGGCCATCGACATCCAGCGCAGCGGCACGCGTAAGGAAGAACTCCTCATCCCCAAGGACGACCTTCAGCGCACCTGGATCCTCCGCAAGGTCCTCAATCCGCTCTCCCCGGTCGAAGCCATGGAGCTTCTCTCCGACAAGCTGGGCAAGACCCGCAACAACCAGGAGTTCCTCCACAACATGAGCTCCCTGTAACAATCACTAGAAGTGCAAAATCGGGCCTTCTGCGCAAAAGCTCCAGCGCAGGAGGCCCTTTTCATTGCTCGCAAGATATGCTGTTGCCGAGGTCATCGCAGATGATATGGGCAACAACTACCCTCCTCGCTGTGTGCGTTCTGCCGTCGCTCTGTGCGCAAACGACATCCGTGCCGCAGAACCAGATGCCGCGCGACTATCGCGGACCTCAGGTTCACATCGACGGTGTATGGGTCACACCGGTCCCAGGAGCGCCGTTCACGGCGACCGTGCAGATTGTCTCTCACACGAAGCTTCCCGACGGCAGTGAACACATCGTCAAGACCGAGAACCAGATTGCCCGTGCCTCTTCCGGACGCATCCGTAACGAGCGTCGTATTCTGGTGCCCGCAAACTTCCCCGGAAAGCCCCGACTACTCTCCGCGCATATCTACGACCCCATCTCTGGAGTCAACATCTTCACCGAAACCGCAACGCGTATCGCGCGCCAGACCATCCTCCCGCAGCTGCCGCGCACCCCGACAAACGTCCTTCCGCCATCACAGCAGCGAACACCTCCAGACGTCACCGTAAGCAGTCTCGGAGAACAGTCACTTGACGGGGTTCAGCTCACTGGGACGCGCAAAACTCGCATCATCCCTGCCGACCGTAGCGGCACCGGCCAATCGATCACTATCACCGACGACTACTGGTATTCACCGGATCTCTTCATCTACCTCATCATTCGCCACGACGACCCGCGCACAGGCGAACAGCTTGTTGCCGTTACCCATATCGAACGCGCCGAACCAGCAGCCGAACTCATGCAAATACCTGACAGCTACAAGCTCGTCGACGAGACACCACCCTCACCACTGCCACTCTCTCCTACAGCCCAGCACTAAAAACTGATTTGCAGATCTAATTTCCAGATCAGTGCGATAGGCCGCTGCCCGGCTCGGTCGGCGGAGCACTCACCCGCTCCCCACCTCCCGATACCGCAAACCCGGATAAGTCCCCGGATCGTTTGCCTGCACCCACTCCATCATCTCATCGCGCACCACACTGCAGACGCACAGCAGCTCCTTCCAGGTGCTTGCGTCTCTGTCTCCGAAGGCACCATATGCTGCCGCCTGTTCGTTCACCCTATCTCTGTTGACAATTTTCTATCGCGTCCTCTAGCTAGAACCCGTTATGAACTTTTGTTGAGTAATTTTGTGAGTTGGGCAAGCATGATCCAAGCGAAGGCGAAGTAGTGGTATCCAGCGAGCGATTGATTGAGCCGCTCGTAGTCTCTGGCGAGTCTGCGGAAGCGAGCGGCCCATGCAAAGCTTCGCTCGACGACCCATCTTCTTGGCAGCAGCACGAGCCTCGCTTTGCCTCGGTGTGTTTGACTACTTCCAACTGGATGCCATGCTGTGCGGCCGCTTCGGCTGCGGTCTGACTCGTGTAGCCCTGATCGACATAGGCCAACTCAACGCTGCGGCCGGTGATCTGCTGGACTTCTTCGGCCAGCCAGTCGATCTGGCGCGGTCCTGTTCGCTTGCTGCGGTCACATGCAATGCAAGGAGATGACCCAACGTATCGACCGCCGCATGCACCTTTGAGCCCTTGCGCCGCTTGGCGCCGTCGTATCTTGCCCGCGCTCCCGATTCCGGCGTCGACTGCAGCGTGCGGCTGTCCACGATCATCGCCGTTGTCTGTGGCTTGCGTCCGGCGAACTCGCGCAGCAGCGAACGCACATCCCCCACCAGCATCTCGAAGACCCCGGCCCGCATCCAGCGCCGTGTCTGCTGATAGACCGCCGTCCACGGGGCAGATCGCCCGGCATGAAGCGCCACTGGTTGCCGGTGCGCACAATGTAGCGAAGACCGTTGAACCCGCCCGCAACGAATGCTCGCGCTGCGGCGCGTCCTCCCGGCACAACGTCAGATACGGTGCCACAAACGCCCACTCCTCGTCGCTCACATCGCTCGGATAGTTCGTCCGATACTGCTTCTCCATCTCTCGTATGCTCATAGAGAAAACAAGAGACACACCAACCGTTTGCTCAACAGGAATAAAAGCTAACAACAGCTTCTAAGCTCCGAAGGAATATGGGAATACTTCGCGAGTCGATGTGTTTTAAGACTAGAGCGAAGAAAGAGTTGATTGGTGGTTGCGTGGCGATAGTCGTGTAAAGAGGGTTTCTATCAATGATTTATAGAAGTTGTGTTATTGCAGGTCTGTTGAGCACGCTGATGTGCGCTGCTCAGGTACCAGTACACTCCAATCCGCAAGAGACGCTGGTCTTTGAGCAATCGAGGAGTGATTGGTTTCAAGGATACTTTACCCCGGTCTCCATATCCGGAGACGCGGCTTGGGCTCTCTTTGGGCGGGGTTCGGGGGGCATGCACCTGTTCTCGTTAGCGACCGGACACGAAGAGAACGCGACGCTCACAGGGGGGCTGGATGGACTTGATGACGCGGTCTTCTGCGGTCCCGGCGCGCCGGGACTTGCACGCCTTGGGCGTCGCGGAACAGAGCAGGTTCAAGATCTGCCTGCTCATTCAACGCTGGTCTGCTCTGCAGACGGAAGTAAACTCGCCTACTTCGTTCCAGGTGCTCCCGACCACGGGCTCCATGTCGGGCCTCGCGGTTCCTATCGTACCTATAGCGCCCCGGGATCTGTGACAGCGATGGCATTTTCTGCGGACGGCGCACTGTTTTACTACCTGGCGCTGGATTCGAAGGGGCAATCGACTCTCTCTCGAATCTCCGTGGCAACCGGCGAAACAAAGGTGATCGCCAGCCAACTCGATGGCAGCTTAAGCGGTGGCCAGATCGCGCTGTCCCCTGATGGGAAGAGCGCCTATCTGGCGCTCGCTTCGGACAAAGCGCCGAACGATATGTTGCGCCACCAGCCGCACGCCGACCGTTGGCTCAAGATTTACAAAATGGATCTCAGCAATGGTGCCCTTCAACCCGTGGTGGATACGCCTGGGCACGATAATATGGGGCCTGTCCTTGCGAACGGCAACTTGTATTGGACTCGCTCTCTGATCCATGACTCGATCGTCACGCTTCCAAGTCAAGGAGGTGCCGTTAAGGAGCTGGCCGAAGGCGGCATGCTTCCGATGTGGCATCCGAGCGGCGCCAGGATCGGCTATTTTTTCGGTGACTTCCGTTTAACCGACATTCCTCTGGATCTTGATGATGCGGTAGTGGGTGTAGATGCGGAAGGAGTCCGAACCGGAGAGCCCTCCGTAATCGTCTCTGGCTATCACGAGGATTTTTCATTGGATTGGTCGCCGGACGGCAAATGGATCGCCTTTCACTCGCATCGTTCTCCAACGCCAGTGCCGAGATCGCAGAGTCCTGGCAGCTCGGATGACGTCTATCTCCGTCGCGCTGACGACCTGCGCGCGCCGGAGATTAGGCTGACGAACTTTGGCCTTGAGACCGGTCCTGCATTCTGGTCGCCTGATGGAAAGAAGCTGCTAATGATGTCGGAGCAGCGCCGCGGCACACCGGGTATCGGTAAACTTTGGGTCCTTACGATGGATACCGAAAAAGGGGCGGTGCTGAAGACGGAGATGTTGGAGCTTCCCGGTGTCATTCGAAGTGTGCCGTGGGCTGCATGGTCGCCCGACGGAACAGAGATCGCCCTGGAGGACTATCGAGGTGGCGGAAAGCAAACTCTATGGATCGTCCGTGCCGACGGTTCGCATCCACAAAAGGTGGTGGACTACGAGGGCGCAACCTACCAGGGTCTTGATTGGTCTCGCGATGGGAAAAGCATCGTCTACAGCGCGCTCGCTGGTGACCGACTCCAACTCTTCTCTATTGCTCGCGCCGGCGGTAATCCTAAGCAGCTAACGCACGATTCTGCCAACTTGCTGCACCCACGCGTCTCCCCCGACGGCAGTCGCATCGCTTGCAGCCGCGAAGAGCAGGTAAAACAGATCTGGAGAGTTCCATTGCCTCAATAGTCGGTCGCTGAGTCGGATACGCTCCCTCATTCCAGAGAAATCCGACTCGGCGGCTTCTCGGTGGCGCAAGATGAGATGGGTGCGTATTGTCGGGCTCGGTGCTGCCTGGGAGATGCGGATAGCCGCTAAGTCGATAGAATAGAACAACGGGCCGATGTAGCTCAGTTGTAAGCGTCCTGTGTAGCTTTCAATTACCCATTAGTTGAGTACCCGGGTCAGTCCACGCCACATCACAGTGTTCCCTGGTGGGGGATCTTTGGAGCGAGCGAGATAGCCTCCGAGGCGGGCAAGTTTGGTCAGGTACAAGGAGAGCTGATCGCTGGGAGCGTCACTGGGTGGGTCGTTTACCAGTTGATCCAGTAAGTAAATCTCGGTTGGCGTCAGCGCCATTTGAGGCGAAGCCTCTGGCCTGGTCCGAGTGAGCATCGTCATCCAGAAGACTCGCCAGCTGACACGAGCCATTCGGCCGTGCGCAACTTCACGTCTTCTGCTTTGCAGCCGGACTTGAGTATTTTGTGGAAGGTTTCGATTTTCCAGCGCATGGCATACCAGTTAAGCTTTTCGATGGCATCCTTGCGGGATCTTATAGGCAGATCGGTGATCAGCCGCCAGTCGATCGGCTGGCGATCCTTGGGAGGATCGCGCTCGGTAGCGGCGATAACGGAGTTCAAGAACGGCTTCACTCACGCCGCCTTTCTTATCGCGCACTTCAACTCGGTGCAGCCCCTTTACGCACACCTCGCGCATCTATTCAGCGACGGTATGGTCGCCCTCGCCTGCCAGTCTGTCCACGCACGTTCTCAGAAGGAAGTCAGTGCCGGCCTGATGGGCGATGGAGAACAGTTCGTAGATGTCGCTCTCATGATCGCCGATGTGGACGATGCGCTCCGCTTCGAGCTAACCAACACCCCCGCCGCTCCAACCACAACCGGCTGGAGTGACTATGAGTACGTCGGCACCTCCAGCACCTCTCAAAACGTGCAAGCCAACGACTCCGTCCTCAACCCCTAGCACCCCCTGCCGTCCTATCCATCACGACATCGTGATGGATAGGACGCTTTTATAGCTACCATCATCACATCGCCCACTCCTACCTCCCGGCTGCTACCCTAAGATCCAAATGTCCAGCCTCATCCAACGTTCCCTGGCAACTCTCGCCGCCTTCGCTCTTCCGTTGGCCTGCGCCGCTCAAACCCCGCTTCGCATTGAAGTCACCATCCCTTCCACCGCGCCACTCAACGGCCACCTCATCCTCGCCATCGCCAAGGCTGATATCACCTCACCGGCCCGTGGAGGCGGCGCACGCGAGCCCCGCTTCATGCTCTCAGAGACCTACACCTCCGCGCAGGGCTTCGGCGTCGACGCCAAAAACGTCGCACCCAACACTCCCCTCATCATCGACGCGAAGACCATCGGCTACCCTCTCCCCGACCTCGCCGCGCTTCCCGCAGGCGACTACCTCGTTCAGGGAGTCTTCAACAAGTACGAAGAGTTTCACCTCGCCGACGGCCGCGACCTCTGGCTGCCACCCGATCAGGGCGAAGGCCAGCACTGGAACCGCAAGCCCGGCAACCCCTACAACGAGCCCGTCCGCATCCACATCGACCCAGCCTCGAAGACCCCCATCAAACTCACCCTCGACAAGATCATCCCGCCCATCACCGGCACCGACGAAGACCCCGAGGTCATCGCGAAACGCGATCCCGAGGCCGCAAAGTACCTCAAGTACATGAAGTTCAAGAGTGAGAAGCTCAGTAAATTTTGGGGCCGCGACATCTACCTCGGCGCTTGGATCCTCCTGCCCGCAGGCTTCGACGAGCACCCCGACGCGCACTACCCCCTCGTCGTC
>CAJCIM010000078.1 GCA_903970395.1 Acidobacteriaceae bacterium
CGCTCTCTCTCTGGATAGCATCGCCGTTCCAGCTGCCGACATTCTGGATGAGGCTGTCGATGTCCTTCAGCGCAGCGGCGAGTGTGGGAGCAATCGCTTCGGGATGAGATCTGTCGAGCTGCTTCGTTGCTGACTCGATCGTCTGACTCACATGCGAGAGCGAGCCACTAGGGAATGCACCCGGGGCGAGAGACGCGATGCCTTCGAGGCTGGTGTCGATGCCGTCAAAGAAGCCGGACTCCTCGTCCTTCTGTTTGTCGGGTGGAAGCATCGAGCCGTAGCGATGGTAGGCGACATCAAATTTGCCTGCGGCTGGTACGCGCAGGCCGGGACCAATCTGCGACTTCTGCATACCAAGACCCATGCGCGCGAACTGTATGTAGCTGAGTGGCTTTCCGTCGGCGTCGGCGAGCAGGGGATCAGGATCGCCTTCGTGGACGATGACGTTGGTCTCCGGTGGCGTGGTGGAGACCTGCCCTGTGACGTAGTTTGTGAAGCGCACGGGGATGTACTGGTTGGTGGCGTAGTCAAAGAGACCCTTGTTGTTGATGGCCTGCATGGGCACGCGCGCGTAGACCTTGAGCGGCTGCCAGGGAAGGATGCCTTCGGCGGTGAGCTCAGGGAAGACGTTGGGGTCGGCGGCAGCCTTGAAGACCTCCTGTGCGATCTCGCCGGAGACCTGGTGATGACCGTGGCCGTCGGTGACGCCGCCGATGAAGGTGGCGGTGAGGACGAGCGGGCGATAGATGCGGACGACGCGGACAACGTCGTAGAGGACGCGCTCGTGGGTCCACTTGGCGAAGGCCTCTTCCTTGGTCTTCGAGAAGCCGAAGTCGACCTCGGTGCCGAAGAACTGGTCGATGCCGGAGTAACGGTCGGAGGCGAGCAGCTCCTGCGTGCGGATGAGGCCGAGCGCGTCCTCGAAGTCGCCGGTCATGGCATTCTGGCCGCCTTCGCCGCGGTTGAGCGAGAGGTCGGCAACGCGTGCGCCGAGGCCGCGGGAGTAGAGCGTCAACATGCCGCCGTCTTCGTCGTCGGGATGCGCGACGATGTTGAGGATGGAAGCGCGCGTGTTGAGCCGGCGCAGCATCTGCTGCAGCCCGGCTGTACCCTTGTCCACCGGCAGCTCGCGGCCGTCGATGGGCTTGATGCGCTCGCCGCGCAGGTTGGCGGGATCGGTGAAGGTCTTCGGAGCGGGCGTCTGCGCCGCAGCGGGTATTATCGCGGCAACGGGCAACAGCAGGGCGAAGCTGCAGAGAGAAAAGAGGCGCATATCTTAGAGTCGCATATTGGCGCCCCTAAAGCGCGACGCAACTACTGGAGCGATTGGGTACACGAAAATTCCATACACTAGGAAGACTGTGCCGCAGACCTCCCCTCAGCTCGAACGGACGCTCAACCTGCGTGGCGCTGTCACGCTCAACCTGCTGGACATGATCGGAGTGGGCCCGTTTCTCACCCTGCCGCTGCTGCTGGCGGCGATGGGCGGCCCGCAGGCGATGCTGGGCTGGGTGCTGGGCGCACTGCTGGCCGCGTGCGATGGGCTGGTCTGGGCCGAGCTTGGTGCGGCGATGCCGGAGGCCGGAGGGACGTACCACTATCTCGCCAGTATCTTTCCTGGCGGTCTGGGACGTTGGTTGAGCTTCCTGTTTGTGTTTCAGCTTTGCATCTCCGCGCCGTTGTCGGTGGCGAGCGGCTGCATTGGGCTCGCGGAGTATGCAGGATTCTTGTCGCCGGTGCTGGTCTCCCATGCGGCGGTGCATGCGCTGCATCTTGGGCCGTATCGCTTTGGGGTGACGGCAGGTATCGCGACATGGCTGGCCATCGGAACGGTTGTGCTTGCTGTGGCGCTGCTGTATCGGCGTCTGTCGGAGATGCGCGCACTGGGCACGGTGCTGCTAACCCTGGTGCTGCTGACCATGGCGTGGGCCTTCGTGACAGGGTTGTGGCATGGGCATGCAGCGCCTGTGTTCGCGTTTACGCCCGGTGCGTTTCGGCTGGATCACAGCTTCTTCGCGGGGCTCGGGGCCGCAATGCTGATTGCGACCTATGACTACTGGGGCTACTACAACGTGACGTTTCTAGGCGGAGAGACGCGCGACCCTGGCCGCACGATTCCCCGTGCGGTGCTGCTGTCGATTGCAATCGTCGCCGGTCTGTACCTGGCGTTGAATGCGAGTGTGCTCTCTGTGCTAGGCTCGTCAGCGACGATCGCGGCGGGCAGTACGCTCGACGGCCGGCGAGCGCTGATTGCGCAGCTGATGCAGGTGGCCTATGCGCCGTCGCTAGGAGCGCATGCGGCGCTGATCCTCGGACGCGTTGCCGCTGTGCTGGTGATGGTGACGGCCTTCGCGAGCGTGTTCTCGCTGCTGCTGGGTTACTCACGGATACCGTTTGCTGCGGCGCGCGATGGCAACTTCCCAGCGGTCTTTGGGAGATTGCATCCCAAGCGCGGATTTCCGTATGTATCGCTGTTAGCGCTGGGGGGCATGGCCTGCCTTTTCTGCTTCTTCTCGCTGGCGGATGTGATTGCGGCGCTGGTGGTTCTGCGGATTGTGCTGCAGTTTTCGTTGCAGCATATTGGTGTGATCGTGCTGCGGATTCGACGGCCGGAGCTGCCTCGACCTTTCCGGCTGTGGCTGTATCCGTTGCCGCCGCTGCTGGCGCTGGGCGGGTTTGGGTATATCGTGCTATCGAGGCCGAACTTCCGTCGGGAGTTGCTGTTAGCGGCAGTTGTTGGCGTGGCGGGATCGTTGCTTTTCGTGATCCGATCGATGCTCCGCCGCCCGGTTTTGCCATCCAGAGCGGTACCGGAGAGCGTACTGTAACCAGCAGGCATTTGGTGTGTCTAATCAGATAGCAAGGCAAAGGAGTCACCATGTTGTTGCGAACTGAAACTGCAATTCCGTCGTCGGAGATTACGCCGAAAGAGGTCTTCGAGTCCTACAAGATGACGCGCCGCCGCATGCTCTCCGGACTGAGTGCTGTAGGTGTCGCTGCGGCGACGGCAGGGCTGCCAGAGCTGGCGTTGGGCGAATCGCCCCTGAAGTTTGTCGGCACCAACTATGCCGTGCCTGACCGAGCGATAACACCCGAGGCCAAGGCGAAGAGCTACAACAACTTCTATGAGTTTGGCGAAGACAAGAGCGACCCCTCGCACAACGCACATACGCTGAAGACCTCTCCGTGGTCGGTGAAGATTGAGGGTCTGTGCAAGAACCAACAGGTGATGGACATCAACAAGCTGATCGGCCTGCGCCCTATCGAGCAGCGCATCTACCGCTTCCGCTGCGTCGAGGCGTGGTCGATGGTCATCCCATGGGACGGGTATCCGCTGGCGGAGCTGATCAAGCTGGCTGACCCGTTGCCAAGCGCAAAGTATGTGCAGTTCATCTCGCTGCAGGACTCCAAGACGGAGATGCTGCCGGGTGGCATTCCGTGGCCGTACAGCGAGGGTCTGCGCATGGATGAGGCAATGAATCCGTTGACGCTGCTGACCTTTGGCAGCTATGGTCAAACGCTCGCAAACCAACAGGGCGCGCCGGTCCGCGTGATCGTGCCGTGGAAGTATGGCTTCAAGTCCGCCAAGTCGATCGTGCGCATCCGTTTCGTCGACAAGCAGCCGCCGACGACGTGGAACATGCTCGCGCCGGATGAGTACGGCTTCTACTCCAACGTTAACCCATCGGTGGACCACCCCCGCTGGACGCAGGCGCACGAGCGTCTCCTGAACAGCAACAGCGTCTTCCCCAAGGTGGTGCCGACGCTGCCATTCAATGGCTACGCCGATCAGGTGGCGTCAATGTACGCGGGCATGGACCTGCGCAAAAACTACTAACGATAGACTGATCTCATGCCCACACGCGCCATTCCTTACCTGAAGACTGTTGTGCATCTCGCGTGCCTTGTGCCCGCGGTCTACCTGTTGCAGGTATACCGCAGCGGCTCGCTTGCGCTGATGGCCGACCCGGTGAACTACATAACGCACTTCACCGGCGACTGGGCGCTGTGGCTGCTGCTGGGAGACCTTGCGATTACTCCGGTGCGGCGCTTGAACAACTCGCTCTCGTGGCTGATCCGTTTTCGCCGCATGGTTGGGCTGTATGCGTTCTTCTACGCGACGCTGCACCTATTGACGTATGTGCTGCTTTTTAGTGGCTATGACGTTCCTACGGCGCTTGCAGGGCTACAGGCAGGGCATCTGCTTGAGCCTTGGAAACAGTTGAAGATCATTTGGCCGACGATGGTCGGTGACGTGGAGAAGCGGCGCTTCATCCAGGTAGGGTTGCTCGCGTGGCTTATTTTGTTGTCGTTGGCTGTGACGTCCCCGCAGCGCGTGCTGCGGGCGATGGGAGGCAAAAACTGGCAACGGCTGCACCGACTCATCTATGTGGCGGGTTTTGCTGCGGTGGTCCATTACATGTGGCTGGTGAAGACGGGCGTACGCACTCCCTATAAATACGCGGTGGTGTTCTGGGTCTTGATATTGGCGCGCGTGGCCTACTCGCTGTGGAAGCGTTGGAACAAGCCATCCGCCGCGACGCCTGTGTCTGCCAAAGTCGCCTCCTAAAGCGTTGCCGCAACGCAACTTCTATCTGCCAATGCAGGTCTAAGCTGGTGTTGAGGTGCCGACACCATGAAGTCTGTCCGCTTTGCCTTCTTTGTCCTGTTCGCAACGGCCCTCCCAGCGCTTTTGGCGCAGGCTCCGGATGCCGGCTCCGCGCCGCAGATGCCGGATGCCACGCAGGAGCGCGCGGCGGGCACGTTTGCAGGCAAGGCGCACCTTGCACCCAAGCCGGCGAAGCCTGTCGCGTTGACGCCGCTCTCGCCTCGCGAGCGTGTGGAGCAGATGCTTGACCGCTTCACCTTCGGACCAACGCCGGGTGAGGTCGACCAGGTGCTCACAGAAGGCGCGGACAAATGGCTGACGCAGCAGATGCAACCTGGCTCGATCCCGGATCCAGTGCTCGCGCGCCGGCTCGGTGATTTCCCGACCGTCACAATGTCCACAGCGCAGGCCATGGCGGTCTTCCCGGATCGCGCGCAGATCAACGCAGTTGCCAACGACACGGAGGAGCCGCCCAACGATCCGATGCTGCGTGCGGTCTTCGATGTGCAGTACTACAAGCTGATGCAGGAGCGTGACAAGAAGAAGGCTGACGGCACCGCGGCGCCCGCTCCGGAACTGACCGATGAGCAGAAGGCCGCGCAGAAGAAGCAGGACCAGGACAATGCTTCGCGAATCTTTGGCGAGCTGTTTGCTCTGCCGAAGAACCAGCGGATGAAGGAGATTCTCGCTCTGTCGGTGCAGGACCGCATCGTGCTGACGACGAACGGTAACCTCACGGGCGATCAGCGCAATCATCTGTTCGCGGAGTTCACGCCGCGTGAGCGGGAGGCTTTCATCGCTATGTCCGGGCAAGTAAGCTCCTCGGGCAACCTGATCAACGAACTCGCGCAGGCGCGCATGGTGCGCGACATCCTGACGGAGCGCCAGCTTGAGGCCGTGATGACGGTGTTCTGGTTCAACCACTTCAACATCTACGCGCCCAAGGACTCCGACCAGTGGTACACGGCCAGTTATGAACGGGATGTGATCCGTGCCCATGCGCTGGGCAGCTTTCACGATCTGCTGCTGGCTACCGCTCAGTCGCCGGCGATGATGGTGTATCTCGATAACTGGCTGTCCATCGGGCCGAACTCGCTAGCTGACGGCGTGAATCCGCAGAATCCGAAATCGAAGAAGGGCAACAAGGGCCTGAACGAAAACTACGGCCGCGAGGTGATGGAGCTGCACACGGTGGGCGTCAACGGCGGCTACTCGCAGGCTGATGTGACGTCGCTGTCTGCGATCCTGACCGGCTGGGGCATCGACCGGCCCAACGATGGCGGCCCGTTTCAGTTCGACTACAAGCGCCATGAGCCGGGGCCGAAGCTATGGTTCGGGTACATCATCGACGACAATGGCAACGTGACGAAGGTGGACCCGCATAAGCCAGTCTCGGCTACTAGCCTTGCGCCGGGCAACGCGATGGCGACGCCGGACAGTGTCAAGCAGGGACTCGCCGCGCTGAATATCCTGGCTGCAGCGCCGCAGACCGCGCACTTCATTAGCTATCTGCTCGCACAGTATTTTGTAGCAGACGTGCCGCCGCCTGCGCTGGTTGACCGGTTGCAGAAGGTCTTCCTCGACTCGCACGGCGACATCAAGACGGTGCTGCGGGCGCTGATTGCGTCGCCAGAGTTCAACTCGCGGCAGTACTTCCACAACAAGGTGAAGACGCCAGAGGAGTTCGTCGCCTCGGCGTTCCGTGCCACGGCGACCGATCCGCAGAATCCCGGCGCGCTGGTGAACCAGCTGAACGTCATGGGGATGCCGCTGTATCGCGCACTTCCGCCGACCGGTTACTACCTTACCGCCGACCAGTGGATGAACTCGACCGCGCTGGTCGACCGGCTGAACTTTGCATACCAGCTGACGAACGGCAAGTTCGCGAATCAGACCTTCGATGCCGCGCGAGTGGTTGCGCTCGGGCTGTTCAGCGCGCCGCCGTCCGCGCCGGTGAACGGCACGCAGGTCGCGCTGCATGTGCTGGAAGCTACGATGATCGGCGCGCCGGTCTCGGCACAGACAAACCAGCTGATCAATAGGCAGCTTGCGCAACAGCCTGCGAATGCCACGCCGACCGACACGCTAAATCTGCTAACGGCGTTGGTGATGGGCTCGCCTGAGTTCCAGCTGCGCTAGCGCTGAGGCTCTGGCTACACTAGTCGGCGACGATGCCTTCGAAGAGATCGGTCGACTGTCGCGCCGCTTCCGGTGTTGGGGTCGCGGCCAGCGTGTACAGCTCTGTGAGCGCATGTTGACGCCACAACGGTTCGACGATATGCATTAGTGGAGCCTGCGACGTGTGTGCGCGGAACGCCTCCAGCTTACGTTCGAAGACGCCGCTGATGTCGAGCGTCAGCGTCCACGGCGGGGGCAGGGGAGCCAGCCGTTCGGGTAGGAAAAATCCCAGCGTCAGATAAAACAATCGTTGCGGACGGTAGACATCACCCAGCCCGGCGTAGCGTTTCGGCGAGCCGGCCCAGTGGAACGCTGCTGTCGTCGCAAACGAAACCATACTGTGATCGGCGTGCGTGTTGGCGCCGCCGTCGCCGCTGAAGGTGATTACAACCTGCGGACGGAAGCTGCGCATCCGCTCCACCAGCCTGGCGCCCATCTCGGAGATGCTGGCGTGTTCCAGCTGCGCGTCCTGATAGTCGAGAAGCTCATGCTGCGTGACGCCGAGCACCTTGCAGCTGGCTGCAAACTCCGCCCGCCGGATCGCACCCAGCTCCGCTGCACTGCCTGAGCTGCCGCGGTTCGTCGCCGCCTGCCCATCCGTCAGACAGATCACGCTGGTCTCCACGCCGCGTTCGGCAGCAAGCGCCAGCGCCCCGCCAAAGGCCACGCACTCATCATCAGGATGCGCCACCACACACATCAATCGCAGTCCCAAGAGTCCTCCTCAATTAAGTTTTGTTCGTTCGCAAGCTCTTCGGGAAAGAGCGAACCGGCGATCACTGCTGCCACCGGTGCAAAGCTTTTGCGATGGTGTTCGCATGCGCCGTGCTCACGCAGCGCGCGTCGGTGCTCCGGCGTCGCGTAGCCCTTGTGCGAGGCCAGCCCATACTGCGGAAACCGCTCGTGCAGCGCCGTCATCTGTGCGTCGCGATAGACCTTCGCCACAACGGAGGCCGCGGCGATCGACAGGCTCAGCGAGTCGCCATAGATCAACTTCGTCTGCGCGCAGGGGTGGTCCAGCTTCATCGCGTCGATCAGCAGATGATCCGGCGCGAGCGACAGAGCCTCAACGGCGCGTAGCATCGCCAGACGCGATGCCTGATAGATGTTCACCCGGTCGATCGTCGCCGCGTCCACCTCGGCGATGCTCACAGCTAAGGCTACGGCACGCACCTCCAGATCCAGTTCAACCCGAACAGGTTCGGGCAGCTGCTTGGAGTCGCGCAGCCCGAGGCGCTTCAGCTTCGCGATCTTTTCAGGCAGGATGACGGCGGCGGCGACGACCGGCCCGAAGAGGCAACCGCGCCCCACCTCGTCGACGCCGGCGATCACAAGATAGCCTTCGGCCCGCAGTTGGCGCTCGTGTTTGTCAGTGCACTTCAGCAGCTTCAGCCGCGCCATTTTGTTGGCTGCTTCGGTAACACTGCGGCGAAAGACTTTGGTAACAGGACTCTGTAATGCGGACATGATATCGTCCAGCTTAGTGTAGCGAATCTACTCAGGGCATGTTTTAATCCTGTGGCGACAAGCAGCTGAGCGCCTCTTCGAGAGGTGCTCAGCTGCCGGATGCGCCAGTTTCTACCGATTTTCCGCACTCTCGGCCCACGAGTGCACCAGCTTGTCAGACGTCACGGAGAGTGATCCATGGCCACCTATCGTTGTGGAGTAGTACTTATTGCCGGCCTGTTGTTGACTGGCGCGCACGCTGTCTGCGCGCAGCAGACCTCATCCACGACCCCGCTCACCTATGACCAGATGATGCAGCAGCAACAGCAGGCGAAGGCTCAGCAGGACGCTGAGGCTGCTAAGCACGCGAAGAAGGGCAAGCATGCAAATATCGATGCGGCTGCTGCGGCAGCGCCCGCTGCAACTCCCGCGGCAGTGGCCGCGACCCCCGCAGCGGCTCCAGCACCGGAGGTGGCGCCCGTTGCAGTGGCTGCTCCTGCTGGGGCTGGTACGCCCGCCGAGACACCTGGTAACTCTTCTTCGGCGGCTCCGGTTGCCAATGCTGCAGCCGCAGGAACTGATGTAACCCCGGCGACCGTGCCTGTCGCTACCGATCCATTGAATCCTGTGAAGATCGAGAAGGGCAAAGGCAAGCAGAAGGTCAAGAAGGAGAAGCCGCCCAAGCTCGTTCCGGTGGAGATTGTCCACGGTACGCTGACCGTGGACGGGCTCATCGCCAAGGCCGGGTTGAACTTCCAGATCATCGATCTCAAGTACTTCTACATCTGGGTTCCGGGCCTGGGTACGGCGATCATCTCCAACCAGCCGTTTGCCGGTTCCACGCTGCAAGGCGGTGCGCTGGATGGCTCCACGCTGACCGTGACGGTCGATGGACACAAGCTGGAGCTCTCCTGTGATCAACCTCTGCTCGTGACCAAGGAAGTAAAGAAGGAAGAGGATAAGGAAGAGAAAGACGCGGCCAGGCTGAAGGAAGTGAAGGCTGACAAGAAGCCAAACAAGAAGGACAAGCCTGTGGCCATGTATGTGGCGATCGACCGGAACTGGCAGAAGCCGTCAAACTACCCTGAGTTCGGCTATGGCGATCTCACGAAGGCGCCATACAGCTGGCCGGGGACGCTTGCCGACCTCAGCCCAGACACGAAGGCGCCGCCTCTGCCTGACAATCTCAAGCA
>CAJCIM010000079.1 GCA_903970395.1 Acidobacteriaceae bacterium
CACTGGACTACCGCCTCGATCAGGCCGCGCCGTTCAACACGGTGTTCTCGTACTCGAGTACCAGCGTCGCGAATCCGACGAGCGGTACACCACAGGTGTCACCCTCCACCGTCGACAGCGGAATCCGCACGCCGACTCTGCTGGCCTACAACCTGAAGATCGAGCAGCAGATTGCTCCGTCAACGACCTTCTCTGTTGGCTATGACGGCTCACACAGCTATCACCAGGTTCTGAACGGCGACCTGAATGAGCCCGCGTACACTATTCTCGGGAAAGGCACGATCTTCTACCCGACCACAACCAAGGCAAACCCCGCGGTCGCAAATACAACGTCATGGTGGAGCGGCGGAACAGGCAACTACAACGCGCTGATCCTCGACCTGAAGACCGACCTGCGCAACGGACCGCTGCAGGGTCTGCAGCTGCGCGCGAACTACACCTGGGCGAAGAATCTCGACGATGGCTCCGCTTGGAACACTTCGGTCTCTTCCAATACGCCAGCGTTTGTGGAGGTGCCGTCACTTCCCCATCTCGACTACGGCCCCGCTGCGACAGACATACGCGATGCTGCAGCCATCAACGCGACTTATGAGTTGCCCTTTGGCAGCAGCAAAGCATTCTTCGCCAATGGAAGCCGCGCTGCGGAGCACGTCGTCTCAGGCTGGTCGATCTCGACCATCGCAAACATCTTCAGCGGGTTCCCTTTCTCGCCACAGCTCGGCTATAACCCGACGGGGTCCGGCGATTCGCGGAACCCAGTGCGTCCGAATGTGAGCCCGAACTTCGCGGGCAAACTCTATCCCGGCGGAAGCACAGCGCAGCGCGCTGCAGAATACTTCAATCCGAATGCATTCTCCGCGCCAGCGTTCGGCACAGTGGGCAACGCTGGCCGCGACTCGCTTGTTGGGCCTGGCTATGCCGAATGGGATGTCTCTCTTCTGAAGACGACGGTCGTAACAGAGCGAGTGCGAGCGCAGTTCCGCGCGGAGTTCTTCAATGTGCTGAACCACACGAACCTGCAACTGCCCAACGAGGTGGTGTACTCCGCGGGTCCAACACAGGGCACATCTGCAAATCAGAACACGACAGCCGCGTTTGGCTCGCCGGGTGTGATCTCTGCCACGGCAAACACCAGCCGTCAGATTCAGCTCGGCATAAAGGTGCTGTTCTAGCCCAAAGGCACGCCGTAGCGAGTGCGATGCGGAGTGCCTTTGGAGAGACTCTCATATTGAGAAAGCGCCCACAGAGAAAAAGACAGAGTACAGACAATTAGGTAGGAAAAGTTGCACCACAACAGCAAGCGCCGCCATGCCGCGAGAGCGTAAGGGGCGTTGAAGTGTAAGCGCCAGCAGCGGAATAAGAAGAAACGCATAGATGATGCGTGAGGAAATCGTAACTCCTAGAAAGAGCGCGGCAGGAAGACAGGCATAGAATCCGCGGTCGAGCGCTCGAATGAAGAAGAGTGCAGCGGCGATTGAGACATAGAAAAAATTCGTGAGATAGTCACCGCCCGAAGTGAAGTCGCTGAGATTTGCTGGTGCCAGCAGAAGAAACACCGTCAGGAAGAAGAGGGCGGTTGCACGATGGCGGAAGAAGCGAATCGTGAAGACAAAAAAGAGGGCAAGCCAAAAGAAGTTTTGCCAAGCAATGTGCCCCAGCGCGAAGAAGGGTGCGCCAGCAACATGGCTCCGGGCAACGGGGTTGGCGGATTGCCCAGGAATGTATGGGTACCGTAGGGATACTGGTGGTGGTAGACGGCGTTGAGTTCGATACGGAGCGCATCTTCCCGATCAGACCCCCTGTTGAGACTGGGTTTCTGAGAGATGGGATAGAGCACAGCAAATGCAGCCGTGAGAATGAGAACAAGAACCAGCAGCCAGCCAGCGCTGATCTGACGTTGTTGCTGGTTCAGTCGATCAAGCCCGCGCATTCCCAGGCAGATGAACAGAATGCCAAGCAACATGGCCGCGGTAGCTTTGCCATGAGTCAGATACTTATAGATGGGGGTCAGGAAATAAGCACCCAGGTAACAGAGATGCTGAAGACCAGCAGAAGCCGACGGACTGATGGATTCATCGTCTAGCTACTATAGAGCGATCCCGCCATCACGCATGTCACCGCTATGTCTGAAAAATATCTTTTGCGGGAAGCAGCAAGAGCGCTTGCGCTACTGAATCGGCACGCGCTGTCCGCCCATCTCCATCGCGCTGGTATGGCGGCTGCTCGCATCCAGCGGATACACCAGGTCCACATTCCGCGGCGTAATTAGCTGGTGTTTGATGAACACCGTCGACGGCACCGCCTTCTTGCGCAACAAGCTCAACGCCAGCGGAATCAGCTCATCGCCATAACGCTCCGGAAAATACGCAACCGACCCAATCAACCGCGTTCCTGGCCTGCGCAACTCGCAGCGCGCATCGGAGATCGCATTCTGTCCCATCACCGCGACCTGTGCACTGCGGCCAGCCTCTTCGAACGCGCGCACTGCGGCCAATGCGCATATATCGTTCACCGCGCACACCAGAGTTCTACGCGCCGGAGCACGCCGTAGATACTGCCGTAACACATCCAGCACCTCTTCAAAGTCGCCGCGCCCATTCAACCGGATCATCGGCAGGTTCGCGGCCTGTGGCAGCTCCGCGCGCAGCCCGTCTACCATTCCTGTGCTGCGCAACTCCACCAGGCTGCCCGCAATCGGCAGCTCCAGCAGCACAATGCGCTCCACGCTGCCGTTCCAGTTGTCGCGAGCCCAGCGCGCCAGCGCCTTGCCGCCAATCAAACCCGCCTTGTAGTTGTTCGCTCCAAAGAAATTCGCGCCTGGATGCGGTATCTCAATCGCAATCACCGGCGTCTTCGACTCCACAAACTTCGACGCTACCACCGGCGCAATCCGCTCATACGTCTGGAACTCCAGCACGAGATCGACGTTCTCCTTGATCAGGATCTCCGCATTGCGCACCGCCTCCCGCGCACTGTAACGGTTGTCCACCGTAATCAGCTGCACATGCTCGCGCGCCGCTGCCTTCTCCAGCCCCTTCAACACCTCGTTGGAAAACTCTGAATCGTTCTGGGCAGCAAAGCCTATCCGAAACGGCCGCTGGTCCAGCGGCCCCACGCGGCTGCGATACACGCTGCCATGCGACCGTTCCACCAGCCCACCGTGCACCAGCGTACGAAGCAGCCGGAATACCGTCGTCTTCGGCAATTCCGTCCGCGCCATCACCGCACCCAGCGAAAGCTCCTCCCCCGGATACTGAAACGCCTTCAGCACATCGCACGCCCGCAACACGGTCTGCGACTCGTTGCGGTCACCCTTGCGCTCCGGCACAGCCAAAGACATCGACTCACTCGACAGAACATCCGCTTCATTCAGCACTTGTATGCTCGACATACCCGCTTCCGCTCCTATAGTTACCGACACGCGGAACACAGGTTCCGCAAATTGGCACCCTCATGCTCCGGGGCACATGCCATTTGATCTCTACGGTGGTTCAAACTGCAGTCTGCTCTAGCTAGCTGGATGCTTCTGAAAGCCAACCTGCAGGATCAGAAAGCAAATCTCTTCCACGCACCACTGGCTTGTCAACTCATGAATCCTGTCGGACATCTCAGGCCCTGCAACTTCGAAGAGTGTGCCTATTGGTCGGACGGTAACGCCTCGAAAAAAGTCTCCGGCGTTTTTACAGCTGGCTGACTTCCTGCGAAATCCGAAGTCGGTTGATCCCTCACGAACAAAGTGCCACCCCTTGAGGGGTGGCACTTTGTTCGTGGACTGACCTACGCTTTCGCACTCGCGATCAGTAGTTGAGCTTCAACCCGAACTGGATCTCGCGCCCAGGATCAGGCGATTGCGCCAACCCGAACGCACCCGCGCCGCTGTTGCCGCCGTTGGGTCCCGTAACCACTGAGCCCGTGCAGCTCGGCCCGCAGCTGGAAGTCGGCGCGCTGAAGATCGGAGTGTTCGTCAGGTTGATGAACTGCGCCATGAACTGCAGGTTTACGCTCTCGTGCACCGGGAACTGCTTGATCACGTTCAGATCGGCAGTCTTCAAGCCAGGACCGCGGAACGCGCCCACGCCGCAGTTCCCGAACGTACCCGCTGCCGGCGCAGCAACAGCTGCGGGGTTCAGGTAAGCCAGACCGACGCTGCCGCCGATCTGCTCGAACTGCTTGCTGCCAGCCTGCGTCACACCCGCAACGCAGTTCGGACGCGGGTTGTACGAACCGGTGCCCGAGTTGTCCGGGCCTGCCACGTTGATCGCGAAGCCTGTGTGGAACGTAAAGTCCGACGCCAGCGACCAGCCGCCGATCACCTGGTTCACGACCGGGCCTACGTTGCCGCCAATCAGCTTATTGTGGCCGAACGGCAGCTCGTAGATCGCATATCCGTTGAACACCGACGATAGATCCGTGATGCAACGGCCATAATCTGCGCGCGGGTTGTACTCGTTCTGGAAGAAGAAGTACGAGCCGTTCGTCTGGCTGGTACCCGTCCCCTCTTCATCGCCATACTGGCCAAAATAGCCCAGCGAATTCGAAAGGCACTTCGAGAACGTGTACGAAGCCTGCACATCCAGCCCATACAGCTTATGCTCCGCAATCGTCGCCTGCAGCGCCTCGTAGCGCTGAATCGCGGACGAGTCGTTGTAGCGCACATTCGCTCCCGCTGCGATCAACGGCTGCGCAAACGGCGCCGGGCTCACCGTACCATTTGGGTTCAGCACCTTCTGGTCGAAGAGGAAGATGTCCGACATGTGGTCAACCTTGTTCCCCACATAACCAATGGACGTTACGGTATGCGAGTTGAACTCCTGCTGCACCACCAGGTTCCACTGCTGATCCACAGCCGGCTGCAAGTTCGGGTTCGTAAGGTGAACCGTCACGCCGCCCCCGAGGCAGGCCGTGGAGAACTGCTGCAACGCCGTCGCCGTGCAGGTCGCCGCCGGAAACGAAGCATAACCCTGGTCAAACGTCGTCACCGGTTGTGCAAGACCATTGTTGTTTTCGTCGCGCGCCACCTGGTATGGCGGGTTTGCCACGGCCATGTTGTTCAGGCCGTTGCCCTCCATATACGTGGAGATATCATACGCTCCACGCAATACCGTGTGCGGAACGACCTGCCATGCAAAGCCCACACGCGGCTGGAAGTTGTCCTTCCCGGTGTATGTGTTGTAGTTCGTTCCGATCTGCGGTGCACCGGTCAGCAGGTTGAAGTTCACATTGTTGATTGCGTTCTTGTCTCCGCGCGGCGTGGTCAGCTCATAGCGCAGGCCCAGGTTCAGCGTAAGCGTATGGCTCAGCTGCCAGTTGTCCTGCACGAACCCGCCGAACAGACTGTTGCGCAGGTGGAAGTCCAGCGGCGTGCCGTCCTGCACATCTTCAGGCAGTCCCAGCAGGAAGTCGGCCACCGGGTCGCCATTGCTCGAACCGGTGTTACCCGTGAACTGCCCGTTGAAGGTGAAGGCGCCGGAAAGTCCCTGCGTGCCGGGATACAGGTCGTTCATCATGTAGTGGTACCACTCAAAACCCGCATGAACGCTATGCTTGCCATGCGTGTACGTCACCGCGTCTTCAATCTCGTACGTCGTATCGTGGAAGATTTCCACGCTGTCGTTGCTGCCAATGACTGAGTTGGAGCCGATGTTCAGAGACGGAAGAATGCTGCTCTGCACTCCCGGCAGACCGAACACCTCCGGCAGGTTCTGTCCCGTCGGGTTCGTGTACTCCTGGTCGTTGGCCGGGAAGATCTGCGCGCCCACACGGAAGTCGTTCACCAATGACGGCGAGAACGTCCTCACATAGTCGATCACGAAGTTCTTCAGCGGATACTCACGCGTCACAGAGGGCAGCAGCGGCAGGCTGTTCGTCGTGTTGTTGATTACGTACATCTGCGAGTAGCGCCCCATCACGTGGTCACGCTGCGATGCCTGCCATTCGATCTTTGCATCGCCCTGGTAGCTGTTCGTGTAGTTGTGAACGTTGTAGGAGGTCGTGTCTACAGCCGGAAACAGAGCAGACGCAAGCAGCGCCTGCGCCACCTTGCTCCGGATTGGCACCTGGTTATTCAGAAACGGCATTCGCTGTGAAGGAATGTTGCTTGAGGCAGGGTCGTACAGCTGCTGCGTCTGCGTCGTACAGATACCCGCCACGAAACCAGTCGTACAGTCCGAGGCAAAGTTACCTGACCGCAGCGCCGCCGACGGAATCAGAGAAAACGCGGTCGGGGTCGCAGGCGTGCTGTACAATGAGGTCTGCTCATCGGCGAAGAAGAACAGCTTGTCCTTGATGATGGGGCCACCGATCGTTCCGCCAAACTCGTTCCAGTGCAGCGGCGCGCGCGGCTGCGCAGTGCCGAACGTGCCATCCGCATTCTGCACGAAAGCCTCGGCCTTGTTCTGCCAACTGTTCGCGTTCAGCTTCGTGTTGCGCAGAAACTCGAACAGGTCGCCATGAAAGTGGTTCGTGCCGCTCTTCAGCGTCTCCACAATCACGCCGCCAATGTAGTTGCCAAAGTCCGCGGGCGCGTTGCTCGTGATGATGTTGAACTCCTGGATCGCATCCGGTCCCGGAACATACGCCACCTCGTTGTTGTCTGGCTGGTTCACATCCATGCCGTCCAGGCTGAAGTTATTGTCCTGCTCACGTGCGCCGTTCACATACGGGCGGCCGGTGCCGAACGTCGTCTGCGGCGACTGGAACGCAAAGATGTTCGGGCTCACCACACCCGGAACCAGCAGCGTCAGCTGGTTGATGTCGCGCGTCGCCAGCGGCAGCGCCGTCGTCGTCCGCCCGTCGATCAGTGTCGAGTTCTCCGTCGACGAAGTCTGCAGCAGCGGCGGCGCATCCGTCACATCCACCGTCTGCGACACATCGCCCACCGGCAGCTTGATATCTACGCGCGCCACCTGGTTCAGCACCAGCGTAAACGAGTTGCGCTTCACCGTCTCGAACCCCTTTGCTGAAACCGTGATTTCGATATTGCCTACCGCGATCTGCGGAAACTCGTAGATCCCTGCGCTCGTCGTCTGCGTCTTCCATGTGGTGCCGCGGTCGATATCCCGGGCCGTCACTGTCGCTCCCGGAATCACCGACCCCGTCGCGTCTGCCACAACACCGGTGATCGCACCGGCAGCCTGCTGGGCCATCGCCGGCGTAGCCGCATACAACAGACTGGCGACTCCAACCGCGATCGGCAGCGCGAACCTCGTACGCGCCACTGCGGCAAGAGTCAAACAAGGCATCATGAACATCTGGCGAATGGTTCTGGAACAGTAACGTGACATAGACATGTCTCCGACCTCAAGATTTCCATCACACAACGATTTGTTCTGAGCAAGCGACCTTGATGGTCACAATTTTGTTCAAATCGGCTTTAGATGCTCAGAATGTGGCTGTTGAAACTGGAATCTATCCCATAACTCGGAGTCGACGCAAGCAAAATCTTTGTCTTTTTCGCAATAAATTGTTCGTACGATCTCAAATCGCTCATTTTTATGTGCTTCACCGAGCCTGTCAGACACAATCTCGCTCGTACAACACCATTCCGACGTGTTTGACACGGCTTCGACAATAAAGATAGGTGTTTACGGCACCCCATACTCACCAGAAGCCTCCCCTATAAAACATTCGGCGACGTTGGAGGTTCCACCCTAACCCCTTTGCGCTGCGGATCTTGCCCCCAAAATAGTGGGGGGACGTAGCTGCCGCGGTTTATTTCGGTCGACTCCGCTACTGGCCTCAAGTAGGCAGGGGCAGTCATCGCCACGGCGCACGGTAATGACGATGTTCCCACAATGGAGCCACGCACCCTGCAGATACAAACTGCCCATCGGCGCCACGTTCGATAACACATACGCGACTCGTACTCAAAAGCCCATTGGATGAATCTTGCGCGGTCGGCAGCCCTTCCCTGCGCTTGTAGCGTAGTATGAACTGCAAAATGAGTGTTTGAATCGCAAATAGTCACTCCGAGGTCAAAGGTTCCGCGCATGTCTCGCCCCATTCTGCTTCGCTCTTCGTCGCGCCGCCCTCTCTTTACCAGCCAGATTCTCTTGTTCTGCGCTGCCTTCGCCGTCGTATCCAGCGCGCAGACTGTAGCTCCGAAGCTGATCCCGCAGCCGCGCGAGTTGCACTCTAGCGGCGACATCGCGCTCCACTCCGCAACCATCACCGTCCCCAGGGCAGACACCGCAGATCTCTTCGCCGCGCAGAACCTGGGTGAAGCGCTCATGCAACGCGGCATCGCAGTCGCACCCAGCGCAGGAAAGCCCGATCTCACCATCACGCTGCTCCGCGCAGATTCCGACCTCGCCGCACAGACCTTGCAACAGCACCACCTCACCTTCACGCCCGCCATGGACGCCGAAGGCTACATCCTCATCGCCGACCGCACCAGCGTCATCATCATCGGCAAGAGCTCCGCTGGCATCTTCTACGGCGCGCAGACACTCAAGCAGCTTGTCACCCGCGAAGACGGCGCGACAAAGCTCTGGCTCGGCACCATCCGCGACTGGCCCGCCATGAAGTACCGCGGCATCGATGACGACCTCTCGCGCGGCCCATTCCCAACGCTCGCCTTCCAGAAGCACCAGCTCGACGTCTTTGCCGCCTACAAGGTCAACCTCTACTCGCCGTACTTCGAGCACACGCTCGCCTACGCATCGCAGCCGCTCGCCGCCATCCCCGGCAGCTCGCTCACGCGCGCCGAAGCGCAGGAGCTCGTCGCCTATGCCAGCCGCCTGCACATCACCATCGTCCCTGAGCAGGAGGCCTTCGGCCATCTGCACCACATCCTCACCTACGAGAAGTACTCCGACCTCGCCGAAACGCCACACGGCCACGTCCTCGCACCCGGCCAGTCGCAGACTCAGCAGCTTATCAACAGCTGGTTCACCCAGATCGCCGAAGACTTCCCCGGTCCATTCCTCCACGTCGGCGCGGACGAGACCTTCGAGCTTGGTACCGGCCGCACGCAGTCGGAAGTAGCCAAGCGCGGTCTCGGCCCCGTCTACGCTGACTTCCTCACCACCATTCACACCACGCTCGCGCCACTCCACCGCCGCCTGCTCTTCTGGGGAGACGTCGCCACCAGCGACCCCTCCGCCGTGCCGAATCTACCCAAGGACATGATCGCGATCCCCTGGATCTACTGGCACCAGGACAACTACGACAACAACATCACCCCGTTCAAGAACGCTGGCATCGAAACCTGGGTCGCACCCGGCGATGCGAACTGGAAGGTCGTCTATCCGCTTGGCGCAGTGGCGCTCGACAACATCTCCGGCTTCGTCGAATCCGGCCAGCGCCTCGGCAGCACCGGCGAGCTCACCACTGTCTGGAACGACGACGGCGAAGGCCTCTTCAATCAGGATTGGTTCGGCGTACTCTTCAGCGCAGCCGCCGGCTGGCAGCCCGGAAAGTCCCCCAGCGAACCTTATCAATCTGCCTTCGGCACAGACTTCTACGGCGACACCTCGGGTCGTATCGATCAAGCCGAAGCCGAACTCATTGCCGCGGAAAAGCTCATCGACGTCTCTGACGACGCCTTCTGGGTCGACCCCTGGAGCAAACCCGGCATCGCCAAGGGCAACAAGATGCGTGCCAACATTCCTCTCGCGCGCCTGCATGCCGAAAAGGCCATCGAGCTGCTCGAAACAGCCCGTGCTGCCGAACCCGGTCTTCGCGAACCCGCTGCCATCGACGCCATGGAACTCGGAGCCCGCCGCATCGACTTCATCGGCCTCAAGTTCCAGCTCGCCGACGAGATGGCCGCAGCGTACGCCAAGGCCTACGCCCTCAAGGACGACCCCAAGCACGACACCGAAGCCCGCGAGACGCTCTACTCCATCAGCAGCATGAACGGCCGCTGCCAGGATCTTCGCGATGGCTACTCCATGATCAAGAACCTCTACCGCGACAGCTGGATCGCGGAGAACCGTCCCTACTGGCTCGACAACGTGCTCGTCCGCTATGACCTCCGCATTCAGCTATGGCAGCAGCGCGGCGAGACCATCGACCGGCTCATCACCAACTGGCAGGAGACAAAGGTCCTTCCTACCCCGCAGGAGGCAGGCATCCCTGCGACACCCGCGCAGCCATAACCAGCTACGCGCGGATCACCTTGATCCCGCGCTCCGTCAGCGCCGCATACGTCTCTTCCGGCAGCGTCGTATCGGTCACCAGCACGTTTACAGCAGAGATCGGGCAGATCAGCGCCGGGCTTACCTGCCCGATCTTGCTTGAATCCGCCACCACAATCACCTCGCGTGCCTGCTTGATCATCATCTGCGACACCGTCGCCTCATCCGACTCCAATGTCGTCACACCGCGCTCCAGATCAAAGCCCGTCGCGCTGATGAACGCCTTGTCCAGATAAACATCCTTCAGCATGTTCAACGCCGGCTGCCCCGCCAGCGCAAACGTCCACGCCCACGCTAAAGTGCCGCCCGTTAACGTCGTCTTGATCGCAGGCTGATTGCATAGCTCCATCCCAATGTTCAGCGCATTCGTAATGACCGAGATCCCGCGCCGGTGCCGCAGCGACCGTCCGAGTTGCGTCGTTGTCGTGCCGGCCATCAATCCGATCGTCTCTTTTTCGACGATCAACTCGCTCGCTGCCAGCCCGATCCGCCGCTTCTCATCCGCAAACCGCAGCTCGCGCGCCTGGAACGACGTGTCATGCCGAAACGGCTCATATAACAGCGGTTCCACCAAGGTCGCTCCGCCATGCGTCCGCAACACCAGACCACGCTTCTCCAGACGGGCCAGGTCGCGCCGTATGCTCGGAGCAGAGGTACCAATCTGCTCCACCAGCTCCTGCACGGAGATATCCCCGGCCCGGAGCAGCGCCCGCATAATCCGGTCGGCGCGTACATCGATTTTCTTGGACATTTGGTCTCGCTTTCGGTGCCTGAGTGTAGCGAATATGGCGCAGATTTGCCACTATTTTCCTTGAAATCCTTACAAACGTAAAGTAAAGTGATCGTATAAGTATAAAACGCTCACTTTCGAGCGAACGAGGCTCTCACGTGTCCCAATCCACACCCAACGCCGATACACCCTTTCCCTACGCACACTGGATGCTCCGCGAGATCCACGAACAGCCCGCCTCGCTCACCGCGACGCTGGCACGCTACGTGGACGGCGATCACTTCCGTGAGGACGTCTGCGCGCCAATCCGCGACTGGGTGCGCTCTGCAGGGGACGAGATCATCATCGCGGCCAGCGGCTCAAGCCGACACGCCGGCATGGTCGGTGAGGTTCTGCTCGAAGACATCGCCGGCATCCACGTCGACGTCGAGTACGCCAGCGAGTACGGCTACCGCGCTGACATCGCCATCAAGAACGCCGCCGTTATGGTGATCTCGCAGTCGGGCGAGACGGCCGACACCCTCGCCGCTCTGCGCAAGGCCGCAGGTACCGGTCATCCCACACTCGCTATCACCAACGTTGCAGGTTCCACCATGGCCCGCGAAGCCACCGTCTCCTTCCCCACCGAGACTGGCCGCGAGCGCGCCGTACCAGCCACCAAAAGCTTCACCGCTCAGCTGCTCAACATCTATCTGCTCGCTCTGCTCACAGCCGAAACCCTCGGCAAGCTCTCTTCCACCGAGATCGCCTCGCGCCTCAAAGAGATCGCTACGCTCCCGCAGAGCATCGAAGCGCAGCTGCCCGGTTGGGAGAAGTCCATCCACGGGATCGCGGAAAAATACAGCACAGCTAGCAGCTTCCTCTTCCTCGGCCGCGACATCCACTACCCCATCGCCCGCGAAGGCGCGCTCAAACTGAAAGAGTCCGCCTACCTGCACGCCGAAGGCTACCCCTCGGGCGAGCTCAAACACGGCCCTAACGCCCTCGTGAGCGAAGGAACACCGCTCGTTATGCTCGCCACCTTCGACCCGACCAGCTCGGAGTCGGTTCTGCGCTACGAAAAAGCGCTGCAGCTGCTCCGTGACATGCGCCAACAGGGCGCACAGGTCCTCGCCCTCGCCAACACCGGCGACACTGAGGTCGCCGCACTCGCCACCGACACCATCTTCGTTGCCCCCGCACCTGAGCCGCTCCTAGCCATCACGGAAACCGTGCCGCTACAGCTGCTCGCCTACTTCACCGCCATCCACCACGGCATCGACGTCGACCACCCGCGCAACCTCACCAAAGCCGTCCTCTCCGAATAATCTCTGAGAGGACGTGCCGCACATTTGTTTGTCATTCCCGCAGGGAATCTGCGTTTGCTGTTGCCTTTGCCTTTCTTATTGTCATTCCTCCGAGCAAAGTCGAACGGACAATCTGCTTCTGTCGTTGCTTTTTCTGCTGTCGACCCACTACTGTCTACTCACTGCCTTATGCCCTTCTATCTCGCCATCGACGCCGGTGGCACGAAAACCGACTTCCTTCTCGCCGACGACACCCGCGATCTCGCCCGCGTCCGCACCGGCACGATTAAACGCATGCGCGCCGACGCAGACACCACAACGGCGAACCTCGAACAGGCTCTGGCCGAACTGACCGCGAAGACCGGCATCTCCATGCAGTCCATCCACTGCACCTGCATCGGCACAGCCGGCGAAACCGTCCCTCTCGTTCGCGACTGGCTGCGCGAGGCCCTGCCCGCCCGTGTCAGCGGCACACTCGTCCTTCTGGGCGACGTCGAGATCGCGCTCGATGCCGCCTTCTTCGGCAAACCCGGCGTGCTCGCCATCGCCGGCACTGGCTCCAATGTCGCCGGCCGCGACGCTACCGGCAGACTCATCGGCGCAGGCGGTTACGGTCCTGCGCTCGCCGACCAGGGTTCTGGCCACCGCATCGGCCATGAGGCTTTGCGCGCGGTCTTCCTCGCCAACGATCGCGGCATCACCACAACGCTGCTGCCCGCTGTCCTCGAGCACTGGAACCTCACCTCGCTCGATGACATCGTGGCCTTCGCCAACCGCATCCCCCCGCCGGACTTCTCGCAACTCACCGAACTCGTCGTGCGTTGCGCCAGCAACGGCGACGCCATCGCTGCCAACGTCCTTCGTCAGCAAGGTGAAGACCTCGGCGAACTCGTGCTCCTCGTCATGCGCCGCATCCATGCAGCATCGGCAGGCGCAGCGGTACCGCCAGTCGCCTTCACCGGATCCATCCTGGAAAAAGTGCTGCCTGTGCGCGAAGCACTCGTCGCATCGCTTCGGCGCGACTTCCCCACTGTGCACGTTTTAGACGGCGCCATCGACCCCATTGAAGGCGCTCTGTGGCGCGCACGCAAAGGCGCGTAGCCCTACCGCGCCGCGCCCACACTCAACAGCTGTTCCATCATGCTTCGCACGTCCGCCGCTGTCGGCGCACCATCCCAGCTCAACGAACCGTGAAAGCTCGTTGCCCCTGTCCGCATCGCCAGCTCTGCAGCATTCGTCAGCCGCAGCCCACCACCCACCGCGATCTCGATGCGGTCTCCAGCCTGCGCAACCAGCCGCGTCAGCATATCCGCTCCCTCCATCACATCGCTGCGTCCACCGGAGGTCAGTACCCGGTCACAGCCGGTTGCGATCACATCCTCCAGCGCGCTCTCCGGCGACGGCGTCTCGTCGAATGCGCGATGAAACGTCACGCGCAGCGGATGCGCCAGCGCTACCATCCGCCGCGTAGCCTCAATATCTACTGTGCGATCGCTCTTCAGCAACCCGAGCACCACACCGGCAACGCCAAGGTGCCGCATGTGCAGAATGTCCTGCTCCATCACGGCAATCTCATCAGCCGAGTACATAAAGTCCCCGCCCCGCGGCCGTACCAAACCATGCACCGGCAACCCGCTCCGCACAATCGCCTCATGCAGCAGCCCATGGCTCGGCGTCAGTCCGTCTTCACTCAGCGCCGAGCACAACTCGATGCGGTCAGCTCCGCCGTCTCGCGCTGCCAGGCACGCCTCCATCGTCTCCGCGCAAAGCTCAAAGATAATCTTTCTCATAGTCCCACCGGCCCGTTCGTGCAGGCTTTTCTCTGCTGTTGATGCCTGATCCATAACCACCGTACGAGAACACGCGCCGGATTGGTTCCCGGCGCATGTCTCGTGTCGGTCAGAACTTGTAGTTCAGGGACAACTGTATGCGCCGCTCCTCATTGCGCACCTTGTTGATCTGTCCAAAGTTGCTGTCCTGGATGTTGTTATCCGGGTTTCCGTAATCCGCCTTGTTCAGGATGTTGAAGAAGTCCGCGCGGAAGCCGAGCGTCTCTGTACGGAACGTAGTGAAGTCCTTGAACAGCGACGTATCCAGTTGCCAGAAGTCCGGCGCACGCTCCGTGCCGTTCGCCGCCGTGCCGAACTGAAACGAAGCAGGCTGACCGTACGCGCACTGGAGATGATTGCTGTCGATCATAGGCACTGTACCCGCCCCCGTATCCTGGCAAGGCTGCGCCGAAGGATCCGTACCGAACCAGTGGTTCAGTGAACGGTTCACTACGCGAATCTTCCCGTACTGGTTCGCTCGCTCACCGCCCTCCGACATCGTTACAGCCGTCGCAGTACTATTAGCCACGATCGTCACCGGCACGCCGCTGAAGGCGCGGAAGGCATTCGAAATCGACCAGCCACCCAGAGCCTCATTGAGGAGTCTGTTCGAATGCGCGCCGAACTGACGCCCATGACCATACGGCAGCGCGTACACGATCAGCGCATTGAGCTGGCTGCGCAGGTCGTCGCCCGAGACACCATAATCCGCCTGGCTGTTGTAGTAGTCCTGGAACGTCTGGTCGCCGCCCGTCTGGCTCACGTTCGGTACACCGTAGTTGCCGGCCGCGTTCGTCATCGACTTCGCAAACGTGTAGTTGATGTTGTACTCCAGCCCGTTCTTCTGCCGCTGACGCAGCGTGGCCTGCAGTCCGTTGTAGTTCGACTTCGCGCGCGACTCTGTGATCAGCACGAAGCCGCCATTGCCCGCAGCGAATGGGGTTCCCGCAGCCAGGTTGAAGTACGGTGTAAGGTCAGCCGCCGGAATCGGGTTCGGCTTGTTGACGGAAAGGTCCTGCGCCTGCGCCGCCGTGAACTGGTTTGCGTTGCCAAAGTCGATCAGGTGCTGACCTGACTGACCCACATACCCGATCGAGAGGGACGTCACCGAGTTCAGCGCCGTCTCTACCGTCAGGTTCCACTGCTGGATGTAGGCAGGCTGCAGGTTCTGAGGCCACTCGCTGAACTCGCCGCCATTCGGCTGCGCTGCGTTCGCATTCGTCGCAAAACCCTGCGAAGCCATGAGTGCCATTCCGCCCGTGGCCCCACCTGGTACAACGCCATTGCGCTGGAAAGCCGACACGAGCGGAGGATTGTCCGTCAGACGCTGATTGGCAGCATTGCCCTCCAGGAAGCTCGTCGCGCCATAACCGCCGCGGATCGAGATGTTCTGCGCCGCCTGGTATGCAAACCCGAAGCGAGGCATGATCTGTCTGTAGTTCGGGTTGTAGCAGGCAGTCGTCGGGCAAATGATCGAACCCGCCGGTGCGCCCACCGGAATCGACCCTGCAAACTCCAGTGTGCCACCATTCAACGGAATTACATTGGCGTTCTTGTTGTTCGCCTCCGTCATAGGCTGGTCGTACTCATAACGAACGCCAAGGTTCAGCGTCAGATTTGGAAGCAGCTTCCAATCGTCCTGCACGTAGCCTGCAGCGCGCCACTGGCGGTTACCAAACTCAGAGCCATCCTGCACTCCATACTGAGTGGCCGCGTCGAGCACAAAGTCTGCTGCGGCGATGTTGGGATTCGAGTTCGATGCATTCGGATTGCTTGTATACACACCGCTGTACGAGAAGAAGCCAAGCGCACCCGCACCTTGGATCTGTGTATACGCCTGCTGGTAGCGCACTGTCTGCACACCGAACGTAAACAGGTGCTTGCCCCGCTGCCAGGTAAGGTTGTCGTTATAGCCGAATGTGTTGTCGATAAATAGCTGCGCTGCTGCGCGGTTGCCGATGGTGCTGGCACCATTGGATCCAGTAATATCCGCCTCCGTAAAGCCCACAAACTGCTGCAGCAGCCCGTACGGAATCCCCACCACTGAATCGCCGTTCAAGCCGAAGCTGCCGAGAGGGTCGGTCGGAACACCCTGGTTCCAGCGCACGCGTGTAAAGCCCACATTGAGCTGGTTCACAATGGCCGACGAGAACGAATGTACCCAGCTCGCGCCAAACAGCGTCGTCGGGAAGCTGCTGTCGCTCGGGAAATCGATAGGGAAGATCGAGTGGATGCCATTCGACGCGCGCGACTGCGCATAAAAACCCGAGATGCGGTCCTTTGCCTC
>CAJCIM010000080.1 GCA_903970395.1 Acidobacteriaceae bacterium
TGAAGGCGTACGCGCCGGTTGCACGGAAGCCGTGATGGAGATGAGTAGCCATGCGCTGGATCAAGAGCGCGTGTGGCGGCTGCCAGTGGATGTGGCGATGTTTACGAACCTGACGCAGGACCACCTGGATTATCACAAGACGATGGAGGCCTACGCTGCTGCGAAGGCGAGGCTGTTTGCAGGCGTGGGTGCGCGTGCTCCGCGTGTGGCTGTAATTAATCGCGATGATCGGTATGAAGAGACGATGTGCCGGGAGTTCTGCGGCGAGACGCTGATGACCTACGGTCTGGATGAGGGCGAGTGGCGTGCGGAGCAAATGGAACTGCGTGCGGGGTCGACGCGGTTTGTCTGGCACACTCCGCAGGGCGCGGTGTGGATGGAATCGCCGTTGACGGGGCGGGTGAATGTGTACAACCTGATGGCGGCGGCGTGTGCTGCGTTCGCTCGCGGGTTGACGATGGACGAGATCGCGAAGGCTGCGAAGACACTGAAGCAGGTGCCGGGACGGTTTGAGGTGGTGCCGGGATCGCAGCAGGCCGGGTTCACCGTCGTTGTAGATTATGCGCACACGGACGATGCTTTGAAGAACCTGATTGCGCTGGCGCGCGATCTGGTCGAGCCGCAGCGTGGCCGCGTGATTACGGTGTTTGGATGTGGTGGCGACCGCGACCGGACGAAGCGTCCGAAGATGGGGAGAGTCGCGGCGCAGGGCAGCGACCTGGTGGTGGTGACGAGTGATAATCCGCGGAGTGAAGAGCCGATGGCGATCATCAACGAGGTGATGGTGGGAGTTCGGGAGACAGATACGGCTTGCGTGGTAGAGGCAGATCGCGCGAAGGCGATTGAGCTGGCGATCCGCTCAGCTGGGCCTGGAGATATTGTGCTGCTGGCGGGCAAGGGGCATGAGAAGGTGCAGATCTTTGCCGATGGCGCGGTACCGTTCGATGATGTGGCTGAGGCCGCTCGTGTGTTGAAGAGCGAGGTGCGCGCATGAAACTGACGTTGGGGCAGATTGCGGATTGGATCCATGCAGAGGGCGAGTTCGATACGAGTGCGGAGGCTGTTGGGTACTCGATTGATTCGCGGACGATTGGTGCGGGGGATCTGTTCTTCGCAGTGACGGGCGAGCGCGTGGATGGTCACGATTATGTTGAGACTGCGCTGAAGGATGGTGCGGTTGCAGCGGTGGTGTCGATGCGGTGGCTGCCGCCGTCGACGGTCGACAAGACGAAGCTGTTGTGCGTCCCCGATGGCGAGGAGTGTGTGTTGCGCTCGATGCAGCGGCTGGCGAACCACGTGCGCAAGGCGTGGGGACGGCGCGTGATCGGCGTGACGGGGTCTGCGGGGAAGACGACGACGAAGGAGTGTATTGCGGAGGTTCTCAGTTCCCGGTTCTCAGTTCTCAAAACCGAAGGGAATTTGAATAATCACTTCGGTGTACCGCTGATGCTGCTGCGATTGGAGCCAGAGCATGAAATTGCGGTGCTGGAGATGGGCATGAACCATGCTGGAGAGATAACGGCGCTGGCTAAGATTGCGGAGCCGGATTGGGCTGTGGTGTCGAACGTGGGGATGGCTCATGCGGAGTTCTTCAGCGATGGTATAGAAGGGATTGCGCGGGCCAAGTATGAGCTGGTGCAGGCGCTGCCTAAGAATGGGATTGCGTTTTTGAATGGTGACGATGAGCGCGTGCGCGCGTTTGGCGAAGGCATGGGTGCGCGAGCTGTGTTGTTCGGAACGAGCGAAAGCTGCTCGGTGCGGGCTACTGACGTGGACGACCATGGGTTCAATGGGACAGAGTTTTTGCTGAGTATTGATAATGACCTCGCAGGTTGGCGTGGGCACATGAGCGTAGTTTTGCGATTGCCGGGCAGACACAACGTGCTGAATGCGTTGGCTGCGTTTGCTGTTGGGATGATGAGTGGTGATGTGGATCCGCTGGGAGCACTTGCTGCCATCGAAGGCATGCGCCCGACGGAGAAACGTGGCAATGTGTTGCAGTGGAACGGAGCGGAGATTGTGAATGATACATACAACTCCAATCCGACGGCTTTGAAGTCGATGATTGCGGCGCTGTCTCGGACGGAGGCGCAGCGGAGGGTGCTGGTGGCGGGCGAGATGCTTGAGTTGGGGCCCGAAGGTGCTCGCCTCCATGCGGAGTGCGGTGCAGCCGCAGCGGACGCTAATGTGGACATCGTGATTGGGGTGCGTGGGCTGGCAGCGGAGATTGTGAAGTCGGCGAAGGTGCATGGTATCGAGGCAGTGTTTGTGGAGACTCCAGAGCTGGCTGGCGCCTGGTTGAAGGAGAACCTGCGGGCGGGCGATGTGGCGTTGCTGAAGGCGTCGCGCGGGGTACAGCTGGAGCGCGCGCTGGAAGCTTTGTAAAACGACGTGCAAACGCAGGTTCCCTGTGGGAATAGCGCGTGTTGGCGGGGGTAAGATGAATCCTGACTGGCCGCTGGCGAGGCGTGCCGGAATGCGCGTGTGAGGCTCATCCTTTGCTCTATTGGCTGCTGTACCAGAAGCTGTTTCCGTACTTTCGGCTGTTTCGCATCTTCCACTATGTAACGTTCCGGTGCGTGTTTGCGAGCCTGACGGCGTTGTTGATCGGGCTGCTGATCGGGCCGTTTGTGATTGAGCGGCTGCGTGAGTTTCAGATCGGCCAGTATATTCGCGAGGATGGCCCGCAGAGCCACCAGAAGAAGGGCGGCACGCCGACGATGGGCGGTGTGCTGATCTGCATCTCGATTGTGGTGCCGACGCTGCTGTGGAGTGACCTGGCTAATCCGTTGGTGTGGCTGGTGGTGTTGTCGACGCTGGCGTTTGCGGCGATCGGGTTTGCAGACGATTACATCAAGGTGGTGAAGAAGCGGAACCTCGGGCTGACGTCGCGTCAGAAGCTGGCGCTGCAGTTTGTGGCCAGCGCAGCAGTGGCGGTGGCGTTGCTGTGGCTGGGCGCACGCGGGGACTACTCGACGCGGCTGGTTGTTCCGTTTGCGAAGGGGTTTCGACCGAACCTGATCTTCGACAGTCTGCTGCATGTGCGCTACGTGTGGCCGCTGGCGTTTGCGCCGTTTGTGCTGTTTGTGATGCTGGTGATTACAGGGTCGAGCAATGCTGTAAACCTGACGGATGGGCTCGATGGGCTGGCGATTGGCTGCACGATTATCGCCGCGGCTGCGCTGACGATGCTGACGTATGTGAGCGGGCATGTGGTCTTCAGTGATTACCTTGAGCTGCAGCGTATGCCGTTGGTGAGCGAATTGACGATCTTCTGCGGAGCGATGGTTGGGGCTTCGATCGGGTTTCTTTGGTACAACGCGCATCCGGCCGAGATCTTTATGGGCGATGTGGGATCGCTGATGCTGGGCGGCGCGATTGCGACGGTTGCAGTGGTGATCAAGCAGGAGCTGCTGCTGCCTTTTATCGGTGGCGTGTTCATCATGGAGGCGCTGAGCGTGATTCTGCAGGTAGGCAGTTACAAGCTGCGCGGCGGCAAGCGTATCTTCAAGATGGCTCCGATCCATCACCACTTTGAGTTGCTGGGGTGGAGCGAGAGCAAGGTGATTGCTCGGTTCTGGATTATGGCGCTGGTGTTTGCTCTGTTTGCGCTGACGACGTTGAAGCTGAGGTGAGGCAGGGGATAGAGGATAGAGTGTAGAGGATAGAGAAGGCGATGCGAGTCGTGGCGGTGTTGCGGGATTATTTGGGATTGATTGCTCTGCTCCTGATTGTAGGAGCCGTCACAAGCGGTGCTGCACTATCTCCGCTGGATCAATACACAGGATGATCGGTCGTCTTTTTCGTCGTGATTAGTCTGGGCTTCGTTCTATCTATTTATGCCAGTCTGAAGGTTTCACGTTGGTGGTGGTTCGTTCCGCCGGTCGGTTTCGCCGGACTATTGGGTTTGGCTATTATCTCTGGGGCGCTAAATGGAATTGAAGGGTAAACGCGTACTCGTTGTTGGTCTCGGCAAGTCAGGTCTGGCGGCGGCGCAGTTCTTGAAGGAGCGCGGAGCTTGTGTCACGGTGAGCGATGCGCGTCCTGCTATGTTGATTGCGGAGTTGCCCAGCTTGCTGGAGCAGGGGATTTCCGTGGAGGCCGGTAGCCATGGGTTGCTGACGTTTCGGCGGCAGGATTTGATTGTGGTGAGTCCAGGTGTACCGAGCAGCACGCCGGAGCTGGCGCAGGTGCGGGCGCTGGGGATGCGGATTATCGGTGAGCTGGAGTTGGGAGCTCAGTATCTGCAGGGCGAGATCATTGCTATTACGGGGTCGAATGGGAAGACGACGACGACCTCGCTGGTTGGCGAGATTCTGAGGGCTGCGGGCAAGCCGACGCTGGTGGGTGGAAACATCGGCAGGCCGGTGACGGCTATGGTGTTGGAGAGCGTTGAGCTGAGTGAACTTGGTCGCCGCTCCGGACAAGCAGCAGATCCTTCGGTTGCGCATCAGGATGACAAATCTACCGTGTGGAGCGTGCTGGAGGTTTCGAGCTTTCAGCTAGAGACGATTGAGGCGTTCAAGCCGCGGATTGCGATGGTGCTGAATATTACGCCGGACCATCTGGATCGGCATGGCAGCTTTGAGGCGTATGCGGCTGCGAAGGCTCGGATCACGGAGAACCAGACGGCTGAGAATTATCTTGTGCTGAATGGTGAGAACAAGGCTGCGCAGATGGTGGCTGCGAATACCAAGGCGCAGATTTACTGGTTCAGCTCGCGGAGGCCGATTAAGCAGGGCGTGTTTGTGCATGGCGAGTCGATCCTGTTTGTACCGAAAGAAGGCGCTGTTGCGGAGCCGGTGATGCCGGTGGTGGAGGTTCCGCTGGCTGGTAGCCACAATTTGGAGAATGTGCTGGCGGCGGTTTGTGCGGCGCGGCTGGCTGGAGTGCCGAGTGAGACGATTCGTGCGGCGGTGGCCGCTTTCAAAGCTGTGGAGCATCGTTTGGAGTTTGTACGCGAGGTACGTGGGGTGAGCTATTACAACGACTCCAAGGCGACGAATGTGGATGCGACGGAGAAGGCGATTGCGGCGTTTGACGGCGGAGTGCATGTGATTCTGGGCGGCAAGGACAAGGATTCGGACTACTCGACGCTGACGCCGCTGCTGCGCGACAGGGTGAAGACGGTTATCACGATTGGTTCGGCTGCGGAAAAGATTGAGCGGCAACTGGCGGGAGTCGTGAAGATAGAGAGTGCGGAGACTTTGCAGCGCGCGGTTGCGCGAGCTGAGGAGCTAGCAGTTGCAGGCGATACGGTGCTGCTGGCGCCGGCGTGTGCGAGCTTCGACCAGTTTGCCAACTACGAAGAGCGCGGACGCGTGTTCAAGGATTTGGTGCAGGCGCTGTAGACCGCGTTTTCAGTGGCCGCGCTGATTTAACGAAGTGAGCGCGGAAGGAATTAGATGGCGAAGCGAGTTGGCGTCGACAAGTGGTTATTTGGCACGGTGCTGCTGCTGGTCCTGTTTGGACTGGTAATGGTCTTCTCCGCGTCGGCGGTGATGGCGAAGGCGACGCTGGGTTCGCCGTATGCGTTTGTAACCAAACAGGCTGCGTTCGCGGTCGCCGGGCTGGTGGCGCTGTTTGTGCTGATGCGTGTGGACTATCGCAAGTACAACAACCAGGCGCTGATCTTTACGGGGATGGCTGCGACAGCAGTGCTGCTACTCGCCGTGTTTGTGATGCGTGGCAAGGTGAATGGAGCGCATCGCTGGATTCCGTTGGGGCCGGCGACGCTGCAGCCGTCCGAGCTGGCGAAGCCGATGATCGTGTTCTTCCTGGCATGGTTTCTGCAGACGCGCATCCACGCAATCGACAACATCAAGGGGACTATTCTGCCGGCAGTGCTTCCGCCGCTCGTGTACATCGTGCTGATCCTGAAGGAGCCTGATCTTGGTACTGCACTGGTGTGCGCGGCAGTGGTGGTGTTCATGTTGTTTCTCGCGGGCCTGCCGTTGCGATGGATTGCTGTAGCGGGAGCATGTGCTGCGCCGGTGATGTACTTCATGCTGTTCCATGTGTCGTGGCGCGCTGCGCGTATGAAGGTGTTTCTGAATCCTGAGGCCGATCCGAAGGGTGCGGGTTTTCATATTCTGCAGTCGCTGATTGCTGTTGGTTCCGGCGGGATCTACGGGCGCGGGCTGATGGAGGGCGTGCAGAAGCTGTTCTATCTTCCGGAGCCGCATACGGACTTTATCTTCGCCAACATCTGCGAGGAGTTGGGGCTGCTTGGTGCGTTGTGTGTGCTGGCGGCGTTCTGCATTGTTGGGTATCGCGGTCTGCGGGCGGCGTTTTTGTCGACCGATCCGTTTGCGCGGTTCCTGGCTTTTGGGCTGACGACAGCGCTGCTGGTGCAGGCGTTCTTCAACATCAGCGTGGTGCTGGCGCTGGTGCCGACGAAGGGGATTCCGCTACCGCTGATCTCTTCGGGCGGAACGAGTGTGTTTGTGACGCTGGCTTGCATGGGCGTGTTGCTGAACGTGACGCGCGAGATTGATTAACGACAGAGGGTAGAGAGTAGACAGTAGTGAGTAAAGAAGACTCTTTGCGAGTGATGATTGCTGGTGGTGGCACTGGGGGGCATGTGGTGCCGGCGGTGGCGATTGGACGGCGTCTGCGTGATGCGCATGAGGCCGAGGTGCGGTTTGTCGGGACGGCTCGCGGGATTGAGACGAAGCTGGTACCTGAGGCTGGTTTTCCGCTGGAGCTGGTGCGCAGCGGGCAGCTGAAGAATGTGAGCCTTATGACGAAGCTGCGGACGATGCTGGATCTTCCGCTGGGCGTGCTGCGGTGTGTGTCGCTGCTGCGGGAGTTTCGTCCGAAGGTGGTGATTGGTGTTGGCGGTTATGCAAGCGGGCCCATGATGCTGGCGGCGGTGATGCTCGGCGTGCCGACGCTGGTGTATGAGCCGAACGCTGTTCCCGGGCTCACGAACCGCGTGCTGGGCAAGCGGGTGAGAGCGGCGGCGGTGAACTTTGCACAGACGGTTAGGTACTTCCGCAACGCGCAGGTGACGGGCGTTCCGGTGCGGCCAGAGATCTTCAGTCTGCCGGCGCGGCCTGTTGGCGCTGTGCCGCGGTTGTTGGTGACGGCGGGCAGCAATGGCGCACTGGTGTTCAATGAGACCATGCCGCTGATTGCGGCGCGGCTGCTGAGCGAGGTGTCGGGACTGACGATTGTGCACCAGTCTGGACCGCGCAAGCTGGAGGAGACGCGTGCCGCCTATAGCGCGAGCGGGGCTGACCCGGCGCGCTGGTCGGTTGCGGCGTTTCTGACGGACATGCCGCAGCAGTATGCGGCGGCGGATGTGGTGCTGGCGCGGTCAGGCAGCACTGTTGCGGAGCTGTGTGCTGCGGGCAAGCCGTCGTTGCTGGTGCCTTTTGCTGCTGCTGCGGATGACCATCAGCGGAAGAATGCCGAGGTGCTCGTTGAAGCCGGCGCGGCGAGGATGCTGTTGCAGCGCGATGTCACGCCGGAGTCGCTGCTGCGTGCGCTGCTGGCGCTTTTGACGGACGCTCCGCTGCGCGTGGAGATGGCGGAACGAGCGCGGGCGCTGGCAAAGCCGGGCGCGCTAGATCGTATTGCGGAGATGGTGCTCGCGCTAGCGAAGCGTTGATGTTTCAGCGGTGCAAGAGCGCAAAGAGGAAGGGCTGAGGATCGCTCCTCAGCCCTTTGTTTGTTGTTGCGTGTAGATTAGCGATGACCGCCGCCGTGTGAGCCTCCGCCGCCGCCATGGAAGCCTCCGCCTCCACCGCCGCTGGGCCGTGCTCCGCCGGCGCTCTGACCACCGCCGCGGTTGAAGCTCTGGGCGCTTTGCGCGCCACCACGGTTGAAGTTCTGCGCACCCTGAGCGCCACCGCGGTTGAAGTTCTGCGCACCCTGGGCTCCGCCGCGGTTGAAGTTCTGGTTGCCGCCGAAGTTTCCGCCACGGGAGTTGCTGGCGTAGCTGCCGCGGAAGCCACCCTGACCGCCTACGCCGCGTCCAGCGAAGGCTGAGCCGCCGGGGCGACCGCTGAAGCCAGCGTAGCGCTGGTTGTAGAAGGAGCCGTGGAAGCCGACGCCAAAGTTACCGTAGGCGCGGTTGTAGAAGAAGTGGCCGCCCCCCCAGTATCCGCCGTAGAAGCCTACGCCAAAGTAGCCGAAGCCGTAGTTGATGCCGCCGTAGTAGCCGACATGAAGGCCCCAGTACCCAGGCCACCAGCGATAGTAACCGCCATACCAGCCCCAGTAACCAGGGGTCCAAAGGCCGCCGATGTAGGGCGGTTCAACCCATGCGCCAGGAACCCAATAGTAGCCTGCCGGACCCCAAGCCCAATAACCGGGCGTCCAGATGTAGCCGTCGCCCGGGCAGGGAGGCTGATCGTAGTCGGGGATAGGCGGAGGAGCATAGTTCGCCTGGATGTCCGCCTCGGGTGGTGGCGCTTGCTGCTGGGCCTGGCCTGGATCCTGATACTGGCCGGGCTGCTGCTGGTACTGACCCTGGTCAGGAGGAGGTCCCTGCTGTTGCTGCTGATACTGGTTCTGGCTGGGGTCGTTGTACCCGTTCTGGTAGCCAGCCTGGGCCCGCGCCGTGGAGGCTGCAAGAAGACCAAGCGTGAGAACTGCGCTGCCTGCTACGAATGTCTTTCCAATTCTGCCCGTGACGTTCATGATCTCTCCTTCAATCCGCTGCTCTGCCACTCTCTTAAGACGTGCGGAGTTAGTCAGGCGATTCGGAGAGAGTTCCGGCCTCACTGATCCTGAGTGTTGCAGGTCCGGCTCTCGGACAGTGTAGACACTTCTTTGCGACGATTGTTGCGTATCTCGCCGCGTATGATAGCCAGCGCCTTTGCGACAGTCTGTGGGCGGCCGACCCTTCCCTGTTTTTAAGGGTAAAATCCGCAGCGGATTGAGGTTAGCGCCGTATCGACCTTTGGGGAGACTTTGGTTGCTAATGAGAGCCGAGACAGCGAAACCCGACTCTGGGCCGGGTTCTTCCTACTTCTCAATTGTACGTGGTGTGTCAAGGTGAGGTGGAAACGGGAGCTGCTGTGGGTGGTTTCCCACGTTTCAGCAGCTCCCCGGTTTGAAGTGCGGTTCGTTAGTTGATGGTGATCTGGAGCGAGCTCGATGCGGGGGCTCCAGGATTGGTGGCGACTACGGATGCAGTACCCGCGGCTGCGAGATCGCTGGCCGGGATGGCCACGGTGACATGGGCAGAGTCGATGATTGTGGTTGTGCGGTAGCTTCCATTCCAGGTGACGGCGACGCCGGGGAGGAAGTTCGAGCCGGTGAGGGTGAGAGTGGTGTTGCCGCTGCCGTGGGCGATGGTGGAGGCAGAGCTGGAGGTGAGGCTCGCCGCGGTGCTTGTGGAGAGTTCCTGCGGAGCGATGAACGGGCCATGCAGAAGGAGCATCTGCGATACGGCTGGAGTTGAGCCGAAGTTGTTGTTGATGGTGAACAGGGCCAGGCCGTCCTGACCGAAGCGCAGCAGGGTCCAGCCCGATTCGCCTGCTGAGAGCGCTGCGGGTAAGGTCAGAATCTGTTCCGGCAGATAGGTGTTCAGATCGTATCGGGCCAGTCCAAAGGCTGAGGTCCCTGCGACGTTCTGAAGCATGATGAACTCCTTCTGCAATGAAGGATCCGGGGCTATTCCGGCGCTCTCCCCGGTGACCCCAGATCCGTAGAAGTCGATCAGTGGAAGGGTGGCGATCTGCGACGGAGGCGTGGTGGTGGGGTTTGCGATACCGCCGCCGGCCCCGTAGACGCGGCCGTTTACCAGCTGGAAGTTCCCGCTGAAGCCTCCCATACCGTTGAGAGTTGTGCCGTCGATGAGGGAGAGGCCGTTGGCGGTTACGTTGTAACGGTAGAACTCCGCACCTGATGTTTCGCTGTCGTAGGCGTAAAGCTCCGTCGGGCTGGCAAAGACCGGATTGACGCCGGAGTAGATGCCGGAGATGTTCGTGCGGAACGTGCCGGTATTTCCACTTACGTCGAAGATGCCGAACTGCTCCGCGAAGGCTGAGATACCGATGGCTAGAGTTGTGTCGCTACCGGGCATCGTAGCGAGCGATAGCGCTGGAGTGCTGGTTGAGGAGTATTGGATGGGTATGGTCGACGCCACAGTCTGGGAGAGGAGGTTGAACTGCGCCAGACTGTCCGCTCCGCTCAATCCGATGTAGATGTAGTTGCCATCGGAGGTTTCGGACATCACTGTGGGCTGGCTGCCGACGGTGACCGGCGTGCCTACTGCACCGGTGGCTGGATTGATGGCGACGACAGAGTTGGGGGTGATACCAGTGGCGGTGCTGGGTACCGTTGCATACAGCGACTGTCCGTAGGGATCGAAGAGGATTGAGTTTGCCGGAACGTTGACGAGGTCGTAGATGGTAAGTGGGACGACCGAGGAGACACCGCCGCCGGGAGCCGGGTTAGAGACGGTGACAGGCGACCAACCGTAGTTTGCGATCGCCGCAGCTGTGACGGCTGCGGTGAGCTTCGTGGGGCTGACGTAGGTTGTCGTCAGCGCGGTGGTGCCCAGATTGATGGTGGAACTTGCGTTGAAGCCTGTTCCGGTTACCGTGAGAGTGAAGGCCGCAGCGCCCGCCTGAACCAAGTTGGGAGAGATGGCGGAGAGCGATGGAACGGCTCCGAAGAGACTGCCAGTGACGGTCGTACTTGCGGTGGCCTGGTTATTGGAGAGCTTCGAGTCGAAGCTGGAGGAGGAGACGGAGGATGTTGCGGCTAGCGTACCCGAGTTAGTGGGGGTGGCGCTCACCGTAACGGTAACGCTGGCTCCGGTGGCGAGGCCGCTGAGATCACAGGTGAACGTAGCGGCGGTGGTGCATGAGCCCTGGGTCGGCGTGATGCTGTTGATGATCAGCGAAGGATCGAGGCCTACGGTAAGCGTTGCGCCAACTGCGGCATTGGGACCGGAGTTGGTGACGGTTGCGACGTAGCTGACTGCGGTTCCGGTGGTGGCCGTGGCCGGAGCGGTGAGTGTGATCGAGAGATCCGCCGGGGACGCGGAGACATCCTTTACGAGCGAAGACTGGAGGATGTAGATCTGGTTGTTGGAGGTAAATGCACTTGGGATCGCTGACAGCGCAAGGCCGTTCTGGCCCCAGCGCACGATCTTGCGGAAGCTGGTTGGATAGCCTGCGGTACCGAGATTGTTGAGCGGGATGCTGCCGAGGAGGTCGAACGAGGTTTCATCGAAGACGTAGACGCCGGCGGTGGAGGAGAATGGCGCTACGGCGATGAAGGCCCGGCCGAGGGTGGAGTCCGAGACGACAGGGCCGTTGGCCTGTGTTGTCCCGGAGGTGTAGAAGGTGCCGTTTAGCGCTCCAGTGGAGGCGTTGAGCACCTGACCGTTGGATAGATATAGCTCTCCGTTGTCATACTGGAGGTTGGTGAGAGTGCCGGTGGTGGAAGCGAGCTGGGTCGACTTGGTGATGCCGGTGGAGGCCAAGGTGAGGGCATCGACATAGCCCGAGTCCAGATAGAGAGTGGACGCGGATGAGCCGAAGCTGAGCGGCCCGTTGCCAACGTTGACCGAGCTGCTAGTGCGGGCGACGCCAGAGTCGTAGATGGTGACGCCATTTCCGCTGATCTCGCCGGAGGTGGCAACGGCGACCGAGTTTGGCAGACCGGGAACGGCAGCCAAACTGGCAGCTGTGTAGGGCGGGTTATAGATGCCGGGACCGCCGCCGAGGGTGAACTGATTGACGACCTTGCCCTGGGCGAGATTGATCTGTGCTATGGCTCCCGCACCGTCAATGCCGACGAAGAGCTGGGTGCCGTCGGTGGAGAGAGCGAGCTTGTTGGGATTGGTGCCGACCTGGATCTGCCGAGTGATGGTGCCGGTGTTGGGATCGATGCCGACGACGGCGTTGCCGGGCGCTCCTGCAGCCGACGCAGGCATAGACGCGTAGAGCAGGCCATCGACGGCGTTGTATACGAGATCGTTGTTCGGGATGGAGAGGAATGTGGTGAAGATCTGAGCTGCGCTAGTGCCGCCGCCGGGTGCAGGGGTGGTGACGGTGACGTTTACGTTTCCAGGTGTCGCGAGTGCGGACGCCGGGAAGGTCGCCGTGAGTTGTGTGGAACTGACGTAGGTGGCCGGGATGGTCACGCCGTTAAGGGCTACTGTTGTGTTTGCATTGAACCCGGTACCTGTGAGGGTGACGGCGGCGGCCGTGTTGATGGGGCCTCCGCTGGGAGACAGGCCAGTGAGCGTGGGGACCGGCGGATTGCTGATGGTTACGGTTACTGCGTTCGATGTGGATGGGCTGGCGTTGGGTGTGTTGACGGTGATGCTTGCCGTTCCTGTTGCCGTGAGGTCGGATGCGGGCACGGTTGCTATGAGTTCAACGCTGGGGGTGGTGGTGCCATTGAAGGAGAAGGAGTAGTTCGTAGGCAGGTTTACGCCGTTCCACTGAACGACGGAAAGAGTCGAAGTGCTGGCAAGCGTGGTGCTGTTGCCGTTGGGCACAAAGCCGGTTCCCGTCACGGTGATCGTCGTAGCCGGAGAGCCGACGATGAACGTTGTGGGAGAGACCGCAGTGATGACCGGTGTGGTTAACGGTTGGCCGACACTGAGATAAGCGATGGGCGAAGTACCGCCGCCGGGCGCAGGATTGGTCACCGTAATAGGGAGGGACGTGGCTGTTGCCTGGTCGGCGACGGTGGCCGTGAAGGTGAGAGTGGTGGAGTTGACGAAGGTGGTGGGCCGTGCGGTGCCGTTTACCTGCAGCACGGACGCAGCGACGAAGCCTGAGCCCTTGACCGTGACCGTTGTTGGCGAGGTCGAGCCGGCGCTGAGGATTGACGGAGTGAAGCTAATGGCAAAGGGAGAAGGATCATTGATGGCGATGGTGGCGGCTGCAGAGGCTCCGCCGCCGGGCGCAGGGTTGACCGCGGTGATGGAGAGGGTGCCTGCGGCTGCGAAGTCGGCGGATGGCAGGGCGACGCTGACCTGAGTGGAGTTGACGTACGTTGTGGCGCGCGGGGAGCCATTCACGTTGATGACGGTAGAGGGTACAAATCCGGTGCCGGTAAAGGTGATGATGACGGCATTCGGCGAGCCTGCCACCGCGGTGGTGGTGGACATGGAGGCAATGGCCGGCGCGGGGTTGTCGATCTCGAGGTTGACTGCGGTCGTCGTGCCGCTGGATCCGTTCAATACGACGACTGGGATCTGTGCGCCGTTGGTGAGCTGGGTCGCCGGGACGGTTGCGGTCAGTTGGGTCGCGCTGACATAGGTGGTGGCCTCGAGGGTGCCGCCGACCTCGACGGCACTGATGCTGATGAACCCAGAGCCGGAGATGGTCAGTGTCAGCGCGCTTGCGCCCGCGGTGGCCTTAGTTGGGCTGATGGATGTGATGGCTGGGGCGGTGGTGTTGGTGCCGCCGCCACTGCCGGTTGAACCGGAGCCGCTACCAGCGCATCCTGCCAGAGTTCCCAGAAGACTCAGCGTGATTGTAAGGAGAAGACGACGAGACGATGCGACAGACGGCTGGCGTGACACAGAGAGCCCCACTGAAGGACCTACTTTCCATTTTTAGATACAGTGGGATCACGATACAACAAGAACTCTATGTTGGGCTGCTAATTTTTCGTCATCTTAGAACTGCTAAATAGCTGAACTGTATAGGGTCTTTTGAAACAGAAAATGGGAGTTGGCTTGTGGTCGCCTGATTAGTGGGTTGGGTCGGCGCAGACAAAGCTGGCGGAGTCGTTGGGGTCGCCGGTACCGTTGTATTTGGGTAGCTGTGGGTAGGGGCAAAGTGGGCGGGTCATCTCTACCTTGGCGCTGGAGCCGTATTTTGTGGCGATGATAGAAGTGGGCGCGGTGCCGTTCTCTTCCCAGGTTTGGAGTGCGTCGAAGATGCCGAACTTCGGCCCCTTTGCGGTGGGCAGACCGCCTTGCCCAAAGGCAGACGCTCCCGGGCCGCCGGAGCAGTGGCCCATGCCGGCGACCATGTACAGGCGGACGAACTCTTCTGTCTTGGCGTCACCCATCTTTTCCTGCACCTGCTGGTAGTAGTGGATGGTGCTGAGCGGCGAGATCGCCGGGTCGTTCCAGCCGTGATAGAGGATCAGCTTGCCGCCGTGCGCGGCGAAGCGGCTGAGGTCGGGATCGGTGGCGTTGAGTGCCTGCGCGGTCTTCGCATCGGCTTCGTGCAGGGCTTTATCCGTGTCGGCGGTGAGAGGGTCCCAGTGCGGATCGCTGAAGACCATGTAGCGGAAGTAGTTCTGGGTGTAGAGGCTCGCGGTGGGGCCATCGCCGACCAGCCAGCTCTTCCACTGGTGCGCTTCGTCGCCGGGCATGAGGCCAGGAAAGATCAGGTTCCCTTTGTCATCGGTACCGCCGGTGTAGATCTTCTTGAGTGAGGCGATCTGGGGCGCAGTGAGGCAGCTGAGCTCGTCGCCTTGTTTGCACAGCAGTACGCTGGGGTCGAAGTGGCAGGAGAGGGGATCGTTGATGATGCCGTCTTTCAGGCCGTCCTGCTCATCGCACTGCGCCAGAGCTGCCGCCGTGATGGCGGGGAGCTTGAGGCTGGAAATGTAGCCTGCCGGATTGCCGACGAACACCTTGGTCTCATCGACGGAGGCGGCGAGCATTTTGGTCCAGTTGTAGGCGGGTGCGCCGGCGAGGATTCCGTCGTAGTCGTCGGGGAAGCGCTGTGCTTCCATAAGGGCTTCGCGGCCGCCGTCGGAACAGGAGTCGAAGTACGACTTGGTGAGGGAGTCGGTGTAGAAGCCGACGATGATGGCTTTGGCCTGCACGGTGGTGAGATGGATGGCACGGTAGCCGAAGTCTGCAATCTTCTCCGGATGGTGATAGGCCCAGCTGGCGTCCTGGCCATCGGCCTGATGGCCGGTGTCGGTGCCAGCGGTGGCGAAGCCGCGGCGGAGGTTTTCGGCGAGCTGGCTGTAGTAGATTCCGCCTGCGAAGCCTCCGTTGCCGATGCCGATGAAGCGATGGTTCCAGCTGGTCTCGGGCATCCAGACCTCGAAGCGGATGACGGAGTCTGAGGTGGGATGGAGGATGCCGGTGACGCGGCAGAAGGGCGGCAGTGCGGACACGGGCGCGCCGTAGGGAGGCGTGAGGTGGCCACCGTGGACCGGCTCGGCGGTCAGGATGGTGGTGTCGGGCAGTGTGAGCGCGGCGAGCGCGTGGCAGTCTGCGGCCTGAGCGGGTGTCGAGAAAGAGGCGATGGCGAGAAGAGTTGCGGGCAGAAAGAGAAGACTACGCATCGGAGCCGAGCGTATCACAGCAAGGATGAGTAGAGGGTTAAAGGGTTGGCTTGTGAGGGAGTGTGGTGGATTCGCTGCCGGCCCAGGCCTGGATGTTGATGATGACGAACTCGGCGGGCTGGAGAGCGGCGACGCCGACGATGATGTT
>CAJCIM010000081.1 GCA_903970395.1 Acidobacteriaceae bacterium
TGGCGGTAGGAGTAGTGGCAGTGCGGGTAGAGCAGGCTGGTGACGAGTTCGACCTCGAGGTCTTCGTCATCGTCAAGTAGATCGACGACGGGTGTGGGATAGATTGGCCGCGGGTTACCGTCATGGTCGCGCATGAGCTCGGCTGCGGCCTGGCGGAGCTCGGTGCGGCTGGTGATCTGGTACTCGTTCGGTTCCGCGTATTTGACCAGTGTGGGCGCGGTGCGGACCGGCGGCATGAGAGTGTTGAGGATCTCGGCCGTGGCGGTTGGATCGACGGTACCCTCACCAGCCATCTCTTCGAGCTTGTCGCGCTGGACGTTCCATGCGGGCTCGCTGGCTGCGGCGCGGAGTTTTACGCCGAGGTCGCGGACTTCGGCGAACTCGCTGGAGAGCAGGCGCGAGACCTGCGTTTCAAGTGTGCGGGCGTTGACGATCTGGCCGAGCGAGGTATTGGTGGCGAGCGGAAGCAGGTAGCGCGCGGCGTCGAAGGCGCGGGCCTTGAGGGTGCGCGCGTAGGCGTCGGGCTTCATCTCCGTTGGGCATGGAATGGCTGCTTTGAGGGCCTCGAACATGCCTGCGCTGAGGTCATCGTAGGCGTGGAAGAGAGACTCGATGGCGAGCGTGTAGGCGGCTTTGGCCTTGTTGTGGAGATCCGGGGTGTACCAGCCGCTGCGGCGGAAGTCCTGATAGCGCGTGGAGCGCTCCTGGCCGTCCCAGCGGGTCTCGTCGACGAGCGCGATGGCGGCGAGGAGGCTAAGGCGCTCGATGGCGAAGGGGATGTGCGCGAGGTCGGCGATGGAGCGGTGGCCGTACTGGAAGTAGAAGGTGTTGAGGAACTGCTCGGCGCGCTGGGAGCTGATCTCGGTGAGCGATTCGCGCATGGTGAGCGCGGAGCGGCTGTACTTAGCCATGGCGTAGGCGAGGACTTCGGGCTCGGCCCCGTGGATGGCGTAGACTTCGGTGGTGCTGGGCGCGGCAGGCTTGGCGGGGTGATCGGACATGACCTGCCAAGAATATCGCGGCAGACAGTGATTTAATACACAGAGACAGAAGTGGGCCGGAAAGAATGGCCTGGAGGAATACTTGAGTTCATTGGCAGGAAGAGTCGCGCTGATTTCAGGCGCATCGCAGGGGATTGGGCGCGCATGCGCTCTGGAACTGGCAAAACAGGGCGCTACGGTTGCGCTGGCGGCGCGCAATGTGGAGAAGCTGGAGGCGGTTGCGGCGGAGATCGCAGCTGCTGGCGGCACGGCAAAGAGCTTTGCGCTGGATGTGGCGAGCGAGGAGTCGATCAAAGCGGGCGCGAAGGCCGTACTGGCCGAGCTTGGTACTGTGCAGATTCTGGTAAACAACGCCGGCATCACGAAGGACGGGCTGGTGATGCGGATGAAGCTGTCCGACTTTGAAGATGTGATACGGACGAACCTGACGGGCAGCTTTTTGCTGACGCAGGCGCTGATTCCCGCGATGATGAAGTCACGTTGGGGACGAATTGTGAATATCTCGTCCGTGTCGGGTGAGACCGGAGCTCCGGGGCAGGCGAACTATGGCGCGTCGAAGGCTGGAATGATCGGGCTGACAAAGTCGCTGGCGCGCGAGTTTTCCAGCCGCGGCATCACGGTGAATGCTGTCGCGCCTGGGTTTATCCAGACAGCGATGACCGATGTGCTGACCGATGAGCAGAAGGAGACGATCATGAGCCATATTCCGCTGGGGCGGTATGGTACGGATGCGGATATTGCAGCGGCGGTCGCGTTTCTGGCGTCGGAGGGCGCGGGGTACATCACCGGACATACGCTGGATGTGAATGGCGGGATGTATATGGGGTAGCACGGAGCAAAAGCTCCCGCAAAGTACGCGAAGAGAGACGCCAAGTTTCGCCACGGCATTTGAGGCGAAACTTGGCGTTTTCGCGTTGTGGGAGGATGGTTGGGCCACGTGTCGCGGACGACACGAATCTCGAAAGGTACGGCGAAGAACGAGTTTCTTGAGTTAAAGCCTTGCTACTACGATGGCCGATAGGTACTTTACGGCTAATGGCTTCTATGACAACAGTCGTGCCGCAGCAGAACGGGACAGCGAGGGTACCCTCGCCGGAGCCGGCACCGATCAATATCGGCGTAACGATCCGCAGCTTCCGGCTGCAGCGGGGCATGTCGCAGGGTGACATCGAAAAGCGCACCGGCCTGCTGCGCTGCTACCTTTCACGCGTGGAGAATGGGCACACCGTGCCATCTCTGGATACGCTGCAGAAGATCGCAACAGCGCTGGAGCTGCCGCTGAGCCAGTTCTTTGCCGAAGACACGTCGAGAGAGAGTGCGGCCCCGGATACGAATACAGCGGCTCTGGGCGAGGATGAGATCCGGTTCCTGACACAGGTTCAGAAGTATGCCTCGCAACTGACCGAGAGCGACCGCAGGCTGTTGCTGGCTATGGTTCGCAAGTTCGCCGCAACGACTTCGATAAGTTAGGTTTGTACGACTGACACAGAGCCCTGGCGAAAGCCGGGGCATTTTTTGCTCTTGCAGTCGCCGCCTCCCTCCCCAAATCCCACGGTAAGATCCGCAGCGAATTAGGGTTAGGCTCGTAATCGACCTGGTGGGTACTTGGTTGTCATAGATCAGAAGCCCGGCATTTGCCGGGCCTCTTCTGCGTCTATTTTAGTAAGGCTGTCAAGAGGGTCAGGAGCTACGCTCGCGCCTTGGCGATAGCGTAGCCGAAGAGGCAGAGCAGCAGGGCTGCGGCGATGAACGTAATGCGCTGGCGGTGGCGGTAGGTGGCGCGACCGGAGGTCATGCGAGGGAAGAGCGGTACACCGAGAGCGAGGCCACTGAGGAAGCCGCCGAGGTGGGCGGAGTTGTCGATGTGCGGCAGGCTGTCGGGGCTGATATGCAGGGCCGACAGCTGGCTGGCTGCACCCATCGCCAGGATGTCCGGTCCGAGGCCGAGCACGAGATTGATCGCTGCAAAGAAGATGACCTGCTGGCGCAACTTGCGAAGCTCTTCCCAAGGAACGGGAAGGTTGCGGTTGGAGAGCAGAACGATCAGGATGCCAGCGATGCCGAAGACAGCACCGGAGGCTCCGGCGACGAGTGCGGGCTGGAAGCGGAAGATTGCCCATGCGAAAGAGAGCATCATCCCAGCGGTACCGGTGAGCAGGTAGACGGATACGAGCCCGCGCTTGCCGAGCAACGGCTCACCAAAGAGACCGAGGTTCCAGAGGCACCACATGTTGAGCAGGATGTGGAGCAGGGTGACGTGTACGAAGGCACCTGTAACCAGACGCCACCACTGCCCGTGCTGCACAAGATATGAGCTCGTAGCACCGAAGCGGAGGAGCGTATCCGGGTCGAATGAGGCGGTGAGGATGCCGGTCCAAAGATGCGCGTGCAGCATGGATGGAACCGGACCCAAGGGGAACATCACCGCGAAGACGAGGACGTTGATGCCGATGAGAGTGTAGGTGGCGGGGTAGTTCCAGAGAGAGGTATTGGCGCTCTTGCCGGATGCTTCGGCGGATTTGCTTTCGAGCGAAGCTTCGAGTTCTGCGATGTTCTCTCCGCTGGTGTGGGAGGCGGGGTGATAGCCGTCGGGGATAGAGGTCTCGTTCAAGGTGGGGTCCGACAGACGGCTTTCTCTGGCTAGGCTTCCTGCTTGCGGAGACGTTCGCGCAGTTCAGGCGAGATATGCTCCTGGATGAACGAGGTGAGCATGCCGAAGATCGGAGTCGCCATAGCGACCAGCACCCAGAGAAGCATGGAGACGATCACGCCTGCGATGGCGACGGTCTCAAGACCGATAGTGATGGAGTCCGGGATGCGAGCCAGAGCTGCGACGCCGTCGTTGTGCAGGTGGAGGTGGACGTTGGTGATGTGGCTGAGGGCCTCAAGCCGGTGCATCACCAGCGCGGCCAGCAAAAATGCCGTGAAGGAGAGCGATGTCGCGGCCAGCAGGAGCACATCGACGGTGCGATGGATACGCTGGCGACGGCGGCAGTGTCCGCAATCGCTCAAATGGGCTTCATATTCGCGGCGAAGATCGGGAGAGTTGCCCGTTATGTCATACCGCCATCCGGAGAGGATGGCCCCTACAACCGGATCCGTGCAGGAAGGAATCTCGTTCGCGCCGGTTCGATGAGAGTAATTTGCCATATCAGGGTTCACCACCTCCAGTTTATCGCACTTACTACGATGGCCGAAAGCCATTTATTCCGCATCACCAGGTTGGACGCCCGGTGTACCGGGGTGGATTCATCGAAAGACTGTCAGAGACAGATTGACGCCGATGGTTCCGATTGGCTCGCGAGCACAAGCCGATTCCCTAAGAGGCTCATTCGATTGGCGATAGCCTGCTCCGCCGCGAGGAGCGCAAGTTCGGGAAGATTATTGCTCTCGGAGATGTGACCGAGGACGATAGTGTGCGCGCCACCGTCGTAATCGTGGCTGAGAAACTCGGCCGCGGCTGCGTTCGATAGATGACCCACACGGCTAAGGACGCGTTGCTTCACGCTCCACGGGTAGGGGCCGTCCTTGAGCATCTCAAGGTCGTGGTTGGACTCGAGCAAGAGGACGTCGACGTTCTTGAGAGCCATCTTGACGTTGGGCGGGATGTAGCCGAGATCGGTGGCGATGGCCATACGGAGGCTCTCGGAGCGGGCGTGGAAGACGAAGCCGCAGGGGTCTGCGGCGTCGTGCGGGATGGTGAAGGGGGCGATGTCGATCTCGCCGATGGAGAAGTTGTTGCCAGCGCGAAAGTACTCGACGGCGGGCAGCGCGGCGGGGTCTTTCTTCGCTACGGGGGTGTCGTCGTCAGGGTCGGGTTCCAACGTTGGCTCGAGAACTGATTCGGACTCGTCGGCGACGGCCATGACGGTGTGTGCCGGAGCGTGGATTGGGGTGTTTTCTGCGGCTTGCGCGGCGGCGTGCTCGCGCTCACGCATTTCGAGCCACTTGGCGTAGGTCATGGTGGTCTTCGGCGTCATCATGCGGACCCAGGCACGGTGCGTCTGCTCGGTAAAGTAGACGGGGATGCCGAGACGGCGGGCTAGAACAGAGAGGCCAGCGACGTGGTCGACGTGCTCATGCGTGATAAGGATCGCGGTGAGGGCGGCGGGGTCTTCGCCGACAGCGGCCATGCGCTTGAGCAGCTCCCGGCAGCGGAGGCCGGCATCGACGAGCAGGGCGGTCTTCCCTGCCGCGACGATGGTCGCGTTGCCCTTGGAGCCCGACGCTAGAACAGTCATGCGCACGAGTGTCAGGATACGCCGAGGGACTGTGCAAGCGCAGGGAGTAACTGACGTGGTGTGGCGAACCCATGTCTCAAAAGCGAGACATGGGGCACCAGTGTGGTTATGCCGTGGGACTAGGAGACCGTGGGACTAGGAGGCTGTGGGGCGCAGTGGGGCCAGGAAGTTGACCACCGAACGCATGACAACCTCTCCGCGCTGATTGAAGACCGTGGTGCGCGAACGGACAAGGCCGTACTTGGGCCGCGACGCCGAGGGACGGACGTGCAGGATCTCCGCTTCGGTGCGGATCGAGTCGCCGGGACGAACGGCCTGCGTCCAGCGCATCTCTTCGACACCAGCGCCGATCATGCCACCGGCTACGCGGATGGACTCCACGCGGAGGCGCATGACGATGGCGGCGGTGAGCCAGCCGGAGGCCGCGAGGCCCTTAAAGAAGGAGCTCTCACCGGCTGCCTCGTCGAGGTGAAAGGGCTGGGGATCGTACTGCTCCGCAAACTGCTTGATCTCTTCGGCGGTTACTTTGTAGCTGCGTCCGGAGACGAACTTGAGTCCCGGATAGAAGTCTTCGAAATAGAGCTCCGTTGCCACGTACCTGTATCTCCTGATCCCGACCTGGCCCAGCCTACCCGATTTGATGCAGGATGGGACGCCCGACGTTTATGACTCTTTGATAATAGACTCACTTGTCAGGATGCCCAGTAAGGAGACCGAGTTGAGCCGCATCATCCGCCAGGAGAACCTCGCCGCGCTGCGCAAGCTGCCTTCGGGGAGCGTTCCGCTGATTTATATCGACCCGCCGTTCAATACGGGGACCACGCAGAAGCGGACACGCATGAAAACGGTGCGCGACGCGGATGGCGATCGCACAGGCTTTGGCGGGCATCGGTACCGCACCGAGGCGCTGGCGACGACGCCAGTCTATCGGGACACATTTGAGGATTACCTGGGCTTTTTGCGGCCTCGGCTGGTGGAGGCGCACCGAGTTCTGACGCCGACGGGTTCTCTGTTCTTCCACATCGACCCGCGCGAGGTGCACTACTGCAAGGTGCTACTGGATGAGGTGTTCGCGGCAGATGGCGGCGCGGGCAGGGCGTGCTTTCAGAACGAGATCATCTGGGCATACGACTATGGCGCGCGGCCAACGAAGCGCTGGCCGGCGAAGCATGACAACATCCTGTGGTACACGAAGGACCCGAGCGCGTACACGTTCAACCTGAACGCCAGCGACCGGATACCGTACATGGCTCCGGGACTGGTGGGCGCGGCGAAGGCGGCGCGGGGCAAGACGCCAACCGATGTGTGGTGGCACACGATCGTTTCGCCGACGGGCAAGGAGAAGACCGGCTACCCGACGCAGAAGCCGCTGGGGATACTGGAGCGGATTGTTCGAGTGCACTCGAACCCAGGCGATACGGTGCTGGACTTCTTTGCGGGGTCGGGGACGACCGGCGTGGCCGCTGCGCGGAATGGGCGCGAGTACATCCTGATTGACCAGAGTGCCGAGGCCGTAAAGGTGATGAGGCAGCGGTTGAAGGCTGCTGTGAAGTTGAAGGCTGCTGTGAAGTAGAGCGTGTGCGTATCGTGAGTGAGTACGAGTGGTCTACGAGTCTGTGCCGCCGTCGACGGTGAGTTTGGCTCCGGTGATGTACGAGGACTCCGGGCCGGCGACGAAGGCGACCAGAGCAGCGACCTCATCGGCGTGGCCGTAACGGCCGAGCGCAGTAGCGGCGATCTGCGGTGCAGCCCAGTCGCCGTTGACTTCGATGGCCTTGACCAGGGCTGCCGCGGCGGTGGCGTCCTTCGCATAGGTGATGGCGACGTTGGCTCAATCCGCGGAGAGACGCTTTGCGATGGCCGCGCCGATGCCACGCGATGCCCCGGTGACGAGTGCTACTTTTCCCCTCAATTTCGACATAAGAACTCCTTTGCCCGCTGTGAGTGGTGCAGATGAATGCTCTCCTGCTCAGGCCTTTCTCCCGCGGTGAGGGGGACGGAGGATGTGCGAGTGGGCATGACCGATGTCTCCGTTGCATTCCGAAAGAGTTGAAGCATTGCAAGGATGGTGACTCTACGGAAGAGCTTCTCGTGCTCGCGAGAGGGCCACTCGATAGATTCCAGAGTGTCTATCCAGATGTGGCCGGTGTGCAGAGGATCGCGGAATCCCAGACATTTCTGCGCGGCACGCAGATAGATAGCAAGTTCAAGTTCGGCCTGGTCTGCAATCTCTGAAGCGTGCGTGAAGTCGTGATCGGACATCCTGCCCTCCTGCGGTGAAAGCGAACGAACATGCTGCTCGTGAGTCGGAGTATGCGCCGCGGCGCGCGCGGTTGCATACCGCCATCGAAGGCATTTTGCACACCAGCGTAGAGGGCGCGGAGAGCAACACTATCTGGGGGTCGCGGCTAGAAGCGGCGACGGTCTTTCGGGATCATGATCTCGCGGCGGCCGAAGAGTGTCGCGTCCCAGGCGTAGGCGCCGGGGCCAAGCAGAGCGAGTGCGATGCAGACCAATGCCGTCTCCGCAGAGTGCAACAGATATATCGTCCTAAGTGGGTCGCTTGTGAGAACGAGCGTGGCGTACGCCGCAAATTGCGTGCCTGCCAGGGCGATGCTGGCCACCGGGGTGAAGAGGCCGATGAGGACAGCAACGCAGAGGATGATAGCTGACAGCGTGAGGGCTGGATGGACCCAGGGATCCAATGCGGGCTGGCTATCGAAGACGTGAAGGGCTACAGCGAGCCGAAGGACAAACAGACCCATGCCGGGCCAACCTTCCGGGAAGCTTGTGAATAGCCTTTGCAGCGGAGCCCTCCTGATCGCATGAACGCGAAATAGGGCTAGCTTAGGCGTTCCTGCGTTGCAGTGAATCCCTCGATAGGGGGGTTCTTATGCGACATCGGCAAGAGCTAAAGCTGAATGATGCCGCGGCGCAGACCGATGGCGACGGCCTCGGTGCGGTCGCTGGCACCGAGTTTTTCCATGATGTGTTTGACGTGACCCTTGACGGTCTCTTCGGTGATGAAGAGCAGTGCGGCGATGTCGCTGTTGCGATTGCCGCCTGCGATCTTCTGCAGGACCTCGATCTCACGTTTGCTGAGGGTTTCGTGACCAATATGCTCGGCGAGTTGGGCCGCGATCTCTGGAGGGACGTGGCGTTTGCCGGCGTGCACTTTGCGTACCATCTCCAGGAGCTCCTTGCGGGGCATGCTCTTGAGCATGTATCCCTTTGCGCCGGCTTCAAGGGAGCGCTGAATTTCCGCGTCGCCGTCGAAGGTGGTGAGCATGATGATGCGCGCGTCCTTGTGTTCGGTGCGAATGGCGATAAGCGCGTCGATGCCGCTGATGTCGGGGAGGCGGAGGTCCATGAGCGTGACGTCGGGTTGGTACTCCCGGAAGCCCGCGATCGCGTCGCGTCCGCACTGTGCCTCGCCTACGAACAGCATGTCCGGTTCATTGCGAATAACTGCGGCGATGCCTTCGCGCATGAGCGGATGGTCGTCGACACAGAAGACTCGGATCTTTTCAATTGAGTTCATGAACGGTCGGATCTCCTTTCGTCCTTGCGCGTCCTGTCTGCGCGGCCAAGGCTGAGCCACGACTGCCAGTGAGGTTTGGAACGCGGGTTCGCGTTCTGAAATGCAATCGCACCCGGTACCACGAGCTCCACTTCTGTTCCAGCTCCAAGGCGGCTGCGCAGCTTCAGCTGTGCGCCGATGCTCTCGGAGCGTTCGCGCATGCCGGTGAGGCCCCAGTGGCCTTCGCGACCACTGCTCAAGATGCGTGGATCGATGCCACGGCCATCGTCGCGAACGAGGAGCCGCAGGAAGCGGTTGGCATATTCTAACTCCACTTCAACACTGTTGGGTTGCGCGTGGACGAGGGCATTGAGCACGGCTTCCCTGCCGATGCGGTAGACCTCATCGCGCACGACAGGCTGAAGAGGAAGCGGTGTTCCATGTACTATGACGCGATACGCGATGCCGTCGTCCGGAAGCAGTTCGGTCGCGAGACGCGACATGGCGACTTCGAGGCTGAGCGAGTTGCTGTCGACGGCGCGGAGGCCTTTGAGGGCCCGGCGGCCTTCGTCCGTGACGTGGGCCATGAGCTCAAGCACGCGGCGCAGCACAGGCTTGGCGGGCGAGTCAGCAGGGATGCGGTCTTCAGCGAGATCGAGCTGCATGGAGGCGCTGAGAACACCCTGCAACAAGGTGTCGTGCAGGTCCTGCGCGATGCGCGTGCGCTCTGCGAGACGGTCCTGAAAGCGCCGGTTCATCTGTTCGGTGAGGTGCGCGAGGCGGAGCCGATAGACGAGGACCGCTAAGGCGAGAAGCAAGAGCAGACAGGCGAGACGGAAGTACCAGGTCTGCCAGAGAGCGGGCTCGATGACGAAGGAGATGGATGTCTCAGGGCCGTTCCATACGCCGAGACCATTGGAGGCCACGATGCGAAAGCGGTAGCTGCCGGGGCCGAGGTTGTTGTAGACCACCTGATGCAAGGCCACGTCGCTGCTCCAGCCCTGGTCAGAGTTATCGAGACGGTAGCGAAAGCGGATTCGCTCGGGAACGGAGAGATTGGTATCCGCGAATTTGAAGGTGATGCTATGCGTGCCAGCTACCAGATTCGGGTGCTCAGCCAATTGAACGGGACGCCCTTCTGCCGTGACGGATTCGATGCGAACGCCTACGGGAAGCGTGTAGGCCCGCGCCTTGGAGGGGTCTGTTACAGCAATTCCATGGGCCAGCAGCACCCAGATCCGGCCTGCCGGATCTGAGACTACGGAGCGGTCGCGCCGAATTCCTTCGACGGCGGGAAGGCCATCTTCGACTCCATAATTATGGACGTCTCCGTCCTCCAAAGAGGCGGTAAGCAGGTGGTCGCGGTTTACCTGCAGGACATGGTCTGACGTGACGACCCACAGAGAGCCTGCCTTGTCCTGCGCCATGCCGAGCACCTCTTCGCGCAGTGGTTCGGGCAGGCCACGAAGCGCTTCGATTTGGCCGTCCTTCAGGTACGCCACGCCGGTAAGCGTTGCGATCCAGAGAACGTGTTGTGAGTCTTCGAAGATGGAGCGGACGTTTGGCGATGACTGAACGTCGACGGCACCGAAGTTTGTCCAGCGGCCATTCGCAAAGCTGATGATGCCGCCGGGGTCTGCGAACCACATGGTGCCGTCGAAGCCTTCGACGATGGAGAAGATGACGTTGGACTCCAACCCATTGGCTATGGAGTAGTTGGTGAACCTGCCGTGCTTCAACTCGCTGACGCCCGCGCTGACCGTGCCGGCCCACACAGTTCCGTCCCGATTGCGATGGACAGAGAAGACGCTGTTCTGCGCGAGCCCCTCGGCCATGGTGAAGGTATGTGCAACGAAGGTGCTGTCTCTTCGGATGAGCTCTGTCAAGCCGCCCCGCTGACGACCGAGCCATAGTTCTCCGCCGCCTCCGCTAATGGAGTACACAACGTCGTTGCCGAGACCGTCAACGACGACACGTTCAGCGCGCCCATCTTTCAACCACCAGAGACCACCCGTCGCGGGGGCGAACCACGTCCGTCCTTCTTCGTCCACGAAGATTGGGCCTTCGTCGTGGGGAGGTACGCCCTGTGCGGTCGAGTATTGCGTGAACATGCCATCACGCAGGCGCTCGATCCCACGGGGGCCACCGAACCAGATGTCTCCGTCGCGGTCTTCGTAGACGACGGCGATCTCCTCGCCTGGCTTATTCTGAAGGAACTCGGTGGAGACGCCGAGCGTGGGAGAGATGCGAAGAAGACCATGATTGGTGCCAGCCCACAGATTGCCTTGCTGGTCGCGTGTAAGCGCAAAGATCCGGAGCTTCGCGATGGACGCCAGCGATGGCGGCCGCATGAGTAGCTTTCCGTCCCAGGACTGCAGCCCATTGTCTGTACCAAGCATCAATGCGTTGCCGGCGGGCGCCAACGCATTGATGCTTCCAATCGCCGCGTACTCCAGCAAGACTTGTAACTGTCCTTGCCGAATTTGAAAGAGACCGGCATCGCGTGAGCCGAGCCATATGCTTCCGTCCGCAGCCTGCTGCGTGGAGATCACTGTACCGACAAATGACTCTTCGCGGATGACTCTAGCGAAGCGGTTGTTGTGGAATCGCATGGTTCTACTGCGCGCTCCCCACAGAAGCAGCTCGCCCGCGGTGTCAAGCGACATGGCAGTGAAGACTGTATCGTCGAGGCCGTATCGGGCGGCCGCGTCTTCAAAGACACCATCGCGGTAACGCAGCAGGCGTGGGCCATCGAGGCGAACCCAGAGGCTGCCCTCTGCATCCGCGACCAGACCACGAACGGCGCCGATGGGACCATAGCCCGAGATCGGCCGCTGAATCAGCTTGAACTCGACGCCGTCGAAGCGAACCATACCGCGCTCCGTTCCGAACCACAGATAGCCATCCTGAGACTGGCAGATGGCATAGACAGCGCCGCCGAGGAAGCCGCTGTCCGCGCTCCAGACACTATGTACGTACTGTGAGAGCGAGCGGCTGGGGTCGAGCGCGCTGGCCGAGCCTGGGAGACAGAGGCAGAGAACCGCTACCGTGAGACGGGGGAGGCTTCGTAGCGTGTCACGGAAGATCGGTTTCACGGAAGATACTCGAACTTCTCAATGACCACCTCCGAGGGGTGCGTAAGCCCGCTCGTTGTGTGGTAGAAGTCGTAGAGATCAATATGAATCGTTTCGATGCCTGGAACCGGAACGCTGGACGTGAAGACGTGATGCGTCAACTCCCTTGCTCCCGGGCCGGTTGCCGTACCGTAGAAGGTCTTGAAGAGGGCTTCACCGGGTTCCCAGTGCAGCGTGTGCGTAAAGGTCCCTGCCGGGACGGAGAAGTGCACCGTGTTCTCCGGCAGATAGTAGGGCTGCACGGTGTAATCGGCGTTCAGCTTCACGGGCTTGCCCCAGCGGCTCAGCTCGATGTCGAGCTCAGAACGAACGTCCTGATCGCGATCGTCCACGGTGAACATGCCGACGACGGCCGAGGGGGGAAGGTGCGCGGTGTCCTGCACAACGAAGCGATACGTTCCATAGCCGAGGCTACGGGTAAGACTCACCTCGGCGTTGGACCAGACGCCGTTGTGGTCTCCCATCCTAAGGTGCAGGTAGCCGTTCTGATCGACGGAGACGTTGTCAGGGTCATACTGATTCATCTCCCCACCACGAGCGCTGGGCGCCGCCCGGACGGTCCAGTCGTAGCCGCTGAAACGAATGACCCTGGAGGTGACAGGAGATGTCTCAATGCCCTTCACAATGACCATCGCAAGCACATCGCCACCGACGGAGGGAAGCTGCTGGATTTTGGCCTGGGGATGATACCCCGGCACCACAAGGAGAGCGGCGTACTCTGCGCCGACATGGGTTACGTTGCTCCAGGTGGAGTCGGCTTCAACCCTCGTGAAGGACCGGCTGCGGAATGGCTGAACCCACCAGCTATCGGTCCGCGCGTAGAGGACGATCTGCTGACCGGCCGCGGTCGTAGTCGCGGTACCGGATATCTGTTCGACGTTCTCCGAACCTCCGCGCCCTGCACGAGGCACATGCGTGATGGTTACCGATGGTTTGGGCTGCGAAGAGCGGAAGTTACAACCGGCGAAGAGAGCGAGCACGCCGCCCAGAAGGATGACGGGCGGGAGAGCCTCAAGTCGGAGGAAGTGACGAAGGCGCGTCATATATGTGACTCCAACATACGGGAGGAGGAGTGACCGATGAACCCACTTTCGCAGGGTTTGAAGCTGGATCGAACGGGTTCGGCGATCACCGGCCGGCTGAGGCCGGTTGGATCGCGGCGCCCGAGGATGCGACATGATACTACGCCTTACCGGGGATTCGTGCAGGGTGGCGTGGACACGTTTGAGTTGATCTATGTGTTGAAGCGTGGCCACAGCCTTAGGGTGACAGCGGGGCTGGGGACGGCTGCATATCGTAGCCCGCGATTACGCCTTCCAGAAGGTGATGACCAGACCACCGGCGACGATGAGTCCGCCACCTACCAGAATTGGCGGTGTGGGCGACTGCTGAAAGCGGATGCGCGCTACGATCTGTGCTACAACGAAGAACAGCGCCACGTATGCGCCCAGCAGTCTGCCGAAGTCCCACTGCGGCAGGTTGACGAAGAGGCCGTAGAAGCCCAGCACCGCAACGCCGACGAGAAACCACAGCAACCGCGTCGGCCCAGTGGATCGATACAGACCAGACTGGAAGTACGAGTCGCCAAGGACCTCCAGCGTTGCAGCGATGACCAGAACAACAAACGCGCCGAGCGAAGACGACACGAGCTGATTTAAGACACTCTTCATCAAAGGCCTCTCAAGGAAGTGGTACCTAAGCAAGGAAGTTGGGTCGAGTATAGCAGTGGCGGTTTTTGCGGACGCGGACGCATTCTCGACGTAGCGCTCCGTTACACTTGAAGCAGAAATTCACCTGGCGGCAACTGTGCCAGGCCCACTTGCACAGTGTTCAAACCAGATACAGAGGGGTGCTTCATTGAGTTGGATCGGCTGTGGGTTGCTGGTCTCCGGCTGGATCATCGCGATGGCTTCTCTGTTGTTGCTTACAAGTCTTGGGCAGCGGTTTGGGTTTGTCGCGGCTGGCCTTGCCGTTGAGGTGATGGGGCTGGCGCTCGTGGCGCGAGGATTCATGCTGCGCCAACGCGGCGATGAAGGAGACGCCCGATGAGCCTCGCCGTCTGCCTGCTGTGTATCGTTCTTATTCCGCTCGCGCTGGCCGGGCTAGCGCTGATCCACCAGGGCCTTGGCCGCAGCCGCAGTGCAGCGCATGCCATGCTTGCGACACTTTGCGCTGTCGCGGTTGCGGCGATTGCGTTTGTGCTGATCGGCGCAGGGTTGGCGGGCTATCCCGGCGGCGCCATGCACGCGTTTTTTGCGGGTGGAGTGCGCTGGAATGTGCTCGGCGCAGGGCCGTTTCTGGGTCACCTTCAGGAGACCGGTGCGCTGTTTCCGAAGCTTGTGCTGGCGATGCAGGTCTTTACCGTCGGTATTGCAGCGCTGATTCCTGTTAGCGCAGGCAACGACCGGTGGCGGCTGATTGCTATCTGCATCTCGACGGCAGTGTTTGCGGGGCTGCTGTATCCACTCTTCGCGCACTGGGCGTGGGGAGGCGGATGGCTGAGCCAGATGACCGCTTCGTTTGGGCTGCCGAATTTTATCGACGCCGGTGGTGCGGGTGTCGTGCAGGTTGCGGGCGGACTCGCGGCGCTGTCAGTCGCGTGGGTGATTGGGCCGCGACAGGGCAAGTATCACGAGGAGATGGCGACGGCGATCCCAGGCCATAACATCGTGCTGGTGCTGTTTGGCTGCCTGCTTGCTCTGGTGGGATGGATCGGGCTTGATGCCGCCGGTTCCCTGCTCTTCTTTGGAGCGACGCCGGAGCGTATCGTCGTGACCGTCATCAACGCGGCACTGTGCGCGGCTGCAGGCGGACTGGCGGCGGTGATCACAACACGGGTGCGCTATCGCAAAGCCGATGCGAGTCTCAGCGCGAATGGTTGGGTTGCGGGGTTGGTTGCAGGCAGCGCGGCGTGCGGAACGGTGTCTCCGCTGGCGGCGATCTTCATTGGTCTCGTGGCAGGCGCGATGGTGACGTTTGTCGTCGAAGCGCTGGAGCTGAAGTTAATGGTCGACGACCCCAGTGGCGCGATCGCCGTGCATGGTGTCGCCGGCGTGTGGGGGCTGCTGGCCTGCGGGTTGTTCAGTGCAACGGACTCACGCGCTGGCTTGCTGCTGACTCAGCTGATCGGCGTAGCGACGCTGCTGGGCGTGATGCTACCTCTGATTCACGTGAGCAATCTACTGCTGAACAAGATCGTACCCTATCGCGTGGATGCTGACGGTGACTGGCAGGGCATGGATATTCGCGAACTGGGTGCGGGAGCTTACCCTGAGTTTGTGATGCATGCGGATGAGTTTGTGCCGCGATAGCACGTACGCTGACTTACTTGTGGTGCGCGACCAGCAGCAGCAGTAAGAAGATCGCAATTGGAATGAGTGCGAGGGCTGCATAGCCTAGCGCTCGCCGCGCTTCGGGTGATTTGCGATGCTTCCACTGTTCGGCGTCAGGGCGCGCGGAGACGCCGACCTGGTCCTGATGTGCGAGGTCGTTGGCCATCTCGCGGGCGTTGGCGTAGCGGTTTTTGGGCTCGCGTTCGAGCGCCCGGTAGATGATCTCCTGCATCTGCGGCGTGACGCTGGGTTCAAGCTGCGACGGCGGCTGCGGCTGGTTCAGCAGGCGGTCGTTCATCACGGCGAAGGGGTTTGGCCCGCTGAAGGGCACGGTGCCTGTGAGCATCTCGTACAACATGCAGCCCATGGCATAGACGTCGGAGCGCGCGTCGCCGCGCTTGCCGCGTACTTGCTCCGGCGAGATGTAGTCGGGCGTGCCCATGCTCTGCGAGAAGTGTGCGAAGGTGAGCCTGCGCGCACCGGCGCTGCCGGCGATGCCGAAGTCGATAAGGTGGATCTCGTCGTTGGGACCGACCATGATGTTCTCGGGCTTGAGGTCGCGGTGCACCACACCGTTGGTGTGGATAAACTCCAGCGCCTCGCAGATGCTGGTGGTGATGGCGGTGGCACGGGCTACTGGAAGTTTTTTCTCTTCATTGAGTATCTGGCGCAGCAGGCGGCCATCGAGCCACTCCATGACCATGTAGACCTGCGAGCGGCCAGGGTTGGCGAAAACCTTCATGACGCGGGGATGGTCGATGCGTGTGCCGATCTCTTCTTCGCGACGGAAGCGATCGAACATCACGGGGTCGCTTTCGACCTCGGGATGCGGAACCTTGATGGCGACCTGACTGCCGTCGCGCTGATCGTGTGCGCGGAAGACGGTGGCCATACCGCTGGTTGCGACGATGGAGTCCAGCAGGAAGTGGTCGAGAGTGTCGCCGGGGCGGAGGGTGAGGTTGGGAGCGAGCATTTAGAGGAGCCGATAAGGGCGGCCGCGATAGAGGCCCATGCGTTCAACAGCGAGGATACGAACCAGTTGCACGCTCACGTTATCATGGCCGCCTGCGTCGAGAGAAGCAGCTACCAGTGTGGACGCGGCCTTGTTGAGGTCACCGTTGCGTGCGAGGATGTCGCGGATGTCGTCATCGTCCACGTAGCCATGCAGGCCGTCGCTGCAGAGCAGAAGGACATCGCCTGGAAGGATGCTGACGGTGATGGTGTCGGCAGCTACGAAGAGTTCGGTACCGAGCGAGCGCGTGAGGATGTGGCGGCCCTCCGCGACCGCGGCTTCTTCCTTCGACATCAGCCCGAGGCGCACCTGCTCATCGACCATGGTGTGATCGTGGGTGAGCGGTGCCAGTTTACCTCCACGAAAGAGATAACAACGCGAATCGCCCACATGCGAGACCACGGCGGAGTCAAAGCGCAGCGCGCAACCAACAAAGGTAGTACCCATAGCGCAGCCGCCGCGCCGAACGCTGGCGTGGCCTGCATCGTAGACTGCCGCGTTGGCCTCCTGCACGAGCTTAGGCAGCAGCGAGACGTGCATCACACCCTTGGGAATTTTGCGGAAGCCATCGAGCGCGGTCTTGATCGCAAGCTGCGAGGCGACCTCACCATGTTCGTGGCCGCCCATGCCGTCCGCAAGCGCGAAGAGCCAGCCGTGAGCGTGGATCTGCGCGGGCGATGTGGGGATGACGTGACCGACAGAGTCCTCGTTGTGCTCGCGGACGCGGCCCGTCTCGGTGATCTCGGCGAACTCTACATTCAGCATAAGCAGAAGCAGCTTTCCGGCAAGGTCATGTGTCTAGATGACCTCGCCGGAGAGTCTTAGCGCAAGATTACACCTGGTGCGGGTGAGATTCGAGCAGCGCGGACTTGCCTTCTGCCTTGCTCTTCGAGGTAAAGTGCAGAGCGCCGTAGATGCCCCAGACGGCTGCGATTGCCAGCGCAAGCAGCGGTTCCATCTTGGTGCCATAACCCATTGCTGGACCGACCAGATAAAAACCCATACAGGCGAGGTTGGCGAGAAGCCCAAAGCCTGGGATGAGGAGGTGCTTGATTAAACTGAACTGAGGATGCTTGTGGTACGCGACCATGCAAAGCGTGCAGCTAAGCGCGTAGAGAATGAACGTACCGAAGTTGGAGGCCAGGGTAACCGTGAGTAGGCTGTTGGGCATCGCCGCCATTCTGGCGTGAGTGGTGTAGCCAAGGCTGGAGAAGATTCCGTGCGGGATAGTGGCGATGGCAGCGTCGGTAGGCGCGCCTGCGTCGCCGAAGACCATGAGCACAGCGACGCATCCGATGGCAGCCGAGATCGCAGCGAGACTCCAGATGGCACGGTGTGGGGTGAGGTTCTGGTCGTGTAGCAGACCGAAGCGGTTGGTCACCTCTTTGTCCTTGCCCATGGCGTAGGTCACACGTGCGCCGGTGTTCATGCAAGAGAGCGTGGTGCCGATGAGGGCGAGTACGACGGTTGAAGCCTCAAAGAGCATGAAGGTGCGGCCATGGCCCTGGCCGAAGAGCGCATCGCCGACAATCACCATCATGTCGCCGATGGGTGCGGCCGAACCAGAGGCGCTGACCATCGTGTAACCGCTGTTGAGGAAGAAGTTGGCGGCGAAGTACTCGAAGAAGTAGAAGATGACACCCTGCACCAACAGCGAGGTGATGACGGCGATGGGAACGTCGCGCTTGGCGTTTTTGGCTTCACCCCCCATGGCCGTGACGGACTCAAAGCCAACGAGGATAAGAATGGCGACCGTGGCCTGAATGAAGACCCAGCTGAAGTGGTGAGGGGCGACAACCGACAACTTGTTGGGATGTGTGAGGAACGCACCGGTGGAATCACGCTCGGGGTAGCTGATGCGGTAGGGGACGGGCTTCCCGTCGGCATCGAGCTTGGGCAGAGGCACGCCGCTGGAGTCACGCACGATAGTGTCCGTAGAGACACCGGAGACGACAGCGGTGGTGGTCTTGAACTCGTACGAATAGGCTTCGCCGGAGGAGGAATCAAACTGCCAGGCAACAGAACCTGCGGGGTGGCTGCTGCGATAACCAATAGCGAGCACAGCGAAGACGAGCAGCGCCGAAATCTGGATGACGTTGATTCCCAGGTTGATCGCCGTGGAGCTATTGACGCCGCGATAAGCGATGTAGGCAACAGCAAACGCAAAGATGACAGCAACTGCCATCATGAACAATACGCCGGGGTTTGAGGCGCTCATGAAGTTGGGATAGAGCGTGCCGACGAGGTAGCCGCAGACGATGCCCATGGTGCCGACCATGACGCCGGGGTAGATCCAATAGTAGAGGTGCGAGGCCCAGCCGACGATGAACTTGGAGATACGGGCGTACTTCCAGGCGTGGTCGCGTTTGAGGAATGCCTGCTCTGCAAAGTAGTAGCTGCTGCCCGTACCGGGATAGATCTTGGCCATCTCCGCGTAACAAACGGCGGTGGAGAGGCAGAGGACAAGAGCGCCGAGCACACCCCACCACATGGCCGGGGCAGTTGCGCCCTCCGTGGCCTGGATAAAGAAGGTGAGCCACAGGAAGGCTCCCGGGGCGATGAGCGCCATCGCGTTGCTGGTGAGACCCGTGAGCCCAAGCGTGGGCTTCATTTCGGTGCTAGGTTCTGCCATGTGTCCTCCGCAATTTAAGTGAAGTCGTTGGGTGACAGGGCCTGGGTAACACCGAATGTGTGTCGTCTTGGAACACACCTACGATAACCGCGATAGACCACCTGAGTTGTCGAACTTTCTCTGGAGGATACTATGTATTGTCCACAGGAAAACATGAGCGCATAACGCCGCGTAAGACGTCCCGCGTATCGTCAAAGATGCACATGCGCGAGGTGCTAGGGATGCAGTGGTGAGGTTAGGCCGCAAATATCTAGTTGCGATGTATTTACTGGTTGTGGCCGTACGCGTTCATCAGAAGACTTTTGGGTTATTCTGGCGATAACAGAAGTGCGTTCGTCCCGCGCTAACCAGAAGATTCAAGATGATTTATCAGGCCTCACCATTTCCAGAGCTGTCCCCCAGTTTCCTGTCCATGGAGCAGAGAAGTTTCCCTAACGACCCGGCTATCTCAGCGGGAAAAAACCGCGTCTAAGCGAGCGAGGTTCCTTTTGAATGAACGCCTGCGCTTCTGCACGCGGCCTCGAACGTTAAAGTCCGCAAGGAGGAAAGTACGATATGAGTGAAGTTGACCACGAAGAGATAGTGCGTAGTAGCGCACCTGCATGGCTCTCGGGAGTCTCCGTTGTAGCACTGCTCGCAGCTCTGGGAGCACTGGGCTGGAATTTTGGCCTGCAGAACCACCTGAGCCAGGCTGAGCAGTCGCTCGACGCAGCCAACAAACAAAACACTGTCCTCGCGCAGAAGCTGGAAGACACCAATGAACGGCTGAAGGCACAAGGCGAGGCTCTTGGACAGAGCGTCGGTCTGACGCAAAAGCAACTCGAAGACCGCTCACAGCAACTAGTGGCCGCTCAGCGCGCAGACGCAGCACGATTTGCGCGTGAAGAGAAGGCCACTCAGCAGCAGGTCGGTGCCGTGCAGCAGGACGTCAGCGCCGTAAAGACAGATGTTGGTGGCGTGAAGACCGATGTCGCCAATACCCAGGCAGATCTGGCAGATACCAAGACCCAGCTGACACGGGTGATGGGCGATGCCGGCGTCATGAGTGGCCTGATCGCTACCAACCACTCGGAGCTTGAGGAGTTGAAACACCGCGGCGATCGCAACTACTACGAGTTCACCCTGCACAAGGGTGGCCCCGCACAGAATGTAGGCACGATCAAGGTGACCTTGAAGAAGGTTGATCCGAAGCATTCGAAGTACACACTTACGGTCAGTTCCGACGACAAGAGCATCGAGAAGAAGGACAAGAACCTGGACGAGCCTGTTCAGTTCTACTCCGGCAAAACGCCCGCCTTGTTTGAGATCGTTGTAAACGACATCAATAAGAACCAGGTCACCGGGTATCTCAGCACCCCCAAGAACGCACCGGGGCCGATCGCCGTTCCCTAACCTGTTCCTTACCGCAAACAGAGAGGCCGTGAAGCAGATGCTTCTCGGCCTCTCTCTTTGCGGTGCAACGTTGTTATTGCCTTCGGTACGGCAGAGTAAAGGTGGAGAGATCCGTACCCGCCAGGAAGTCGCGGATGTCGTCCGTGAGCTGCTGGCGGGCTACAACGGGGTCAATGTGTATGTTCGAGGTGGATGCGCGAATCATGACGGGGATTGGCCGCGTGGGACTCGGGTTCGTCAGCACATTCGTCTTCGGCACTGTGTAAATAAGACCCAAACGCAGGCTGTCCGTGGAGTACTGCCCGCAGCTATCGCCGGTGCAGATCGTCGTTGCCTCTTCGAACTCTCCGGTATCTGTGACAAAGTAGGAGCCGCTGAAGCCAACCTGTCCGCGCGCGGTAGGCATGGGCAGGTTACCGTGCCACACCCAGTCCTGACCACGCGCATAACGGCAGACGAGCGCATCATGCGCACCGAAGTTCGGCGAGACCGCGACGGAGATGGTGTCGCCACTTCCGTTGGCGTAGTCGGCCCAGTAGAACAACAGCGGTCCCTGCAACAGGGTCTCGTTGTGGCGGCCGGTGAGATGAAAGCTGCCAACCTGCTGCGGAAACTCACCCAGTGCGGGCAGAGAAGCCTCCGGTGTGCGGTTAATGAGTGTGCGCGCGTAGCTGACCGAACCCAGCGAGATCAGTACGGCGAAGGCTCCCCAACGCAGTAGAAATGAGCTTTGCCACGGCGAGGACTGCACTGCTGCAGGAACGCGCGTGAGATCCGGTGGCCACAGGTCTCCGGTGATGCCCAGGACACGGATGACGGTGAATAGACCCCACGTCGCCACGGCGAATAACGTGGCGCCGATCATGTAATCGCCCATAGTGGCACGGCTCTGCAGCCAGGGGATGTGCAGCGCGATCACGTAGTACACAACTAGTCCGCAGAGGCGCAGGAAGTTGAAGATGTAACCCGTCACGATGGCGCCAGCCACAACCGCCGCTGTAACCCAGGGCTTGAACTGATAGAGGTACCCAGCCACCAGCGCAATCATGCCCAACGTTACGGCACCGCGGATTCCGTTGCAGCCTGGAGCGATAAACATGCCGAACTGAGGAGTGAACATCAACGTCAGCTGGTCTGGCGAAAGATGCTGGCCGATGGCGTGGGCAAAGGCGCGCGCAACCTCCGACGAAAGGTGTTGCAGCGGCAGGTCAAGGTGCGTAGAGAAGTAGTTTGGGACCGGGCTAACCAGCCACATGAATGCGACCGGAAATCTGGCCCGAAAGAGCAGACGGGTTCCACCAAATAACAGCACTGTTCCCGCAGCGTAGGCCACCGCGACCAACGGGTACGGGGGTACGGAGATGGCGATGCTCTGTGAGATGACGATCTCGATGATGGCCACATCGCGCAGATGAACCAGCGCCACTGTGGCCGTGAGGATAATCAGGCCCCACCAGGAGCCGCCCATCTCCCAGTCCAACGATCGCCATGCGCGCAGGATCAGCAGCAGGCTGACGACTGGGACAAACATGCCAATCGACTTGAGTGGGACTGTCGTCCAGACCTCCCAAAGCGAGACCGCGACGGGAAGAACGGCGAAGATACCGACGATGCTGAGCGCGACGGCGAGCACCTGTGCAACAGGCCGGGAGAGGTATGCTGCTGGTTTCTCGTGCAACTCCGGCACGCGCACCAGACCCGGGTTCAATGCACTGTCCTGATCCATCGTCGTTACATCCTCGTCCCCTATGCTACAGATTCGAGGACAGGGTAGGAAGCATAACGGGCGAACGTTCTCAGAACGTTGTATTCGGGTGAGACGCCTCGCTGACACTTGAATTAAGTTCATGGTGAAAGCAAGCCGTCAGGTCCTTCTTCAAGGCGCCTGGCAATACAATAAACCCGTTATTTACAGTCGTGCCTCCACGTTGCATACCCTGCGTGGCGTAAGCCGCTCACAGAGACTCGATTTGCCTTACCATCAATCCATGCGGCTTCTCGTCGTTGAAGATGAACTTGAGATTCAAGGCTTCCTCCGCGAGTCTCTGATTGAGGCGGGTTATGCGGTTGATGTTGCGTCGGATGGCGGCGCGGCCGAGACGCTTGCGCGCAAAACCGCGTACGATGCACTCATCGTAGACCTAGGCCTTCCCGATCAGGATGGCATCGATCTCATTCTGCGTCTTCGCGGCCTTGGAATTATTGCGCCGGTCGTCATTCTCTCCGCGCGACGCTCCGTCGACGATCGTGTGCGCGGCCTGGAGCAAGGTGGTGATGATTACCTGACGAAGCCGTTCGCGTTGGCCGAACTTCTTGCCCGCCTGCGCAACCTTCTCAAACGCAACGTGCCGGCAACAGCGGAGTTGACACGTCTGACGGTTCTTGATCTGGAGCTAGACCTGTTGAAACGCCGCGCCACGCGCAGCGGCGAAGTACTCCACCTTAGCCCGCAGGAGTTTGTGCTGCTGGAGTATCTTGTCCGCAACGCCGGTCGCGTCGTCACGCGGGCCATGATCCTCGACCAGGTATGGGGAATGAGGATTCACCCCGACACGAATGTCGTCGACGTACACATCTACCGCCTGCGCGGCAAGGTAGATACCGAGGGCCGCGAGCCTTTGATCAAGACACTCCGAGGTGTTGGCTATGTCCTCAAGGGTCACTAGCTTTTCAACGCGCAGCGCGGCCTGGCGCATCTCACTTTGGGCCACTCTTGCCTTTGCGGCCGGAGCTCTTCTCGTTTTTGCGTCGCTTCATCAGTTCGTCGCCAACGACATACAACGGCGCAGCGATGCATGGCTCTCCGGAGAGGTTGGGACGCTCAGCGACGTCGCAGGACGCACACCCAAGGATCGCCTTCATAACCGCGTGGTGCGCGAGATTGCTGAACTTGCCAGCAAAGAGGTTCCCAACCGGCAGCGCAATGACGTGCCTGAGAATGACGCGGTCTTCTTTCTGCAGGTTTCTGATCAAGGAACTCCCCTGCTTTGGGTGGGTGCTGGCGATGTGAAACCAGTCCTCGATGCGATTCAAGCTGGCAAGCCCATCACGGACTCCGCGGCCGATGTGAGAGTTGTCGGCTACAAGTTTCCATTTCGTGTCATCAGCTCAACGGTAAACGATGGCAGCCGCATCTATCTCGGCCTTTCTGAGAGAGACCAGCACCATGTGCTGCAGAACCTGAGATGGCGCTTCACATTCTGGTGGTTGGCGATTGTGCTCTTTGCCGCGCTCATTGTATTTCTGACCACACGAAATATGCTTGGGCACGTTCGAGATATCACACAGGCTGCATCGACGATTGGCGACTCTGATTTGAGGCAGCGTGTACCCACTACCGATCACCAGGATGAGATCGGTGATCTGGCGCGCACTTTAAATCGCATGCTTGATCGGATCGAAACCTCGATGCATCAGCTGCATACCATCACGGACTCTCTCGCACACGATATGCGCAGCCCTCTCACGGCTATTCGTGGCAGGCTGGAGATGTCGTTGTCGAACGGGTTGCCGATTGAGCAAGCGGACCCAATCGTCGCAGCCATTGAGGAGCTCGATCGGCTGTGCGACTTTCTCAACTCGTCGCTCGATGTGGCGGAGGCAAAAGCTGACGCGTTGCGCCTATCACGCACACACCTCGATCTTGATGAGCTTCTGCACACCATGGTCGACCTCTATGAGCCATCCATGACGGAGAAAGACATTCATGTTCGCCTGAAGAGCTCTGGACAGATCTTCATCTTCGCGGACGCCGGACTGCTGCATCGCACCATCTCCAACCTTCTCGACAACGAACTGAAGCATCTTCCCGCATCCAGTGCAATCCAAATCACGCTGCAACAACAGCAGCGCAACGTTCTGCTTCGGATCGAAGATGATGGGCCAGGCTTCAGCGAGGGGATACGCCACCACCTCTTCGACCCGGGCATCAAAGGAGCCACGTCAACTGGCCGCGGCCTTGGTCTCGCATTCGTGCATGCTGTCGTTCATGCTCACGGCGGATCTATTGCCGCGACCAACCTTCCCAGAGGCGGCGCATGTATCTCTATTCTGTTGCCGCTTCCGGTAGCGACATCTGTTGACGAACCTGGCGTGGTACTTACATCCAGCACAAGCTGAAGCTCCCACTTCGTGCGACTCCAGCGGCTTCAGCTCGCAAAACACTGTAGGAATCAGCTCGGCGACGGTCGGGTATATGGGTACCGAGTGCTTACTACAGAAGCAATACCGGCTTGCGTGCGTACATCGCCGTGAAGATGCAATGAATGGCCTCGTCGCCACCAGTGCCCAGGACCGTTGCGCGAGTGTCTCCTTCGTCTCCGCATCAGCCACAGCTTCATGAGTCCGTTCGTCGCGCCCGACTTTGCAGACTACGATGCGCCAGCATAGGGAAGAACTGGCGCATCGGGTTCGGAAGTTGTCGCTGGCTAATTGCCCGAAAGCATCTTCGTCGCAGTCTTCAACACATCGACCTCACGCTCAAGCGCATCCGCCGTTCGAACGATCTGCGCGTCGACCGTCGGCCACTCCTTCTGCTCAATCGCCTCCCGTACCGCGGGCAGCGTCTTCACGCCATAGCCGGTATAGAAACCTGGAGCGTACACCATATTCTCGAACCAAGGCCGGTTCGGCAGACCGTTGGGATCCATCAGCGCTCGCTCGGTCTTTATTAGCTCCGGGTTCACCGCACTATCGCCGCTGGCGGTGTGCGCCGCAAACGCCTTTTCGTATGCAGCGGCAGCAGCTGTCAGGTCATCCGAGGCCTGATCCAGAGGCCCAAAGTTTAGATAGGGCGGCACCGCCTCAACCGGCGGAGGCACGCTCACCTTCTTGGGGTCGGCGGCAGCTTTGTAGGCGCCCTCCGCGATATTCATGTTGCGCTCCTTGGTCTGAGCACGCATCGTGTCAGCCAGCTTCTTCACCTCAGTGACGTAGTTGTGCACCGTGTCCGCCTCATCGGTGAACTGATAAGGGATCACATCTGCGTCCGCCATGCGCATCATCATGCTGCCAGCGGTCTGCGCCAGCGCGCGGCCGTAGACAAAGTCTGTATCGGAGTAGTGCGTGTACCAGTAGAAATCGTCGTAGATGGAGTGGTACTGGCCGCCACCCTCGTCCTCGCCACCGTAGCCGAGGTTCGCGCTGGCGATGCCGAGGTGGTCGATGAAGACGGTGTAGTCAGAGCCCGAACCCAGGGCGCCGATGCGCGTATCGGGACGATTGCGCGACTCGGCGCCACCACTACCTTCACCCTCGCCACCCCGGCCTGTGCGCACAAGAGCCGCAAGGTGCGCCCGCTTCCACACAGGCATCCCCGTCTCGGGATCCTGCACATCCTTCACGACGCTGTTGATGAAGTTCTCCAGCGAGTGCGCTCCCTCGGCGCGGAAGAAGCCGCGACCGTTGCCGTCGGAGTTGAAGTATGCCACGGCATGCTCCTTCAGTTCGTCTGCGTGAAACTCCGCCCACTCAGTCGAGCCGAGCAGCGCCGGCTCCTCGCCGTCCCACCAGCAGTAGAGGATGGTACGTGCCGGCTTCCAGCCCTGCTTGAGCAACTCGCCGAGACTGCGCGCCTCTTCCAGTTCAGGGCTCGCGCCGCTGATGGGGTCGCCTGCGCCGTTCACCCAGCCATCATGATGGTTGCCACGAATCACCCACTGATCAGGGAACGTCGCGCCGGGGATCGTCGCCACCACGTCATATAGCGGTTTGCGGTCCCAGTTGAACGCCAGCGCAAGATGTCCCATCACCTTGCTTGGACCAGTCTTGTAGGTTAGCGGCAGGCCGCCGCGCCACGCGTCAGGCACAACCTGCCCACCGAGCGCCAGCAGAAACGGCTTCGCATCTTCATATGAGATCGGCATCACAGGAATTTTCGTGATGGTCTGAACCTGATTCAGCGGAATGAGCTTCACACCGGGCTTCGCGCCGATGCCGGGCGTCTGCGGATCGCCGGGATAGACGGGCATGTCCATCACACTGCCACGCTGCGCGCCCTCAGCCGAACGCATCGGGCCCTCTGGAAACGACTCGCCGCGAACGTAGCCGTCGTCCTTCGGATCGGAGTAGATAAGGCACCCAATGGCGCCGTGCTGCGCGGCCAGCTTCGGCTTGATGCCGCGCCACGTCTGTCCGTAGCGCGCAATCACGATTGCGCCTTTTACGGATACCCCCATCCGCTCCAGCTCTTCGTAGTCGGCGGGCGCGCCGTAGTTCACGTACACCAACGGCGCTGTTACGTCGCCATCAGCAGAGTATGCGTTATAGGTCGGCAGTTGTTCGCTTTTCTGGCCTGAGGTTGGATCAATCGCCAGTGTGGGCTCTTCCAGTTTGGCCGTGAACTTCGCCGGCCCCAGCAGCTCCAGCTTGCGCGACTTCGGCGTCGGGAACAGCGCTTCGAACTGCTCGATCTTCGCGTCGAGTCCGTAGGACTTTAACTGCGCCACCAGCCACTCAGCGTTGTCCTTGTCATACGGCGACCCTACATGATGCGGACGAGCAGAGAGCCGCCGCATGTTCTCGCGCAGATTATCCGTGTTTGGCAGGGCACGGAACTTCTGCTCCCATTGCACCTCGCTTGCCGAGTGCTCCGCTGTGTAGCCGCGCAGTGGCGCGGTCGCTGTGGGCTCTACCGCATACGCGGCCATGGATAACGACAGAAGGCAGACAGTAAGTCGGCGCATAACGACAATCACCTCGCAGGAACGGGAATCAGGGGAAGGTTTCTGGATGACGTGCTGGACAGAGATTGCGGTGTACCTTGGGTTGTAATAGTCTCCACGCACAGTGTCAACTCAACGTCTCCCGCAGTGCCTGCCCGGCATCCATGCGCCGGTGCATTCAGGAGCGCTGACGTCGCTTCGCCTGTAACGCTACGCACTGCCTTTCAAAAAGGATGCTGCCATGCCTATTCCCTGCTCCGTCAGCCTGTCTTTGCCTAAGAGTCTTCGTCGTCACATGCTATTTGCGTCTACCGTAGCTCTTGGATTTGTTTCGGTTGTTCATGCGCAGTCGACACCGACAGCGCATAAGCAGGTCGAACACTTCGTCGACGAGGGCGCGGCAAACTGGAAGCTGGTATCCCAGGAAATTTGGGGATACGCCGAGCTCGGCTATCACGAGAGCAAGAGCTCTACTCTGCTGCAGACGCAGCTGAAGGCCGCCGGCTTTGCCGTGCAAGCAGGCGTCGCTGATGAACCCACAGCGTTCATCGCCAGCTATGGCTCGGGCAAGCCGGTCATCGCCATTCTCGGTGAGTTCGACGCCCTGCCGGGTCTCTCGCAACAAACCTCGCCGGACCGCGATCCAGTCGTCGCCAACGCCCCCGGACATGGCTGTGGCCACAACCTGCTCGGCTCCGGCGCTGCGTTAGCTGCTGTCTCTGTGAAGGAGTACATGCAGGCCAACCACATCGCCGGCACACTGCGTTACTACGGCACACCCGCGGAAGAAGGCGGCTCCGGCAAGGTCTACATGGTCCGCGACGGGCTCTTCAAAGACGTCGATGTCGTGCTCCATTGGCATCCCGGCGACCACAATGCCATCATCAACGGTGGTCTGCTCGCGGTGGACTCCGCGAAGTTCACATTCCACGGTGTAGCAGCGCACGCTGCGATGGCGCCCGACCGCGGCCGCTCGGCGCTCGATGCCGTCATGCTGATGGGCAACGGCATCGAGTTCATGCGGGAACACATTCCCAGTAACTCGCGTGTGCACTACATCATCTCCAAGGGCGGCGTCGCCCCGAACGTTGTGCCCGATCTCGCGCAGATCGATTTGATGGCGCGCAATCCATCCAATACTGTACTCACCGGCATATGGGACCGCATCCTCAAGGTCGCGCAGGGTGCGGCGCTGATGACAGGCACAACGCTCGAAGTCACCGACATCGGCAGCGACGCCAACATCGTCGGCAACGATGCGCTCGCCCCCGTCGCGCAGAAGAACCTGGAGGAGGTTGGCGGCTACACTATGGACGCCTCGCAGAAGGAGTTCGCGCTCAAGCTACAGAAGACGCTCGGCATCGATACGCCGCCTAGCCTCGACGAGACGAATGTTATCGAGCCACTGCGACCCGTGGACCCCAATGCGCCGTCGGCATCTACTGACGTCGGCGACGTGAGCTGGACCGTTCCCACCATCGGCTTCTCGACCGCGACCTTTGTTCCCGGTGTCGCAGCACACACTTGGCAGGCTACGGCCTCCGCGGGCATGAGTATTGGACAGGACGGCATGATCATCGCCTCCAAAGCCATCGCTCTCACTGCCGTTGATCTTTTCACCAACCCTGAACTCGTCAAGGCCGCAAAGGTGGACTTCGATCGGAAGATGGCAGGCAAGACCTACCAATCGCCGATTCCTGCAGACCAGAAACCGCTGATCAACTATCGCGGAAATTGATGGGCAGGATAGTTAAATACCCTACTCATCGCAATAAGATGCTACGGGTTGTAAATACAGGTTTTGGTAAGAAGTACGAATTAGTTCTTGATCCCCAGCGGGTCGTGTAGTACTTTCAGTCCAAACCCACCACCAGCCCGTACTCCCCGATGGGCAAACGTGTATCACGTTCGGAATAGAGAGACATGGCCCCCCGTCGCGCCCGGTCTATAGTTCCTCTTCTTTCTGTGCATCACCCTTATGGCTCCATGTTGTTATGACTCGTCCGCCGCGCCACGGCGGAGCGTTCGCTTTCACCCCGGTTTGCAAGGTAACCCGTTGAAGAGAGTTCGACACTACGAGAAATCAGCATATTCAGTGAGGACAAATTGATGAATCGTTTCCATCTGCGGTGGCCAGTACCAGCTCGCACATCTGCACTCCTTCTCGCCCTCGTCATGTTTTGTTCGGTCGCCGCACTTGCGCAGTCGACCAGCTCCGGCACCATTACAGGCACAGTAACCGACCCGCAGGGTGCTGTTATTCCTGACGTCACCATCACGGTAACTGACGCCGTTTCCAAGACGAAACGTACCACCCTTGCAAACGGGACCGGTGAGTACGTGCTGCCCGACGTCCCACCCGGCACTTACAACATCACAGCCAGCAAGGCTGGCTTTTCCACGGACGAGATCAGCGGCCTCGAAGTCAGCGTCGCCACGCAGACCACCGCCAACTTCAAGATGAGTATCGGCGCAGAGAGCACCACCGTGGAAGTGACCGCATCCAATGCGGATCTTCAGACGATGAACGCCTCCACCGGAACGACAGTGGACCCCGCGCAGGTTGAAAATCTGCCAACCATCGGCCGCGAAGTGTCCACATTCATGACCATGCAGCCAGGCGTTACGCCGGGCGGAAACGTAGCCGGCACTACAGTCGACCAGGCCACCTTCACGCTTGATGGCGGCAGCAACTCGAGTGACATGGACGGCACTGCCAACGTCTATACGACCTCCTACGCAACCTCCACCACCGGCGGGTTCATCGGCGCCGGTCCCCAGGGCACGATGCCCATGCCGCAGGACAGCGTGGAAGAGTTCAAAGTGACAACCACCGGCCAGACGGCCGAGTTCAACAACTCCTCGGGTTCGCAGTCGCAGGTCGTTACCAGACGCGGCCATGCCGGTGGCACGGTAGCGGTTATGAGTACTATCTCGACAACAGCTTCAACGCCAACACCTGGCAGAACAACTTCCCGAACGCGAGCTTCCCGGCAACGACAACCACACCCGTGGTGCCTGCTGGTTCCACCAGCTACACCGCAAAACCGAGCTATCATTTCAGCCGCTTCGGCGCCGCAGCCGGCGGCCCCATTGCCCCCTACGTCCTGGGCGGCAAGACATATCTGTTTTTCAACTACGAAGGCTTCCGCTATCCCCTGGCTGCCACCTACGAGCGCACCGTTCCCTCCTACGAGTATCTGCAACTTGGACAGTTGACCTTCGCTACCACGGCGGCCGGCTGCAGCCCCGGCACAGCTGCCGGCACTTCAACTTGCTCGGCGGCCCAGTTGAAGGCTCTCGACCCTCGGGGCCTTGGTCAGAACACTGCGCTGTCGAGCTTTTATAACAATCAGTTGCCTGAAGCGCCTGCCGGGGACAACGGCTCGACCGGCTTCAACGGCGCGAAATATGCTGGCTCCTTCGACCAAAGCTGCGGAGCGCTCAGCACCTCCTACTGCGACAGCGTAAACACCATCGGCTACAAGGCCAATATCAATACCCCGCAGAGCAGCGACTTCCTCGCGGCACGGCTCGATCATGACTTCGGTGCGAAGTGGCACTTCATGGCCAGTTACCGCTACTACCGCCTCATCAACCTCACCAGCAACCAGGTCGATATCGGCGGCGGTATCGCCGGCGACAAGGTAGGCACCCCCGTGGCGCTTACGCCTCGCCCGCAGCAGCCGATGTACGTCGTCTTCGGCATGACCACGAATATCAGCTCCAGCTTGACCAACGACTTCCACTACAGCCTCCTGCGCAACTTCTGGCAGTGGAAGGGTGCAGGCGCTCCGCCGCAAATTCCGGGCGCGGGCGGCGTCGTCGAACCTCTCGGCGAGAGCAGCGCCACCACGGTGCTGGCTCCATTCAACGTCAACGCTCAAAACATCCGCACTCGTATCTGGGACGGCAAGGATAACTTCTTCTCGGACAACCTATCCAAGCTGAAGGGCGACCATCTGATCCAATTCGGCGGCCAGTTCCAGCACAACACCAACTACCATCAGCGCACCGACAACGGCGCCAGCATCAACTACACACCTACCTACCAGATTGGCGATGCGGGTGGTGGTGGCAACGTCGCATATTCGGCGACAGGACTGGGCCTCGCTGGAGCCAACGCAAACGTCAACTACGCTCGCCTCCTCGATACCTACTACGGTATCGTTACCGACACGCAGGTGGCCAACACTTACACGAACTCCGGCGGAACACTATCGCTCAACCCGCCAGCCACGCCAATCAGCGCAACGACCAAGGTCCCTTACTACAACATCTACGCGACCGATACATGGCATGCACTGCGGAGCCTTACCGTGAACGCCGGCATCAGTTATGCGATTGAGATGCCGCCTACCGAGGCACACGGCAACCAGATCATGTTTACCGACGTATCTGGCAATGCCATCTATCTCGATAACTACCTGGCGCAACGGAAAGCAGCCGCGCTCGCCGGTCAGGTCTACAATCCTGAGATCGGCTTTGCCCTCATCAAGAACGTCGCGGGCAACCGAAAGTATGCCTATAACCCGTACTATGGCGGCGTTAGCCCGCGCGTGTCAGTCGCGTGGAACCCTTCCTTCAAGAGTGAAGCTCTGCGCAGGATATTCGGAGATGGTGCCACAGTCCTCCGCGGCGGTTACAGCCGTATCTACGGTCGCATCAACGGCGACGTAGAAACGTTAAACCCTCTGCTCAGCCCCGGCCTCATCCTGGCGACGCAGTGCAAGGCTGCGCAAAAGTCCACCACGGCGACGGGCGTCTGCAACCAGACAAACTTTACCGATTCGACGGCCTACCGCTTCGGCACCTTCGGCACCGGCCCAGGCTCGTACGACGGCGAGACTCCGACGCTCGCCTCCGCGCCGCCACCGGCAACGCTTGCCCAGCCCTACCATCCCGGCTATGACGGTCCGGGAGTAGCGCTCGCCTCGCCGGTTGATCCGTCTCTGCGTCCCAACGATGTGGACACTTTCAACCTATCTATTCAGCGCCAGGTAAACCGCAAGATGCTCGTGGAAGTCGGCTACATCGGTCGCCTGATCCACCACGAGTACATTATGAAGAACCCGAACGTCATTCCGTACATGATGACGCAGGGCGGTCAGTCCTTCGAGTCCGCCTACGTGGCTATCGAAACTGCGTTTGGCTGTACAACGTCAGCCACCATCTGCGCTAAGAGCCCCACGCCGGCCAGCACCACCAGCAGCACGGTTGCGCCACAGGCCTTCTTTGAAACGGCCCTCGCTGGCACCGGCTACTGCAACGGTTATGTCAACTGTACCGCGGCTGTGGTGGCGAAACAGGCCTCCAACTTCCGCGCGCAGAAGGTCTTCAGCCTCTGGCAGGCATTGGACAACAACACCGGTGCCAACGGCTTCAACTTCGGTCGCAGTTTGATGGGTACAGCCACCTCAAATGCGACCTACGGCTCAGCCGGTCAGGTTGTCACCGGTCTCAGCATGGGAACTGCTGACGGCTTCAGCAACTACAACGGCGGCTACGTCTCCTTCAAAGCAACCAACTTCCGCGGCATCACCTTGCAGGAAAACCTCACCTACTCCAAGGCGCTCGGTCTCGGTGCCTACAACCAGTCCACCAGCTCTGAGGCGGCGGAAGACTCCTTCAACCTCCACCAGCAATATGGTCGGCAGGGCTTTGACCAAAAGATCATCTTCAACACCTTCATCGTCTACCAGACCCCCTGGTACAAAAACCAGTCAGGCATCATCGGCCGGCTCGCCGGCGGCTGGACCTTGTCGCCAGTCGTCACGGCTGGCACCGGCCAACCGCTTACCTGCTCCACCAACAATAGCGGCCAGAACTTCGGCGGTGAGGATGGATCCAACTTCACCGACAGCGAGAACTGCGTCTTCACCACGCCCTACAATGGCGGCTATCACACGCACCGCGGTGTCATCGGCGGTACGGACACCACGGGCGGCTACGCCGTCAACGTAGGAACATCCGTGCATGCCGGCAATATCTCCTCCAGTGCCGTCAACATGTTCACTAACCCGGTTGCTGTATGGCAGACGGTCCGTCCTCCGATACTAGGCCTTGACAGCCGTAACAGCGGTTACGGCCCCATCAGCGGTCTACCATACCTCAACCTGGACTTCAGTGTGAAGAAGAACATCGTTGTCTACGAGAAGTACAGCGTGGAGCTTTCGGGAGTGTTCTTCAACGCTCTCAACCACATGGACTTCGCCAGCCCAAGCCTTAGTCTCGCCAGTTCGACCTCATTCGGCGTGACAAAGACTCAGGGCAACACGCCTCGCCAGATCCAGATGGGTGCACGCGTCAACTTCTAACCCGGCACGCTGTTACGAAGCTTCCAAAGCCAAACAGACAAGAGCGGCACTGACAGATTCCCTGTCAGCGCCGCTTCTTTTTGAGCCTTGAATCAGCCGGGAAGAAACCAATCACTTCCCGCCCACAGTTTCCGTATTGACAATACGCCGCGATACACTTCCCGGCGGGGCAGTTGCGTACCAGTGCTTGCTTGCCCCGCAAGAACTGCGGCTATGAACATGCGAGTAAGGTAGTCGGCTCAAAGCGGAACATGTCTGGAAAGACGCAGAACTCCGGCTCTCCTAACTCGAGCACCGGTTCTGCCTCCACGATATGCCGAAGGTGTTCCTACGCTCATTGTTCCGGCAGATTCCGGCCTGGTGCTCTATCACAATACCTCGGGACGTGATCTCACGCTGAACGAATACCTCCAGGGCAGCTACCGCGACCAGAAGTCTCCGGTGATGGCCTACCGGCCTAACGCAACGCTCTCTGATTGGATGATCAACCTCGCTGGTCGCCGCTACACTTCGATTGTCGATGCAAACGTGATCGGTACCCTGGAGCGACGGGTGGGTGCCTACCAGAGCGCGTTACAGATTCGCTACGCGCGCGATGTGCGGCCCAATGATCTGAAGAACGGAAACGCGATACTGCTGGGCGCATCGGAGGCAAACCCGTGGGTTGAACTGTACGAGCGCAATTTCAATTTCGTCTTTCACAACGATTACAAGGCCAACGTATTCTCGGTCCTCAACCGTTCGCCGAAGCCTGGCGAACCGAAGCAGTGGGACTCTGGGGGGAATGATCCGCAGCGCCGCGTGTATTGTCTCGTAGCCTACGTCCCAACTTGGCCGGCAAAGGAAATGCTCTCATTCTTGAGGGAACATCCATGTCAGGCACAGAGGGTGCTTGGGACTTCGTCTCCGATGACGCTCTCCTGTTGCCCTTTCTTAAGCGCATCCAACGGCCCGACGGCTCCGTCCCTTACTTTGAACTGCTGTTAGAAAATCAAAACATGAACGCCAGCGCTGTGCAAAGCCGCTTGCTTGCCTGGCGCGTCATGGAGTAATGCCATACTCCTTCTCCCATCGACGCTAACGGCCCCCTTAGCACTACCCATCCGCGCGACCATCAATCCTCCTCGAAGCTCTGACGCCATCCCTATCGCAACAGCTCAGGCTGCATCGTCACTGTCTTTACAATCAGCTCTCCAAACAGCGTATTCGCCCATGCAAACCACGGCCGCGTGAACTTTGCTGCATCGTTACGGTTGTAGCTCTCATGCATAAAGCCCGTTCCAGCACTAGACGCCTTCAGCATGGCGAGAGTTCGCGCAATCTCCGCGCTCTCATGGCTCGTCAGCGCATACACCATCTGCGACATCGGCCACACCATGTCCTTCCCCTCATGCGGTCCACCGATCCCCTCCCCCGCCGTCCCTTTGAAGAACCACGGGTTCCGTTTGCTCCACACAAACGCCCGCGTCCGCGCATATAGCGCCGCATCCGGCGAACTCTCCAGGTACGGAAGCCCCAACAAACTTGGCACATTCGCGTCGTCCATCAGTAACTGGCTCCCGAAGCCGTCTACCTCATACGCCCAGATCGTCCCCTGCTCCGTCTTCACCACAGCATGCACCTTCAGCGCGGCCTCCACCTCGCTCGCTAGAGCAGTAGCCTCCTGCGCCAGCTCTGCATCGTGCAACACAGCATTCGCCATCACAGCCAGTTGCCGCAGCGAAGTCACCGCAAACAAATTCGAAGGCACCAGGAACGGAAAGATACAAGCATCGTCAGAAGGGCGGAATCCTGATGCAATCAGTCCCACGGGGTTCACCGGGTTTCCATAGCCGTTCGCAGGCAGCGTCTCCGTCGACGTCGGCGATGTCCGCTGAAAGCGATACGGCCCTTCTCCGTCCTTTCTCTGCTGTACACGCATCGTCTGCACCACCTGGGTCATCGCCTTCTGCCACGCGGCATCGAAAGGTCGCACATCTCCCGTCTGCTTCCAGTACCCATGCGCCAGCCGTATCGGATAGCACAGCGAGTCCAGTTCGTACTTTCGCTCGCCCACACCCTGCTTCATCTCCGTCTTATCGTCGACGCTCCATGCCAGCGGCTTAGCACGCAGATCAGTCATAAACGCATTTGCATACGGATCAATGAGTAGACACCTCGTCTGTCGGCGGATGACACCCTCCACGAGCCCGCGCAGTGCATCGTCTTCCCTCAGGAGCGGCAGATACGGCCACACCTGCGCCGACGAATCCCGCAGCCACATCGCCTCAATATCGCCTGTCAGCACCGCCGTATCCGGTCTTCCCTCGAACACCCCCGGCTGCACCGTCGTGTCCAGCGTATTCGGATAGCAGTTCGCAAATAGCGTCGCCATCTCCTTGTCGCCGATCTTCAGGCTCACTCGCGCGATCAACGCCTCAACCGCCGCGCTGGTAAACCTGCGGTCGGCCAATTTAGGCCTACCCTCGCCCCACGGCAGCGTTCCTTGTGCGTCCGCGCGCACGCCCACCAGCATCGCGGCCGAAGCCACACCCATCGTCTTCAGCACTTGTCTCCGGCTCCACATTCCGTTCATTCGTAAATTGTCTCCCACTTTGTCATAAAATTGCTCATTTACAATTAGTTCAGTCAAATGCATGGGATGATAACGATCCCAGCGCTATCGCAAAATACGCTCGTGCACAAAGGAGTACCCTCTCGGCCATGATCTCTCGCAGAAGCTTCCTGCAACGTTCCGCAGCCACAGTCGCTGCATCGCAACTTCCCGCCTCTGCCCTGGCCCTCGACGGTTCCAAGTCCATCGACCCCAACGATCCGCTCACGTGGGTCGATCCGCGCATCGGCACCGGTGGTCACGGTCACTGCTTCCCGGGCGCGGCTGTTCCGTTCGGCGCCTGTCAACTCAGTCCGGACACCTTCGACGACGGCTGGGACTGGTGCTCCGGCTATCACATCTCCGACACCTCCATCATGGGCTTCTCGCACACCCATCTCTCCGGCACCGGCTGTGGCGACCTCCTTGACTTCCTTGTCATGCCCAGCATCGGCCCTGTGAAAGTTGTCCCCGGCACACGTGAAAATCCCGAACTCGGCTATCGCTCGCGTTTCTCCCATGCTGATGAGGCGATGTTCCCCGGCTACTACTCGGTCCTCCTCAAGGACACCAACATCCGCGCCGAGCTTACCGCCACCGAGCGCTGCGGCTTTCACCGCTACACCTTCCCTGAAAGCAACGATGCCTGGATCATCCTCGACCTCCAGCACTGCTACGGTGGTGTCAAGAACGTAACGTCAGCCGAGATTTCCCATCCCGCACCAGATGTGCTCGCCGGCGGGCACATCACCTCCGCCTGGGGTGGAAACCGCCACGCCTACTTCACCATGCAGTTCTCAAAGAAGCCGCAGGGCGTCACCTTCTACAGCGACGACAACGAGGTCCCGGCTCCTACCGCCGACAACCTCACCGGCAACAACCTCAAGGCTGTGCTGCACTTCACCACGCACGCCAACGAGGTCATCTACATCAAGACCGGCATCTCTTCGGTCAGCGCAAAATCCGCCGCAAACAATCTCAAGCATGAGATCCCGGGCTGGGACTTTGATGCCATACGCACCAGCGCCCACAACGCATGGCGCAACCAGATCGGTAAGATCCGCGTCACCACTGCGAACGAGGCGCACAAGAAGATCTTCTACACCGGCCTTTATCATATGTCCCTCGGGCCCTGCCTGTTCGACGACGTCGACGGCAGCTACCGTGGTATGGACGCGCAGGTACACAACCTTCCCGCCGGCCACCACAACTACACAACCTTCTCCTGCTGGGATACCTACCGCGCCGCGCATCCCGCCTACACTCTCTTCGAGTCCGAGCGCGTCCCTGACTTCGCCAACTCCCTTATCCGCATGGCCGTCGAAAGCCCCGCGGGCATGCCCGTCTGGCCGCTGCAGGGCACCGAAACCGGCACCATGACCGGCTACCACTCCGCCGCCATCATCTCCGAAGCCATCAACAAGGGCTTCACCGGCATCGACAAAGAACTCGCCTACAAGGTTATGATGCAGCGCGCCATGGTCGACAACTACCGTGGCCTAGACTACTACCGGAAGATGCACTTTATCCCTGCCGACCTCGAAGAAGAGTCCGTCTCCAAGACCTTTGAGTACTGCTACGACGACTGGGCGATCGCGCACGTCGCCAAGCTCCTTGGCAAGACCGACGACGCCACCATGCTCGTCCAGCGTTCCAAGAACTACAGAAACTACTTCGATCCCTCCACGCAGTTCATGCGCCCAAAGCTCGCCGATGGCAGCTTCACCTCGCCCTTCGACCCCATCGACCTCGGCCACTCCCGCAAGTGGCGCGACTACACAGAATCGAACGCGTGGCAAACCACCTTTGCCACGCAGCACGACGCCGCAGGCCTCATCGAGCTCTTCGGTGGTCGCCAGCCTTTCCTCAAAAAGCTCGACCTCCTCTTCACCGTCCCATCCACGCTGCCCGACAATGCTCCGCCGGACATCGCCGGCCTTGTCGGTCAGTATGCCCACGGCAACGAGCCCTCTCACCACATCGCCTACCTCTACGTCTACGCCGGTGCGCCCTACAAAACGCAGGCCCGCGTCCGCAGCCTCATGGAGACCATGTACCGCCCACTTCCTGACGGCATTGAAGGCAATGAAGACGTTGGCCAGATGTCCGCCTGGTTCCTCATCAGCGCCCTCGGCTTCTACTCCGTCGACCCAGTAAGCGGCAACTACATCCTCGGTTCTCCACTCTTTGATCACGCGGAAGTCGACCTCGGCAAAGGCCACAAACTCACCATCGAAGTACAGCGCAAGGATCCCTCGCACGCCTTCATTCAGTCCTTCGCTATCGACGGCAAACCTCAGCAACGCGCCTGGTTCAACCACTCCGAGATCGCCAACGGCGCGACCTTGTCCTTCGTGATGGGTCCCGACCCCAATATGGACTTCGCCACCACCCCCGAAACTGTGCCACCCTCGCTAACCATCTAAACTCGCGCGTCACTCTTCAGCCTCACCCATCCCGCGAACCATCGCGGGATGGGTGAGGCTGAAGAGTGTAATAAGTCTATGCACAATGCCTTCGAGGTATCGCTTGGACAGTATTCCGCAAGTAGCCGAAGGCTAACTTGCTATGAGAGCTACGAGCTGACGGTGTTGACTGCCCAAGCCCGGATGAAAGCTGTAGGAGATACCGTCCACAGAGCACGTTGTGAATGATGCCGGAGGGTAGAGAGCAGTAGCACCACAGGAGCTTTACGGTCATGTTCGTGGAGATTTTCTAGAGTCTGTTATGAAGTTTTGAACCTTGGTATAGACTTTGCTGTTTCTTGTACAGTGCGGAGCATGGAGGTATGGGTCTCAAGGGTGGAGTAGGTTATCCGAGTGATGTGACGGATGAGGAGTGGGCATTCGTGCTGCCGTATCTGCTGCTTTGTCGTGAAGACAGTGTGCAGCGGAAGCATGATCTGAGGGCGGTATTCAACGCGGTTCGATATGTGGCCAAGACGGGTGGGCAGTGGCGATTTCTGCCCAACGACATGCCGCCCTGGATCGTTGTTTATCAACAGATGCAGCGCTGGCTGAAGGCTGGTTGCTTTGAGATGCTGGTGGAGGATGTGCGTTCGCTGTTGCGCGAGTGGGGCGGTCGCAAGAGCCAGCCGACGGCGGTGGTGATCGACAGCCGCACGTTGCAGTCCAGGCCGGAGTCGGGTGCCAGGGCGGGCTACGACGGAGCCAAGCGGCGCAAGGGATCGAAGGTGCATATCGCCGTCGATACGCTCGGCCATCTGCTGGCGCTGACCGTGACTCCAGCCGACCAGGGCGGCCGCGGGCAAGTCGCTGCGCCGGCTGAAGAGATCCAACAGATCACTGGCAACAACGTGGAACGGGCCTATGTCGACCAGAGCTACACCGGACCGAACGCTGCGAGGAAGCCGAGCAACTTAGAACGTTAGCTTCAATGCAAGTTGCACGAGGCGAGGGTTGTTCACGGTGGAGTTCACAGCCCCGAATCCATTCACGTTGATGTCATTCTCCGGCATACCGTACTGCGGGTGATTGAAGAGATTGAAGAACTCGGCGCGGAAGTTCAGACCCATGTCGTTGCGCGGAAGAGCGAACTGCTTGATCACGGAAAAGTCGGTGTTGACGAAGTCCGGACCAACGACGGGAACACGTTGCGCATCGCCTAGATTTCCGGGAGTCGGTGGGACAAAACAATCGGGGTTGATCCACTGACGATGCTGAATGTCGTGGTTTGCGGCATAAACGCTGCAACCGGCGACCTGGTCTGGACGATTCCAGTTGTTGCTGTTGCCACCGGTATTGAAGCCGACGCCGGATTGATTGTTGCTATCGATCAGAGGAACGGGGAACCCCGACGAAGCTCTCTCTATCAACGTCACCTGCCAACCGCCCACAAGGCTATTAGTCACAGGATTCCAATTGGCGCCGAATTGTTTTCCGTGGCCGAAGGGAAGGTCATAGATGATGCTGGCTGTGAAGCTGTTATCGAGATTAATCTGCGACAGTGAGCGATCCAGGCTCTGCCAGTTCGGAAGAGGAAAGTAGGGGGCGCTGAGCTGGGAACCAAGGCCGTCGCTCAGGCCGTCATCATAAGTCTTCGAATAGGTGTAAGCGACCAAAGCATAGATGCCGTGCTTTGGTGTTTTGGTCTCTGCTTTAATCTGCAGCGAGTTGTAGCTGGTCGTGCCTAAGTCGCCGATCTCTAAAATCGCGTTGAAGTCAGGCACGGTGTAGGGCGCCGTGTAGGGCGCATTACCGATGCAGCCGATGTGATTTGATGTGGGCAAAGCACATCCAGACGGACCCGAGGTGTTGATGTCATTGCCCAGCATCAGGATGTGGCTGCCGTGAGCGCCGGCATAGCCCGCAGTCAACACGAGGCTACCGAGCAACTGTCGCTCGACGTTTACGTTGTATTGCTGGACACGACCCAACTTGATATTCGTGGGCTCATAGGTGAATGCGCCCTGATAGTTCGATACGGTGGATGGCGTGGGAAGGAGCGCAAATCCGTCGGAGAGACTTGGACCGCTGAAGTTGTCGGATTCGCCCAGGAAGGGTGGGTTCTGCCATAGACCTTGCGCGCCCTGGCTCCACGCGGAGTCGTGGTATAGCGAATAGCCTGCGCGGAGTACCGTTTTGTCGCTACCAAGAACCTTCCAGGCGGCACCGACGCGAGGTTCGAGGGCCGTCCAGTCCATATTGATGCCTGCTGAAGCCCCCACACCATTCTGATTGGCGATAAGCAGTGCGCCCCCGGAAGCAGAAGGAATATAGTCAGCCATCTTCCCATGCGCTTCCGTAATTGGAGTGGTCATGTCCCAGGCCACGCTGAGGTTCAGCGTGAGAGATGGAACGATTCTCCAATCATCCGCGATGAAAGGGCGATAGATCTTCCAACGGCGGCCCGTGACGGCACCGTCGTACGTCTGGTCGTGAATGGCACCCCCGCTCGTATTGCCAAGCAGGAAATCGGCCTCTACATTGCCAAGGGTTGAACAGTTACCAGTGCTCGGAGGAGGACATGCCCCCGTGCCAGCAGTAGAGTTGCCGAAGAGACCGACAAGCCAGAAGCCATCCGCAAAGGCCTCCGAGCCTACGTTCATCTGATTCCCGCGGAAGTCCAGACCCATTCTCAGCTCATGCTTGCGCAGGATGAGATCGAACGAATCTTTGAACGAGAAGATATCCGTTCCACCCTGGAATGGAGAGTAGCCTCGATCGCCGAGAGCCCAATAGCCGCCATTTTCAAAATCTGTTGAGACCAGTCCGCAGCTATAGGCACCGGCAGCGCAGGTTTGCGTGGTACCCCCGCTGCATCCGAGGTTGGCACCCGGAATGCCCAGCTTGGCCGATGCGCATGTCCCGGTGCCCTGCGACAGGATGTAGTCGAAGATGCGGTTGTAACCAAAGCTGGCCTGATTGAGCATCTGCGCTGAGAACACGTGGGTTTCGCCGAGAGCTATGTTCCGTGCGTGGTTGGCAATCCGCTGATTGCTGCCGAAGGCGCCAGCTTCAGCAAAAGACCCCGTCGGGCCACCGCCCGGCACATAGGAGGTCGCCTGGTCGTAGCTGAAACGCGCGAAGGCGGTGTCTTTGCTGGAGAAAGTCTGGTCCAGGCGCGTATCGAACTTGGTTTCGTTCAGCGCGCGTACGGGCGAGTTGATGAAGTTGACGTTTCCACGGGCGTTGTTGGCGTTTGGCGTGGGGTAAAGGTTGATCATCGCCTGCCCAATGCTATTGAACAGGTTGGATGGAATCTTGTTACAGGGAACTCCTGGTGTCTGGCTTCCATTGGGGTTCGCAGGTATGGGATTTCCTGCGGCGGTGCACTGGAACGCCCCACCTGTGTTCGGATTGATGATTGCGAGGGTAGGTTTGCCATTGGCGTCAACAACAGGATTGCCAAAAGGAGTGAGGGTGAAATCGCCCGTGCGCATGGCCAGCGAAGGCACGAGGCCAGAAAAGGTGATGCCCTGGCGTTGAAATTTCTGTTCGCCATCGACGAAGAAAAAGGTCTTGTCTTTGCGAATGGGGCCGCCGACTGAGCCGCCAAACTGGTTAAGGTTGAACTTAGTGAGTGTTTGGGAAAAGTAGTTCCGGGCATCCAGGTCGGTATTGCGCACAAACTCGAAGAGCGACCCGTGATAACCGTTCGTACCGGACTTCGTAGTGACCAGTACGGTCGGGCCCGCACGGGTACCGTACTCGGCGGAGTAGGTGTAGGTCAGAACCTTGAACTCCTGGATGTCGTCGATCGAAGAGAAGACGCCGATGCCACCTGAGGTAAGTTCGTTATTATCGACACCATCCAGAAGCCAGTCTGTGCTGTTGGGACGTGAGCCACCCACCGATAGAGAGAAAGATCCACGAGCTGCAACTTCGCTGTCAGCGCCTGAGGTGAAAAAGCTGTTGGGGTTCGTCTCAGACGTAGCGCCGGCGGTGAGTGTGGCAAGTTGAACGAAATCGCGGCCATTCAAAGGGAGTTGCGATACCTGCTGGGCAGTAATGACCTGACCAAGGGAGGGATTGCCGGTCTCGACAATAACGGCGTCACCGGTGACGTCCACCGTGGTGCTTACATTGGCGGGTGAGAGCGAAAAATCAAGTTCGCGGGCTTCCTGCACCTGGAGCACCAGATCTTTAGAAGCAGCGCTTTGGAAGCCAGCCGCGTTGACGCGCACTGTATAGGTTGCGGCGGGCAGGAGCGGGATCAGATAGTGTCCAGCATTGTCCGTCTTGCTCGCACGAGTGAGGCCGGTAGCCTGAGAGACCACGTTGACGTCAGCCCCAGGGATACTCAATCCGGATTTGTCGAGGACATTCCCGGAGAAACTTCCAGCGGCCTGACCATATAACGGTGAAGAACTCACCAGCGCCAGGAAGCTGAGTACAAGGAAGAGAAACGCTTTGTGGAGCTTTGCGCCGGTAGCGGCTTCTACCAACTGGGAGCACTCCGCCGATAACTTCATCTGCTTCATGGTCTAACCCCCTTACTTGAACGCCTCGTTGAGGTGGATCGACTGCGATGTAGTGAAGTTTTGACTGTACGAAGTTACTCACAGAAAGTCAACGCGCTTCCTCACCGCGCACTGATCGCAGCTCATCAGCGCGAAAACTTCAGGACTCGCATTGGCGCTGACTATAGCTAAAACAGCCCCGAGCCGACAAAGAGTGTGTCCGACCCCAATGCATTACGTAGATGGAAAGGCAATGGGGGAGGAAATATGCAATTCCGCAATACAACTGTGACGGCGTTTCCACTCGACATGCAGTACAAGTTCGACCGACCACTGGTGGACCAGACAGGGTTGGATTGGCAAGATGACTTTTCGCTGCGATGGACGCCGGATGAAGCTCCGTCAGACAACGCGGATGCTCCTCAAGAAATGTTCACCGCGATTCAAAAGCTGTTTGGCCTGAAGATGCTGCCGGTAAAGGCACCTACGGATGTCTTGGTGATCGAACAGTGGTCAAGCCCCCGGGAAACTGACTCAAATCCTCCATGAGATATTCGCGCGATTTATTTGCCGGTGAACTCCTTTGAGATGTTTGCTAAAGCGTCCTGTGAGTCACTGCGAAATGGAGCTGCTGGAAGCCCTGCGCTGTTCACAAGGTTGGCCCCTTGCGGGTAGTTGTCCCATGCGTAACGAACGAAGACAGGTGCCGGCACTTGATCACTGTGAACGACAACAGTCTTACCCTGCACATTTGCCGTAGCGTCGACGTAGATACCATCTGCGCCGGCCACTTGGAACCATTGCAGCGGGCCACCCTTCCCAGCAAGCCCGTCTGCATGTGTGAAGCTGACAACAATCGCCGATCCCTCTACCTTCATGCCGGTATAGACCGGGCCAGAGAATTCAATCTTCCTGTGATAGACATTCGCCAGAGCGATACGGCTAAGCCGGTCTGCTACAGGTTCCTTATCTTTGGGATGAACATTAGTTGGATCACCCACATCAAGCGTAACTGCCATGCCTGTATTTGGTAGTGAAAGAAGCTTCGCCTGGCCTTCGCGGACCATTGGATTATTACTTGTATTTTTGAGCGGGGGCAACTGCACACAGTAGAAAGGGAAGTTGCCTTCTCCCCACTCTGCGCGCCAATCCTTTACCAGCGTCTCCATTACGTGCGGGTAAAGTGCGACCCCGGCCTTGCCACCAACAATGGACTCACCCTGATACCAGATCACACCACGCATCGCGAAAGGCAGGATCGGATGCACCATGCCGTTGTAGAGCACCGTCGGTTGATGCTGGTCCTGCACCGGATCGCGCAGGGGGCCGGGCTTACCAGGACGTGAGTTGATCGTTTGGGGCACAGGTGGAGCTTGGTCCGTGGTCGCATTCGGATGAGTCTGATAAAACTTGTAGAGATCGTCGAAGTGGTCGAGCATCGGCTTGATCTGCGGGTCTTCAGCTGCAATGGGACGCGAGATCCAGGATTCAGCGGTGCTCGCGCCGAAGGCAACCACAATCATGCCCACGGGTTCTTTGAGCGCCTGGTTCAGATCGCGGCCGAAAAGATACGCGACCGCAGAGAATGCCGGCGCATTCTCCGGCGTTGCGATCTTCCACTCACCTTTGATCTCTGTTTGCGGCTCGTATGTCTTTTTCGTCACGGCCATGAAGATGCGCAGTTGCGGATAGTTGGCGGCAGCGATCTCCTTGTCCTCATCCAACATGCCGGCGAAGCTGGCGGCCTTCTTGGAAACAGTGAACGCCATATTTGACTGCCCAGAGCCGATCCAGTCTTCTCCAACGAGCACATCGTTCACAACGATCGAGTTCTTGCCTGTAATCGTCATAGTGAGAGGGCCACCGGGAGCCATCTTGCCCAGCATCACCATCCACCTTCCATCTGCGCTCGTGATGGCAGACTTCTTCTGCTTACCGAGCATAACAACGACACGCTCTCCAGGGTCTGCGGTTCCCCACACTGGCACCGGTCTCCCGCTCTGCAACACCGCATGATCGCTGAAGAGCTGATTGGGTTTCACATCCGCAAAGGCGACTCCCG
>CAJCIM010000082.1 GCA_903970395.1 Acidobacteriaceae bacterium
CGCATGAGAATGTCGCCGCCGTGACCGCCGTCGCCGCCGGAGGGGCCGCCACGGGGTACGAACTTTTCGCGCCGAAAGGCCATGGCGCCGTTGCCGCCGTCGCCGGCTTTTATGCGGATTCGTGCTTCATCGATGAACATGCTTGCTCCAGATTGCACCGCCACACTAGTAAGAGGCGCAACCTCCAGTGTATCGAACTCGGGGCGAGACAATCTTCTTTACGCAATTTCCGAATGTGTTCATCGTCCGTTCACAAGATCGTGACGGCGTCCCCCGTAGAATTTACCTATAATGTTGCTTTCTGCGCTTTGCCTGTGAATGTAACGCCAAGCGAAAGCTCGGCATCGCGATGCGCGGAAGCATTGGCAACTGCCAAGGCCAATTTTCAAAGAAATGAAATTAGCCGGGCGAGAAGTAAACCTTTCAGGAGACCTGTATGACGTTCAAGAAGACAGCCGCGCTCGCCGCACTTTTGCTTTCGTTTGTGGGCGCTAGCTATCGCAGTTCAGCTCAGACAGCCGTTGACGGTGCCGTAGGTGGAACCGTAACGGATGCAGGCGGTGCTGCGCTGCCCGGTGCGAAGATTGTGGTGCACTCCAACAAGACGGATGCGGAACAGACCGCGACGGCGGACGAATCGGGATACTTCCGCGTCATCCATCTTCAGCCGGCTAGCTACACCGTGACGATTACGGCGAATGGTTTCGCGAGGTTCGAATCGCACGACGTGACGGTAAACGTTGGTTTGTTGACGGACATCTCTCCGAAGCTGCCAGTGGAGAGCGCGACTTCGACAGTTGAAGTGACGAGCGAGGCTCCAGCTCTCAACACGACGTCGCCTGACTACGGCGGATTCATCGATCAGCACACTCTGCAGAACATGCCGGTGGCGAACTACCGCTGGTCAGCGTATGCGTCGCTGACCCCTGGCGTAGTGCTTGATACGAGCGGATTCGGTCTTCTCAGCTTCCGCGGCCAGAGCACCCTGCTCAACAACGTGACGGTCGACGGTGCGGACGACAACCAGGCAATGTTCTCGGAAGAGCGTGGGCGTACACGTGCCGGTTACTCGACAGCGAAGGCTTCAGTTCAGGAGTTCCAGGTCAACGTTTCAAACTACACTACGGAGTATGGCCGCGCGGCCGGTGGTGTCGTGAACACGATTACCAAGAGCGGCGGCAACCAGTACCACGGCGAACTCTACTTCTATGATCGTGATGCGGAGTGGGGCGCGGCGAATGACTTCGCGACCCAGAACATCCAGCAGCCCAACGGTTCGTTCGTGTCGCAACACATCAAACCGACGGACAAGCGCAAGCAATACGGCGGTAGCATTGGCGGACCGATCATCAAGGACAAGTTGTTCTTCTTCTTCGCCGGCGATCGCTTTACCCACAACTTCCCTGCTGTAGCTGTTCCCAGCGTACCGAGCGCCTTGTACACGCTTCCCGACACGGCTCTGCCTGGAGGTAAGGTCTGCGGCGGAACCGGAGCGGCGGCTCCCAGCACCATCGACGCCGCCGCCTGCACGCTGCAGACGAATCTCGCCGCCGGCGGAGATACAGCGGACGGCGCAACCTACACGGCAGCAGCCAACGCATACATCAATGGCGTTGCCGGGTTGAACACGATGCTCGGCGCTGTGCCCCGCAAAGGTCTGCAAGACATCTTCTTCCCGAAGATCGACTGGCAGGTGAATGCAAAGAACCATGCTTCTTTTGAGCTGAACCGTCTGCGTTGGCACTCGCCCGCGGGTATTCAGACCGGTTTGACCGTAAACGATGGTTCTGCCAGTTTCGGAAACGATGACGTGCGCGTCACGTGGGGAATCGCCAAGCTGGATTCGATACTCACGAACCACATCAGCAACGAAGTTCGCTATCAGTACGGTCGCGACTTCGAGTTCGAGTTTGGACAGACCCCGACACCGTATGAAACGAACAACCTGACGCATTCGGCTGGCGGCGCGTATACCAATCCTTTAGGTTTGCCGCCGGAGGTGGCCATCACCAGTCTCTTTACCTTTGGTACGCAGACCTTCCTGGAACGCGCGGCGCTTCCTGACGAGCGGCGCTGGCAGGTTTCAGATACCGCGAACGTGGCGCATAAGAACCACAACATCAAGTTTGGTTTGGATTACATCCACACAAACGACCTGATCAACAATCTGTTTTTGGGATTCGGCGAGTTCAGCTACTCCACGCTTCCCTCCTACCTTACGGACTTCTACCTGTCGCAGAATCCTGCAACCGTTGCACGCGCGAAAAACTACTCATCCTTTCAGCAGGGCTTCGGTCTCCCCGGCCTGGAGTTCCAGACCGGCGACTACGCCTTCTTTGCAGAAGACCAGTGGCAGGTTACGAAACGCCTGAGCGTAACGTATGGCGTTCGCTATGAATATGAGCAGACGCCGACTCCGTTCGCGAGCCTGGTGAACCCTGCCCTGCCCCAGACGGCGAACCACCCGCAGAATAAGACCAACTTTGGACCTCGCGTCGGTTTCGCGTATGACGTCTTCGGAACAGGCAAGACGATCCTTCGTGGCGGCTACGGTGAGTTCTTTGCGCGCATTCTCAATGGCACCATCTACAACACACTGATTAACACCGGCGTGCAAGCTGGTACGTTTACGATTACGGATCAGACCTCTTCGCCGGGTGCGCCTGCTTTCCCGCAGGTGATCTCATCGGGAAGTCTCGCCGGTGCGCCCAACGTCGTGTACTTCGATTCCAACTTCAAAGCGCCTGAAATCCATCAGTCTGACCTGACTCTCGAGCAAGACCTTGGCCACAACTGGGTAGCGAGCGTCACCTACATGGGCGCGTACGGTCGCCGGTTGCCGAACTTTACTGACGTGAACTTGAACGCGCCGACCACGGTGAACTATACCGTTGTCGATACGTCCGGCAAGGGACCGTTGGCTGCGGGTTCTGTCGTCACGGAGAAGTTCTACGCGAAGAACACGGCTGTTGGATGCCTAAGCCAACGTCCGAACTGCGCCTACGGCTCGCTGACGGATATCTTTAGCGGTGTGACTTCCAACTACCAGGGTCTGGTCGGCGAGGTGAAGCACCGCTTCTCGAACCACGTCTCGTTCGATGCGAACTACACCTGGTCGCATGCACTGGATTACGGCGTAAACGTGCAGACCCAAACGGCGGCGAACAACCTGCTCGATCCGCAGAACATCCGGGCCGAGTACGGTAACTCTCTGTTGAACATCCCGAACCGCCTCGTCATCAACGGTGTTGTCACTTCGCCATGGAAGTACGACCGCGCTTGGGGCTACCTGCTGAACGACTTTGAAATTGCTCCTGCATATGCACTTCAAAGCGGTCTTCCCTATTCCATGACCACCAGCGGTACGCTCACTACGGCGTTTGCGCCGGGCGGAAACCTGGCTGCAATCGGCGGCGGTATCAACGGGTCTAACGGCACGTTCCGCGTTCCCGGAATTGAGCGTGACGCTTTCCATCAGCCGTTCACGAACGTGCTCGACCTGCGGCTCTCCAAGCGCTTCTCGCTGCCGCACGGCGTGAAGCTGGAACTGTTGGGCGAGAGCTTCAACCTGGTCAACCATCAGAACGTGACTGCCGTGAATACGCTCGGCTACACAATCGGTAACACGAAGACAGGAACAACGATCACAGGAAACACGCTGACGTTCAATACCTCAACGGCTAACCCCACCCAGTCGCTGTTTGGCACGACGACGAACACAAACTCGAGCAACTTCCAGTTTGCACCGCGTCAGGTCCAGATTGGCGGACGTCTGCAGTTCTAAAACGGCAAGCAGCAAAGCCGAAAGGGCGGTGGCTTCGGCTGCCGTCCTTTTGTTTTTTGGCGTCGATTTCTCGAAGAGACTTTTCAAGAGGGCGGAAACCGGTTAGGCTGCGAGAACACGCAAACGTTGTTGGATGTGCAACTCCTGTTGGATTGAGGAGCCCGGCCTGTTGGCTCTCCGGGCGGAGTGAAGTCGATTGTCGTTGCAAAGGTGTGAGCAGAGAAAGGTTGGCGGCGGCGCGCGCGCGGAGCGTCTGGCGGCTCTGGCTGCTTGCATGATGCTGGGGGTGGCTTGCTCTGGGCAGCAGCAGGTTCCGGCTGCGCCAGTGCAGGTGATTCAGAGCGCGGCTCCTGCGACGGTAGATTCGAGCGACGCAAATGATCCGTTGCTGAAGGCCGATCTGCCACTGCGGTTTCAGACGCCGGAGGAGTTACAGGTGCTGAACTCAGCTGCGAATGATGCGGCCACGGCGACGCGCGGTGTGGTGGACGCGGGTGAGGTGGATACCGGGGATGGAGCGGGGGCTCCGCGAGGTGTGGCTGCGGATGGTGCGGCGGCGAGTGGGCTGAGCTATGGCGGTCTGGCGACGATTGAGAATGAGACCACACTGGATGGGCTGAGCGCGCAGCAGAGCTTTCGTGCCGGGCCGCGTGGTTCCGCTGCAGGTGGTGCGCGTGGTGGGTCGAGCTATGCGATCGGGGCGCTGCTGAGCCTGCGCACGACGACCCTGAGTGGTGGGGTGCAGATGTTCTCCGCGGAGTATGGCGGGGCAGGCGGCGTGACGCGTGCGGAGACCCGCGCAGGTGCCCGGCAACTGCACGGCAGCGCGGAGTGGATCAGCGAGGAGAGCAGATTGGCGGCGACGAATCCGTATTCGCTTGCGGCCTCGTACAGCAACGGTGTGGCGACGGCGGCGCTGGTAAAGCCTTCAGGCGTGATGAACCAGCTGAGCCTCGCTGCAGGTGTGCCGATTGCTTGGAGCGCTTTGCCGATACAGTTGCGGAAGAGTGCGACGGTGTTTGGTGCGCTGGATGTGCAGCTGCGCGATGACAAGGTGGTGTCTTCGCCGGAGGACTTGCAGTTTTTCTCGCTGACGCCGGGCCAGGTGGCGCTGCTGGGCAATCGGGGTGTGACTGCGGCTGCGACGACCACCGCGCTAGATTATCTGGGAAGCCTCACCGGAACGACATCACGCAGCGCGTACCGGTTGACGGGGGTGTTGCGTGCGGATGCCGATGTGAGCGCGCGCGATCATGTGACGGTGGTGTTCCATGGCAACCGTGTGGATGCAGTAGCCGGAGCCGCGCTGGGGCAGGCTTCTGATGCGGTTGTGGCGCGCGGGACGGGGAGCCTGGGTGACAGCTATGTGAGTGTGGAGGCGGGCAGCACGCACTGGGTGCATCGCTTCACTTCGAAGCTGCAGAACGAGGTGCGCGGGCAGGTGGCGCACGACCTGGAGTATGAGCAGCCGCGTGCTCCCGATGCACAGGAGCCAACGATTGGGCCGGGCGGGTTGGCACCAGAGGTCTCGATTGGCCCGCTGGGCTTTGCGTATGGCACACCGGCGTCACTGGGGCGTACGGCGTATCCCGATGAGATGCGCACGGAGCTTGCGGATACCCTGCGCTGGCGCGTGGGCAAGCACATGCTGGCGTTGGGTGGCGACTGGAGCCGGGTGCACGACCGCATCGCGAACATCGCTGCGCAGGAGGGCGCGTTTCTCTACGACAGTGGCGCGACGAACGGTCGTGACGGCGGGCTGGTGGACTGGATCACCGACTACACATTCAACGCGAACGCATATCCGAACGGTGGTTGCCCGAGCATCGCAGCTGCCGTGCATGACTTCTGCTTCCGGTCGTATACACAAGGGTTTGGAGCGCAGGAGACGCAGTTTGTGACGCATGAGTTTGCGGGCTACGCGCAGGATGCGATGCAGTTCGGCGGTCTGCGTGTCACGCTGGGCGCGCGGTATGACTACATGCTGCTGCCGTTGCCGCAAAATCCGAATGCGGTGTTGGATGCCGATCTTAAGGCTGCGGGCGTTGCCGCGCAGACGTCGCGATTCCCAGAAGACCGCAACAACGTTGGACCTCGTGCGGCGGTGGCGTGGTCGCCGCTGGTGGGACGTCGCAGACTACCGAAGAGCATCAAGGCGACGACGGTGCAGGCAGGGTATGGTGTTTTCTTCGGGCGTGTGCCAGGCGGAACGATTCGCGCGGCGCTGGCGGATACGGCGATGCCTGCGAGCTATGAGCATATACGGATCACACCGACGACGATCACGCAGTGTCCGCAGGTGACGACGATCAACCAGGGGTTTGGGTATCCGTGTGCGTTTGACACGACGCCGCCTTCGGCGGTGGCACAGACGACCTCTGCGACGCTGTTTGCTCCGAATTTCCGGTTGCCAACGGTGCAGCGTGCGACGTTCACGCTGGAGACGAATGTGACGACTCGGCTGCATGTCCGCGCGAGTTATGCGCTCGCCTATGCGAAGCAGCTGCCTGCGACCACCGATGTGAACATCGCGCCGTCATCGGGCGAGGTGGAGTATGTTCTGCAGGGCGGCGATGACGCCGGCGAGCACTGGCCGGGGCTGCGCACCGGGGAGGCGTTCGTTGTGCCGCTCTATACCCAGCGCAAGGTGCTGCAGTACGGCGCGGTGACTGAGGTGGAGTCGAACGCGAATGCCTACTACAACTCCGCGACGGTGGAGGGTGAGTGGCGTGGCGAGGGCGGTCTGTATGTGCGCGGGAGCTACACGTTTTCGCGGGCGCTGGACGACGGGCCACTGCAGACGGCGACACCGGTGCTGGACAGTCAGTTCGATCCGTTCGCGAACGGCTATGACAAGGGGCTGTCGAGCCTGCAGTTCCCGCAGCGGTTTGCGGGTGAGCTGCAGTATCAGAGCCACTGGCGGAGTGGCAGTGCGCGTGAGCGTCGAGCGCTGAGCGGCTGGCGGGTCTCGGCCATCGCTACTGCGGGCAGTGGCGCGCCGTATAGCTACATGGTCTTTGGAGGGCAGCGGCTGGTTGGCGGACATGAGTCGATCAACGGATCGGGTGGTGCGACCTACCTGCCAACGGTGGGCCGCAACACGCTGCGCCTGCCGCCGCATGGCAAGGTAGACCTGCGGCTTGGCAAGGAGTTCGCGAAGGGGGACCGAGTGCGCGTGAACGTCTTTGCCGAGGCGTTCAACCTGCTGAACGAGCGCAATCTCTCCAGCCTGGAGACGCGGGCGTTTCTGTTGGGAACGAATGCGACGATCGCGAACTCGCCCACTGGGCCGACGCCGCTGGTCTTTCAGGATGCCGCGGAGATTGCCACGGAGGGTATCGCGACCGAGCCGTTTGGCACGCCAACGTCTTCCACCACAGGGATGAGCCGCGAGCGGAGAATCCAGTTTGGGCTGCGCGTTCGGTTTTAGTGATAACGAGCGACCGCTGTGCCTGGATCTGCATCCAAGCTGGAAGAACTATTGCAAAGTAGAATCAAGCTGCGGACGGTCAACTATCCGCGACGAAGCGTGATGGGAGTTTTGAGAAGGCGATGGACCTGCTGACCGTAATCGAGCACCACGGGTATGCTGTGACGGCGATAACGTTCTTCGTGGGGTCCTGCGGATTGCCGGTGCCGTTGTCGGTGGTGTTGTTGACGGCAGGCGCGGCGGCGCATGGTGGCACGCTGAACTTCTGGTTGGTGCTGGCAACGGCTTTTGCCGCATCGATTCTTGGCGACACGATCATGTACTTTGGTGGACGCTACACCGGTTGGTGGCTGCTGGCGGGGTTATGCCAGGTGAGCATGAACCCTGATGTGTGCATCTTCAGCTCGGCGCGCACATTTTACAAGCGCGGACCGAAGACGCTGCTGATTGCGAAGTTTATCCCGGGGTTGGGAACCGTGGCCGCTCCGCTGGCCGGCAGCCTGAACATGCGGCTGGAGCGTTTTCTGCGGCTGGATAGCCTTGGGGTGCTGATGTACGTAGCCGCGTGGAGCGGAGCAGGTTTTTTGTTCGCTCCGCTGCTGCGCGTGGTGGTGGGCTGGGTGGAGCGGCTAGGGCATGTGGCCGCGGCGATGGTGATTGTGGCGCTGGCGGCGTATGTCTGCTGGCTCGCGGTGCGGTCGATCCGCGACTCGCGCTATGCGGGCGTCTCCAAGGTGGCTGCGCAGGAGCTGTTGGAGCGCATGGATATGATGCGTAAGGCAGCGCACGAAAACCTGGTGGTGATCGCCGATGTGCGCTCGCACGGATACTACGACCCCGGGATGCAGCGGATAAAGAACTCGATCCGCGTGGAGCCAAACCGGCTGCATGAGGAACTGATGGCGCTGCGTGAGTTCATGGTGCCGGAGTGCGAGATCTATCTGTACTGCAGCTGCGCGCGTGAGGCCACGAGTGTGCGAGTCGCGAAGATGCTGGAGCAGGAGAACTGCTCGACGAAGGTGATCCGCGGCGGGTTGAAGGCGTGGGTCAGGGCAGGCGGCCCGACCGAGCCGATCCCGTTGGGCGAGATCGAGCACCTGCCGCGGTTCGAGTAAACGCGTTACGCCGCTTGCAGTTGTGGCGATGGGGTTTCGTCGCGCAGCAGCATCGGTTGGCGTTTCCAGTAGGTGAGCGAGCGCCAGCACCACTCCAGCGGACCGAAGCGGAAGTAGCGCAGCCAGACAGTCGAAAAGATCAGGTTCAAGAGCCACATGCCGGCGACGGCGTAGTAGAGCTTGTAGTACTCCACGTAGCCGAACCAGTGCCAGCTGCCCCAGACGAAGAGGGTCCTCATCACGATGCTGGTGAGGATGTAGTTGGAGAGCGCCATCTGGCCGACTGCGGCGATGCGCGCGAGCAGCCACTTGAAGACGCCTGCGCGCATCAACAGCAACAGCACGGCTGCGTTACCGAGAGCGCCTGTAATGCGTGTGAGGTCGTAAGGGAACTCCAGCGCATGCTGCGTCGAGAAGTAATCGAAGCCGCTGCGCCACGCGTGCCAGCAGCCCCAGAAGGTCAGCGACCATGAGATTGCGAGGCCGATCACAGCGGTGAGCGCGTAGGTCTTCGTTGAACACTTCAGAGTGAAGAAACCCAGTTGATAGAGCGCCATGCCGATGAGCATGAGGCCGACCCAGTCGCCGAAGCCGAAGTATGCGCCGAAGAGCTCGCCCTGCAGCACGTCGCCGGCGTCAGCGCCCTGCGAGAGCCAGCCATGCTGGCGTGCGGCGATGTCCTTAAAGATCTTGGTGCGACCGGGACGCCAGTCCTCCTGCGCCTTCTTCCAGCTCTGCAGCGCGGAGATCTGATCTTCAGTGAGCACCTGATGATGGGCGAGTGCGGCGTTGGCTTTCTCTGCCTCACGTTTCACGCTTGCGATGTGGGTGGGCTGGCCCATGTGGGCGACGAGCGTGTTCAGCACCAGCAGAACGACGGCGGTCCACAGCAGCTTCTTTGGCTTCAGGTTGCGGAATGGGAAAAGGAAGAGCAAGCCCGCGGTGCCGTAGTAGAAGAGGATGTCGCCGGACCAGATGAGATAGCCGTGCAACATGCCGAAGAGCACCAGCCACATATTGCGGCGGGTGTAGATGTCGGCGGCACGAATGCCTGCGCCGCGATCGGCCGCGCGGGCCGTGAGCAGGATGACGCCAGCTCCAAAGAGCATGGAGAAGAGCGCGCGCATCTTGCCTTCGGCGAAGATCCAGCGCAGAAACCAGCAGATGGTGTTGATCTTCCAGTGCGGCCCGTTGAAGACGGGCTTCGCCGTGGCGAGTGGATACGCGTAGTTGTAGAAGGGGTACGCGAAGTCGGTGATGTTCATCAGCAGGATGCCCATCAGAGAGAAGCCGCGCAGCAGGTCGATAGAGGAGATGCGTTCGGAGGGCGCGACGGGCCGCGTGGCCAGTGTAGGGTCGGGCTCGGCGTGTGGCGGCCCGGCAAGCTCTTCGTTGACGCCAGCGGGGATGGCGGCGGACTCGGCAGACTCAAACGGAGGGACGGCGCTGGTGCTCATGCAGGCTCCCGTACTGAATTATTTTCGAGCGAAGTTGTGGCTAGTATAGCCATATGCGGACGCCCGGTGAGAAGTTCCGTAAGAATCTTTAGGCGTGTCCGAGGAAGAAGCGCAGCAGACCGTTGGCGGGGAAGCCTTCGGTGTAGATCTTCAGGATGATGCGGCGCAGCAGCGGGTGACGCATGGCGCGGAACCCGCGTTCCGGCTCGCGGTAGAAGCTGCGGGCGGCGCGTGCGGAGAAGGCGAGCGTCCGCTGCAACGGACGCAGTCGCTTTGCGTAGGCGCGGGCGACGTCGGTGGTGTTGGAGGTGATTGCTGCTGCTGCTGCCTGTCCGCTGATCAGCGCCGAGTAGATGCCTTCGCCGGTGAGTTGGTCGACAAGGCCAGCGGCGTCGCCGGCCAGCAGGACGCGGCCGCGTGGTGTGTAGGCGTCGCCGCCCATACCGAGATACTGGCCGGTGATGTGCGCGGTGATCGCGGTGAGCTCGACGCCAAGTTTGTGCATCGTGTAGTCGGCGAGACGCTGGCGGGTGACTTGCCTGAGGTTCGTATCGGCGTATTCCTCTGAGGCCGCGAACACACCGACGCCGATGTTGACGTGATCGCCCTTGGGGAAGAGCCAGCCGTAACCGCCTGGCAGCGGTGCGAAGTCGAAGACGAGATCGGTGGGCGCGTTGCCGCAGGGAAGTTCAGCGGGCATCGCCGAGTAAGGCACGCAGGCCTCGAGCGCAAATCCGCGCTCATACCAGCCGGGTTCACGCTGTTGATGGATGAGCCGCCGCGTCTGCCCGTTGGAGCCATCGGCGCCGATGAGCACAGGTGCGGCAAAGGTCAGCGGACCGTCGGCTGTCTCTACGTCGAGCTCGACGCTGGCGTCGCTCTCGCGAATCGCGATGATGTTTTCGATCTTGAGGAAGGTGACGCTGCCGCCATTGCTGCCTGCGGCGAGTGTCTGCTTCAGGCAGAAGGCGTCGAAGCGCTCGCGCACAGCCATCGCGCAGATGGGATTGCGGGTATGTACTCGGAGTTCTTGAATGGCTGTGTCGTTGTTGCCTTGTTGCAGGACGACCTCGTGGCAGATGTACTCGATGACCGGATCGACGGAGTAGCGCAGGGCATTGAGTGTCTTCCGCGTGAGTCCACAGGCGCATGCCTTGTGCCGCGGGAAGCTGCGGCGGTCGAGCAGCAGAACGCGGCGGCCTGCGTGCGCGAGGTCATAGGCCGTGGCGCAGCCCGCTGGACCCGCGCCGACGATGATGGTGTCGTACGAGGGCATCATTCTGCGTTCAGTTTAGCCGATCGATACGTCATTCGTCAGAGATCCATCGCCTCCGCCAGCAGCGTGTAGCTGCGCAGGCGTGCCGCGTGCGAGTGGGTGATCGTGTTCACGATCAGCTCGTCCAGCTCCAACTCACGGGAGATGCTGAGGAGTTTGTCGCGCACGCGTTCGGGCGTGCCAATGACGTAGCGTGGGAACTCCGTCTCCGGCTGGTCGAGTGAGCCGGCGGTGAAGGGAACGATCGGGTCCGGTGCGCTGGGCAGCGCTGCGAGCTCACGCAATGCGTCCTCCGGTGTGGCGACGGGACGGCGGTCGTCCATGCGGATGCGGCGCTGTAGCAGGCGCACGGAGGCGTACAGATAGTCGGCCTCTTCCTGCGTGGGCGCGCAGATGACGCCGATGGCGATGGCGCTGTAGGGCTTCTGTAGCGCGTCAGGTGCCGTGGAGGGCTGGAAGCTGCGCTGGTAGTGGCTGATGGCCTCGCGCGTACCGTGGCCGGAGAAGAAGTGCGCGAAGGCGTAGGGCAGGCCCTCGCCAGCGGCGGTGACGGAAGACCACATGGATGAGCCGAGCAGCCAGAGCTGCGGCGCTCCTGGAGCGTCCGGCACTACGCGGATGCGCGAGAACGGATGCGGGCCGCGCGCGTCGGCGTGCTGCGCCCACAGTTCAGGATGCAGAAAAGCACGCAGCTCTGCGAGCTGCTGCGGGAAGTCGTCTATTGCAGGGCCTTGGCGATTGCGGCGCAGCGCGTAGGACTCCAGCTGACCACCGCCGGGTGCGCGGCCGATACCCAGGTCGATGCGGTCGGGGAACATCGCGTGCAGCGTACGGAAGACCTCGGCTACCTTAAGCGAGGCATAGTGCGGCAGCATGATGCCGCCGGAGCCGACGCGGATCCGCGTGGTCTCGGCTGCGGCGCGTGTGATGAGGATCTCCGGCGCGGCGCAGGCGAGCAGGTCCATTGCGTGGTGTTCGGAGTACCAAAGCCGCGTATAGCCGAGTTTGTCGGCGTGCTTTGCCAGCTCCAGCGAGTTCGCCAGCGCCTGCGACGGCGTTGAGCCATCAGGCACGGGGGACTGGTCAAGTACAGACACGCGGAGAGCTGCAGCGGTATTACTCACGACCATTAGATGAACGAGCAGGCGGCTGCGACTCGGAACGGCCAGTGTTTGCAACTCCGCTGCGATCGACGCGTCCAATGAGGTGACGGCGGGCGTAGACTGACAGCAAAGTGACGCCGCGGAGATGCTCCTCTTGAGTCCACCAATGCGCGCAGGGCGATGGCTGACAGCGGCTCTTATGGCCGCGATGGCGGGGCCGGTGGTGCACGCGCAGAGTGACCCTGCCACGGCATTGACGGACGCTCCGCAGGCAGCTACCACGAATCCTGCGCAGGCGACGGCGCCTGCTGCGCAGAGCAACGCATCGCCGGCTAAGAAGCCCGCAACACCAACCCTACCGGCCAAGGACGCGTACAAGCCACTGCTGCACGCATCGTTGGTGGTGTGGTTGGTTGAGCCCTCCGGCGGCGGCCCGACGATGCTGATGCCAGGGATTGGTGCGCCTCCGCCGCTGACGTACCAGGAGCGGACCACTAGCGGCTTCGGCCAGGCTGCGAGCAACTTCGGCACAGATGCCAGCAAGTTCGGCGTGGCCTCCGACAGCCGCGCGATCGCGCGTGTGCCAAACAACGATGGCCCGGACGCGGATGCAGCCGCTGCGGAGAAAGCAGGGTATCGTGAGCAGACCTCCGGCAGCTTCGGAGATGTCGCAAGCAACTTTGGCAACGCTGCCAGCGATCATGGGCAGACCTCGGGCAGCTACGGCCAGACGGCGGGGAACTATGGCATCGACGCGAGCAACTACGGCGTGAGCGCTGGCGACTATGGCAGCAACATAAGCAACCTGACCGCAGCTACGGAACCTACGCAGGCGGCCGCTCCCGTACCCTTTGCCGATCGGGTGCAGGACTCTCTCGCCGCGACGTTCCCGGCGCTGAAGGTGCACTATGTGGATGTCGGCTCGAACGATGTGAGGGTGCGGCTGCGCGCGGCGGCGTCGACCAGGGAGTATCCGGATGTGGTGATCCTCGACGGCTTTGCGACATCGTGGCCTGGGTTTCCGCAGGATGTGCGTGACGCCCTGCTGCCTTCGGACGCGCCTGAGCCCAACCGCAGCGATCGCGTGGAGGACCGGCTTCCGCCGATCTGGTATGTGACGCGCCACGCACCGCATACGACGGCAGCACACGCGCTGTCGGTGTATCTGAATGACGAGGCGCGTGCGGCTGCGAGCAACACCGCCAGCCACTAAGCGTAAGCGCGGGCGCGCATCATTCGCTATGCTCGATGTGTGGATAGTTCCCGGGTCAATCAGTCTCCGCTCCTCTCCGTCCGTGATCTGCGCGTGTCGTTCGGCGCGCATGAGGCCGTTCGCGGCATCTCGTTTGCGATTGCGCCGGGCGAGACGCTGGGCTTGGTGGGTGAATCGGGCTCAGGCAAATCGGCGACAAGCCTTGCTCTGATGCGGCTGCTGCCGCCGGTTGCCCATGTGCAGGGAAGCATCACGCTCGATAGGCAAGACCTGCTTGCGCTGGATGAAAGAGCCATGCGGAGGCTGCGTGGGGCGGGTGTGGCGATGGTCTTCCAAGAGCCGATGACCGCGCTAAATCCGGTGATGACGGTGGGGCGGCAGATAGCGGAGGCGCTGCTGGCGCATGCACCGCGTACTTCCCGGCGCGAGGTGCGTGAACGTGTGCTCGCCGCGATGCGCGAGGTTGCGTTGCCCGAGCCCGAGCGCCGCATCAACGACTATCCGCACCAGTTCTCCGGTGGCCAGCGGCAGCGGATCGTCATCGCGATGGCCATCCTGAACAAGCCGCGGCTGCTGATCGCCGACGAGCCGACGACGGCGCTGGATGTAACGGTGCAGGCGCAGATTCTGGCGCTGCTGAAGCGGTTGCGCGAGGAGCACAACCTGGCGATGCTGTTCATCTCGCATGACCTCGCGGTGGTGTCGCAGGTGGCCGACCGCGTGGCCGTGATGCGGCACGGTGAGATCGTGGAGCAGGGAGCGATGCTCGACGTGTTGACGCAGCCGAAGCACTCCTACACGCGCAGCTTGCTGGCCAGCGTACCTACCATGACCACCGATCGCGAGCGACCTCTGGCGACGGTTTGAGATAGACTAGCCACCGTTGCTATAAAAGTCCCCGGGTCATGCGAGCTTTAGTCATCTCCGATATTCACGGTAACCTCCACGCGCTGGAGGCGGTGCTGGCCGCAGCACCCGCGCATGATGTGGTGTGGAACCTGGGAGACGTGGTTGGCTATGGCGCGCGGCCGAATGAGGTTGTCGAAGTCTTGCGCACGCTCATCACTGTGGATGTGCGCGGCAACCACGACCGCGTGTCCACAGGCCTGACGAGCTCGCAGGGCTTCAATCCGGTCGCTGCGGAGGCTGCTGCGTGGACGAAGCAAGCGCTGACCCAATCGAACCTTGAGTGGCTGAAGGCGATGCCCAAAGGCCCAGTCGCTGTGGAGGAGAACGTGGTGTGCGCGCATGGGTCGCCGCTGCATGAGGACCACTACATCATGTCCATGCGCGATGCCTGGGTGCCGTTGCAGCGAATGGAGCTGGGCAGCATCGCCTTCTTCGGGCACACGCATGTGCAGGGCAATTTTTCGCTGCTGGAGTCGGATTGGGAAGAGGAGCATCCTCGGTTTGAGGAGCGCGAGGCAGCGGTGCAGCAGCGGATGGAGCTGCGCCCAGGCACGCGACATCTGATCAACCCCGGATCCGTGGGTCAGCCGCGCGACCACGATTGGCGTGCAGCGTTTGCTCTCTATGACGATGCCGATGTGAGTGTGACCTATCATCGCGTGCCTTACGATGTGGAGGCGGCGCAGGCCGCGATTCGTGCGGCAAAGCTGCCAGAGCGGCTGGCTGCGCGGCTCGGGACAGGGCGTTGAAGAAGGAGCAGCATGGCTGACACGATCAACCTCGCCGAAAAGCTCGCGACATTCTCCGATCACTGGTCGCCGCGCACGGTTGCGCAGTTCAACGGCCATGACGTGATGGTGGTGAAGGTGCAGGGTGAGTTCGTATGGCACAAGCACGGCGATACGGACGACTTCTTCTTCGTGCTTCAGGGCGTGCTGGAGATTCAGATGCGCGACCGTGTTGTGACGCTGCGGCCGGGTGAGATGTTCATCGTGCCGCGCGGCGTGGAGCACTGTCCGCGCGCGCGGGAAGAGGCACACGTTTTATTGATTGAGCCGACGGGCACGCCGAACACCGGCGACGTTGCCACGGCTGCACCGCGCAAGCTCGCTTAGACACGGATCTTCCTAGAACAGTTTGCCCAGCGTGAAGACCAGCTTGCGCTCGCCGCCGTTGCCGATGGCGGGCGCGATGGAGATGACTCCGAGAGGAGTCTCGGCGACGACGCCGATGTACGCGTCCTGACGCGTGAGGTTGCTGGTGAAGGGTGCTCGTATCTGCCCAATCTCATACGCGCCGCCGATGTAGAGCGCACCGTTGATCGGCGCCGGCAGTGCGCGGATGCGGCGCAGATAACCGGGCGTGGCGAGGAAGTAGTCTGTTCCGCGGTACTGGTCGATAGCGCTGGCGGAGAGGCGCAGCGGGCCGCCCAGCGTGAAGCGAAAGGGCTGCGCCACGTTGCGATTGAAGAACGTGCCTCCTTCAAGATTGGCGAGCACGACGTTCTTCTTGCCAAGTGTCCGCGCGAAGCTGATCTGCGTCGTGAACTCCGGCGCGCTGGGGCTGTCCGGGGTGCCAAATAGGTAGCCGAAGGTAGTGGTGGAGCGGATACCGAAGCGCGGCACCAGCGCGCGGTCCTGCGAGTCGAAGGTGTACTGCGCACGCACGTACTGCGAGTTGTCCGCGTAATCCGGCAGCATGTCTGCGCCGGTGGTATCGCGCCAAGTGACGTAGTGGTCCTGCCAACCGAAACGCACCTCCTGTTCGCTGCCGTTGCCCCAGCCGACATCGACACCGCCGCCTGCGTTTTCAAGCTGGCGCTCAGCGAGCCGTGAGTTGCCAGAGAACTCAGGTCCGGAGTAGATGTAGTACGGTTGCCGCGAGAGGTCAATGCGTGGCGCGACGAAGTAGCCCGTGTCGCCGAACTTACGGTAGTACTCGCTCTTCAGCCGTGTTAGGAAGCCGGCGTCGATGTATGTGCGCAGCTCGCTGCCGTAGCCGCCAAGGTCCTGATACAGCAGAATGGTGTCGAGGTTGGCTCGCGTCACGCCGCCGGTCTGCGCCGCAAAGTTGACGCCGACATCGAGGAAAGGCGGCCCGGTCTTCTTGTCGCTCACGGTCACCAGAAGAATAGGCCGCTGCGTGTTCGCTGGATTGGCGTTGTCGTAACCCACTGTGTAGTCGGCGTCATAACGTCCGTCGCTGCGCACCTGGGCGAGCAGCTTCTCCACGGCCTTGGTGTCGATCGGCTGATTGACCAGCGGCGCAAAGCTCTTTTCGACGACGTGCTTCACTCCGGGGTCTGGAGCGTTTACCGCTACGCGCAGTACGTTATTCACGGGACCGCGCTCGCGAGAGGCGCGGCTCTCAATGTACTGTTTCCAGTCGGCGTCGTTCACGGCATACTTCAGCAGCTGTGCTTTATTGGCCTCCGCAGCGTCATAGCCGCGCTTGGCCAGCTCCGAAGCCTTGAGATAATCGGTCCCGCTTAAGCCATCGACGTTGGGTGTGATGACGATGTTGGCGAGTGTGCGCGACTGCCGCTCGTTCTCTTCAATCGCCACTGAAAACGCACGCTGCAGTACACCGAGGATGGAGTCGAGATCACCCTTGCCGACCGGCTGCAGCGGCAGGCTTACGGCGATGATTACATCGGCCTTCATAGCCTTCACATCTTGCGTGTCGAGGTTCTTCAACACGGCGCCGTCGACGAACTCGTGCCCATTCAGCTCAAAGGGCCGGAAGACGCCAGGCAGCGATGCGGAGGCCCTCACGGCATCCGGCAGGCTGCCGCGTGCAAACGTCACGGACTTTGCATCATTCAAATCCGTTGCAGTGCAGCGGAAGGGAATCGGTAGATCGTTGAAGTCGAGCTGATCGTTGTAGCGCAGAAACTCTTTGTCGAGCAGCTCGTTCAGGCCGGTGTCGGTCAGCAGTGCGTTGCGAAAACTGACGCCGTGTTTGAGGCCGATGGTGATGGAGTTCGGCAGCTCGCGCGAATCTTCGCGGCGGCGAAAGCTCTCGGCCGTATACGCCTGCTGGATGCGAAAGACGCTGGTGACGGACTCCTCGTTGAGCACGTGTTCCATCTCCTCCGGCGTGTGGCCGGTCGAGTACAGTGCGCCGATGATGGAGCCCATGCTGGTGCCGGCGAGCACATCCACCGGAACGTGATGTTCTTCAAACCAGCGCAGTACGCCGACGTCGCTCAGCGCCAGCGCCGCACCACCGCCAAGTGCGACACCGATCACGGGGCGGTTGTGCGGAACATTCGCCGGTGGCACAGAAGGGTCAAGCGGGCCTAGCTTCAGCTTCGTCGTGCTCGCCGCTTCTTCGCCGGCGCTGGCAGGTTTGCTACCGGATGTTTTGTCCTGCCCGCCCTTGTCACCTGGCGCGGCGTCTTTGGAGGCTGCATTGACGGTGCCCGGAGGCACAAGCGGCGGCTTGGGCGGCTCATTCTGCGCCAGCGAAGCCGCACTATTCAACAGCATTGCGCCCAGCGCAACGACGCTCAGCAGACCGCGGGTTCGCGTGCCTGCGGATGAATGGATGAAGGCGCTGTCTTCGGTCAAAGGTCGTTCCGTTCGCAACGTATTGGCGTCCAACTTTGACTTTTCGACTGCCCAAAGGACGAGATCGTCACCTCAGTATGCCAGGAGACAAAGGGATGCTAACGGGTGTGATGCAGACGCCGTATCTGGAGTGGTATGGCTGTGTTAGCGGCCATACTCCTGGAACAGTTCTGGGAACTGCTGGCCCAGCGCGGCGATCTTGGGTATGTCGCACACCTGGATGTACGGATTGTTCGGGTTCTTGATCGCGTAGTCCTGGTGGTAGTCTTCGCCCTTGTAGAAGTGCTCCAGTGGCGTGATCTGCGTCACGATGGGCGCATGGAAGATCTGAGCGGCGTCGAGCTGCTTCACATAGGCCTCCGCCACCTTGCGCTGCTGGTCATCGGTGTAGAAGATCGCAGATCGGTAGCTGGTGCCGACGTCAGCACCCTGGCGGTTCAGCTGCGTGGGGTCATGCACCACGGAAAAGAAGATGCGCAGCAGCGTGCCGTAGCTTACCTTCGCCGGGTCGAACAGAATCTCGATGGCCTCGGCGTGGCCGGTATCTTCGCCACACACGGCACGGTAGTTGGCGGTCTCTTCACTGCCGCCGGAGTAGCCGACGGTCGTCTGCACAACGCCCTTCACGCGCTGAAAGACAGACTGCACACCCCAGAAGCAGCCACCGGCGAAGACAGCGGTATCCAGCTCACCGGCCTCCCAACCGCTCTCCGGTGCGTTGATGTCTTGTACTGCGGCGGGAACTGGTTCACGACGTGTCATAACGGCCATGCTATCTCTCCTCTGTTGAAACGATCTCCAGAGTACGGCAGCGATCAGGATCACCGCGCCGAACTCTATCACCTGCATCGCAACCATCAGTGGCGAAGAGAGGTTCACCACCATTGGACGCACTTGCGCGGCGAACGATGCCTGAGTGTCGCAGAGGCTGATTGCGGGGGTGTTACCGAGCGAACCAGGGGTGGAACCAAGGAAGTTAACCCCACCCTCAACCTCTACTTGAAGTGTTCGGGTATCCCTATCAAAAGTAGATACTTAGGCGGCTTGGCGCTAGCCCGGAGGCCAGCCCATGTGCCGCTGGCCCAGCAGATGCAGATGCAGGTGCTCGACCGTCTGCCCTCCATCCTGGCCGGTGTTGATCACGACCCGGTAGCCGTTCACGAGCCCCTGCTGTTTGGCAACCTCGACCGCCGCGCCAAGCAGGGAGCCCAGCAGCGCCGTTTCGGTGGGCGATGTATGCGCGAGCGACGCATAGTGCGCCTTCGGAATGATGAGCGTGTGTACCGGCGCCTGCGGGTTGATGTCCGGAAACGCAAGCACCTCGTCAGTCTCGTAGAGCCGTGTCACCGGGATGGTGCCAGCGGCGATCTTGCAGAAAAGGCAGTCCATAAAGCAGAGAGTAGAGAGTAGAGGAGTAGAGGGTCAAGCCTCGCGTTTTACTCTTTACTCTCTACTCATCTACTCCCTCTATTTCTTGAAGTACTTCGGCTCCATCCCCGGTGTCCACGGATCATAGGCGTGTGCGAAGGCGGCCCGGCGGCCGATGGCTGGATGGCTGTAGGTCCAGAACTCATAAAACTGGCTGGGATTAGGATCGGCGAAGGAGACCTTCCCGAGGATGTCGAAGGCTCTTTGCGCGCTCTCCTGCGGATTGGCCACCAAGCCGTGAATGACCTCCTGCCCAAAGACATCCGCGGCGTGTTCGTGCATGCGGCTAAAGGAGTTCTCAATCGGCTCGGAGACAAGCCCAAAGAGCGAGAATGCCAGGAGCAGCACGGACAACGCGGCCCAGTCAGTCTGTGCGGGCACGCCCCAACGAGCACCAAACCGTGCGAGGGCCCATTGGATGAAGAGATAGCCGAGGTAGAAGGTGATCAGCAGGCCCAGCAGCGTGAAGACGAACCCAATCTCGATGTGGTGTAGAACGTAGTGTCCGGACTCGTGACCGAAGACGAGCAGAATCTCATCAGGAGTCATCTTGGCGATGGTGGTGTCCCATACGACGACCCGCTTGCTGGACCCGAAGCCTTCCACATCCGCATTGAGCGTGGTCACCTTTTCGCTGGCCTTCATCAGGTACATCCGTTCGGGCGGGATGTCCATGTGGCCTTTCCTGACGACCTCTTCAAGCTGGGCGACGAGCGCAGGGTCTGATTGCTGTAACGGCTCGTAGTGGTTGAACAGATGGCCGATGTACGGCACCGCAAACGTGATGAGCAACGCCAGTGGGATGCTGATAAACCAGAAGACAAGCCACCAGCGGCGCGGGAATTTGCGAATGATCCAGAAGAGCAGCATCAGCAGCAGGCCGCCGAATGCCCACAACAGGCCCTCGGCCTTGCCCTGATCGCCAAGCCAACTCGTCCAGCTTTGGACCGAGAGGCCGTACTTGATCTCGAGATGCTGGGCGTAAAGGTTAAGCGGAAGATTTGTGAGGAAGCCGAGCACGCTGTAATAAAGCAAAAAAACATATCCCTGCACCCATTTATTGGAGCTGACGGCGACAGCGCGATCTCGTATCCAGGCAATCACGCCGAACCACAACAGCAGAACAAGACTGATGATCCCCCATGCCTCGTCGACAAAGTGCAGCGTAACGCGGATAGTGCTGAGGTGCTGTGCTTTGGCCAGGTCCTCAGGCGATAGCGAGTAGTCCGGAATATCTTCATGCAGCGGCGCGGCATCCAGCTCCTGCTGTGCGTAGACGTTGGCGGCATGTTCGGCCGGGGTCTCGCTGGCACGGGCAGGCAAAGCAACAGGCAGCAGCAGGAACAGGACAAACAGAGAACGGAGCAGGCGCATAACTTAGGTTTCCCTCGTGTTTACCGAGTCTGCACGAGGAAACCGCGCCCGGGCAAGCGGTTTCTTTCCACCATGCGCAATTTCCATCGTCGCCATCCGGGCGGTCGATATCGTATCCCCAGTGGGTTTCGGTACACTCAATCTCACGATCATCCCGCGTATGGAAGTGGGTACCCCTTGGTTCTACGTAGCTCCGCTGATTTGCTTCCCCGTATCACCCGCAAGCTCACGCCTCTCGCTCTGCTGTTGACCATCGCCGGCTCCGCCACCGCCGCCGAAGACAAGACGCCCGACCCTGTGCTGGTACAGGCGATGGAGACCGAGCTGCATCGCGCGATGACCGAGCTGGGCAACACCCCCGCCGCGCCGGGCAAGGAGGCGCCGCAGAAGCCGTACTTCGTTAGCTACTCGGTCTCTGACGCGGAGAACGTGCTCATCAATGCGCAGTATGGCGCCATCACCAACTCTTCGGACCGCCGCTCGCGCGCGGCCGATGTGCAGGTGCGGATCGGCACGCCAGCGCTGGACAACACGCATGACACGCATCGCACCAGCGCACTCACAACGTACCCTCTGCCGCTCGCCGACGACCGCATGGCTATCGAGCGCACGCTCTGGTACGCGACCAACAAGGGCTACGGCAAGGCGCTCGACGCGCTGGAGAAGGTAAAGACCGAGCAGCAGGTGCGCGCCAAGGAAGAGGACTCGTCGGCAGACTTTTCCAGCGAGAAGCCCGCTGACCAGATCCTGCCCGCAGCCACGCCGCTCACCCTCGACCGCGCTGCATGGGAGTCGCGTCTGCGCGAGATCAGCGCCATCTTCCGGAAGTATCCGACGATCTACTACGACATGGTCTCGCTGCAGGCCTCGCATGAGACGGATACGTTCATCTCCAGCGAGGGCGCGAAGGTGCAGTCGCCCAACCAGGTTGCGCGGCTGGTCATCGTCGCGCGCACACGCGCTGCTGACGGTATGGACCTCTTCCGCGACGAGACCTTCGAGGCTGACTCCGTCGGCAACCTGCCGCTGCAGAGCGAGGTGCTTGCCAAGACCGAAGCGCTGGCGAAGAACCTCGACCAGCTGCGCGAGGCACCCATCACGGAGCCGTACAACGGCCCGGCGATCCTCTCTGGCCGTGCCGCTGCGGTCTTCTTTCACGAGGTGCTTGGGCATCGTCTCGAAGGCCAGCGCCAGCGCGGTGACGACGAAGGCCAGACCTTCACCAAGCTGATGGGCAAGTCGATCCTGCCCAGCTTCCTCTCCGTCGAAGACGACCCCACGCTCGCCACCTTCGAAGGTCATCCGCTCAGCGGCCACTATCTCTTCGACACCGAAGGCGAGCCCGCGCGCAAGGTCTCCCTCGTCGACGATGGTGTGCTGAAGACCTTCCTGATGTCGCGCCTGCCCATCGCCGGCTTCGCGCAGTCCAACGGCCACGGGCGCGCGGAGTCGGGCAAGATGCCCACCGGCCGCCAGGGCAACCTCATCGTCAGCTCCACCAAGACCGTAAGTGACGCCGAGCTGCGCGAGCAGCTGAAGGCCGAAGCGAAGAAGCAAGGCAAGGCCTACGGTCTGTTCTTTGAGGACATCAGCTCCGGCTTCGCTGTCACCACGCGCCGTTCGCCGCAGGCATTTCAAGTGATTCCGCTGGTGGTCTACCGCGTCTTCGTTGATGGCCGCCCCGATGAGCTGGTGCGCGGCGTCAGCATCGTCGGTACGCCGCAGGCCGCGCTCAACCGCATCCTCGTCACCGGCGACCGCCCTGACATCTTCAACGGCATCTGCGGCGCGGAGAGCGGCTCCATCCCCGTCAGCGCCGTCGCCCCGGCCATGCTCGTCAGCGAGATCGAAACCCAGCGCCAGGCGCAGGGCACATCGCGACCACCCATCGTCGACCCGCCGCCACTCGATGACGCGCCAAGCGTCAACGCCACGCCGAAGGGAGGCCGCTAATGCAAAACTCTCGCTTTAGATTTTTCATCCTGCCCCTGAGCCTGCCGAAGGGGAAGAATCTGCTTCTTGCCGGTGTCGGCGCGGCTCTCTCCTTTGCTGCATGCGCCCGACCCGCCTTTGCGCAGGTCTCTGACGTCAACCCGTCAACGCCCAGCGCTGTCCTCGCGACAACGAAGGTCACCGACCCGATCCTCCTCTCCATGCAGCAGGAGCTCACGCGCGAACAGGCGAAGCTTGTGTTGCCCGGCCTGCAGCGGCCGTACTTCATCTCCTACCGCCTTGAAGACATCACGACGTGGGAGGCGGTTGCCAACTACGGCGCGCTCACCAGCGAGAACGCCAACCACCAGCGCGTCGTTCGCGTGGAGCTACGCATCGGCAACTTCGTCTCCGACTCCAGCTCCGCGCGCGGCGAAGGCAGCTTGCAGCTCGCCCCGGAGGACAACGACCCTGCCGCGCTGAAGTACGCCCTGTGGACCGCCACCGACGAGGCCTACAAGGCCGCGCTGCGCGCCTACGCCGCGAAGCAGGCGACGCTGAAGCAGTTCCAGACGCCGCCCACCGCAAACGATTTCACGCCGGCTAAACCCGTCACACTCATCGAACCGCTCGTTTCGCTCGAGATCGACCGCGACGAGTGGAAGCACCGGATCGTCGACGCCAGCGGCCTCTTTGCCTCCGATCCGCAGACGCGCAGCTTCGCCGAAACTGTGCAGGGCTCGACCGCTTCGGTCTCCGCTGTTGTCATCAACCGCTATACCGTGGATACCGACGGCACCATGATGCGTCACGGCTACGGCGAATACTCCGACTCCATCAGCATCGCCGGGCAGGCCGCCGACGGCATGGAGCTGCAGCGCGCCAACGGCTCCACCGCCACCACCGGTGCAGGCCTCGAAGACGCTGCCGCGCTGCGCAAGCGTACACTCGCCAACCTGCTCAGCTTCCACGATCTCTGCAACGCGCCCATCGTCGCAGCGGAGGACTACCACGGCCCTGTGCTCTTCTCCGGTGACGCCGCAGCCGATGTCTTCAATCGCCTCTTCGTCCCCAACATCGAGGCCGACCGTCCCGACGTCGGCACCGCCGCACGCACCCAGGGCGCCTATCAGTCGAGTCTGCGCACGCCCATCCTGCCTGCGTTTCTCACTGTCGTCGACGACCCCACGATGAAGGCCTTCGAAGGCCGCGCCCTCTTCGGCGCCTATAAGGTGGATGATGAAGGCGTAACCGTGGCGCCGGTCACGATCGTCGATCACGGCAAGCTCATCAACTACCTTCTGGGCCGCGAGCCGGTGAAAGACTTCCCTGCATCGAACGGCCATGGCCGTGCCGCGCTGGGACAGGCCGCGCACTCTCGTGCCGGAGTCATCGTCGTCAAGTCTACCGAGCCGCTGACCGAAGCCGCGCTGCAGGCCAAGTTGCTCGCAGAGGCCAAACAGCAGGGCCGCGATGTTTACGAGGTCGAAACGCTCGGCGGCGAACTCGCACCGCGGCTGCTCTATCGCGTGTCGCCCACCGGCAAGCGCACGCTCGTTCGCGGTGCTGTCTTCGATGAGCTCGATCAGCGCGCCATCCGCAGCGGCATCCTCGCCGCCGGCGGCAAGCCATACATCGCGCAGACCCTCGGCCCTGTGCCCGAGTCCACCATCGCGCCGGAGATCTTATTCAGCGACATCGGCGTCAAGCGCGCGAACGAAGAGCAGCAGAAGCTGCCGTACTATCCGCCGCCAGGTGCAAAGGAGTAGAGAAGTAGATGAGTTGAGGGAATACCAAATTTCCGCACCTTTACTCTTTTACTCCTCTGTCTCCTCTACTCCTCTGCCTTAGTCAATCCTCACCAGATACGGCAGCGCATACGGAAACGGCTTGCCGATCCAGTCGACCATCGCTTCGGCCTGCTTGCGGGCATGGTCTGCGGGATCGATGCGCACCCAGTAGCCTGTCGGTCCTGCAAACTCAATCACCTTCGCACCGTGATAACGCTGCAGCAATGCGTCCTTCAGATCCATCGCATCCTGTTCGGTCTTGAAGGCGCCGGTCTGCACGGCCCAGTGTCCCGCAGGGTCGAGGCTCTCGTGCGGAAACGCCTCGATCTTTACCTTGATGATCCCCGCACGCACACCGCCGATCGCCTCGGCGGCACCCTTCGACAGGTCAAGAATTCTGTCTGGAGCAAACGGCCCACGGTCGGTGATGCGCACCAGCACCTGTTCGCCTGTCGCGACGTTGGTTACGCGCACGGTGCTGCCCATCGGCAGCGTTCGATGCGCGGCGGTCAGGCCGTTCTGGTCGTAGGTGGTGCCGTCTGCGGCGGCGCGATGGTGATAGTTGGGTCCGTACCAGCTCGCCAGCCCGGTTTCTGTGTAGACCGGCTTCACGTGCGTATCGTCATAGAAACCCGGCGCTGCCTTGGGTTGCGCATAGTCCGTGCGTCCCGGTGAGTAGATCGGAGGCGGCGGCTGATACGCCGTCTGCGTCTTGTGATGGCAGCCCGTCGTCATCGCCGCAATCATCGCGACTGCCACGGCCATCGCAGCGTGCTGGGCAGGAGGCGTGTTGCTGTGCCTTCTCTCTCCGGATTGGTGGTGGCCCATCACGCTCTCTCCATGATTGGTGGCTCGCAAACTCCGCGTCAACGCAGGGGTGCCGAACTGGGTACGGCTTTTCTTTCTGCATAGCCCGCATCGGTAACGTGACGTTCACATCCTGGAATCACAGGGACAACCAATGGTGGACGCTTGGCGTCACTCTTAACTGAAGTAAAGATTCCCGGTGGATGAGCACTGTCTGAGGCTTATGTGCGACGGAACGCTGAAGGTGATAACGGAATAGCACAATGGCCCCTCGGGATAGATCACGCAATGCGAACGCGCTGATGAACTCAGCACAGGCAAACTCATTCGTCCGTCTGGGCAGCATTGCGCGCATGGCTCTGTTGACCATTGGGCTCTGTGCTGCGTCATGCCTCGCGGCAGCGCAGTCACCTGCATCGACGCAGTTCGCTGCTGCGAGCAACCCGCCTGCGCTTCTGAACGCCCCAGGTCCGCAACCTGCTGCACCCGAACCCGTTGTCTCCGCTACCGCCAAATACGTCGAGCCCGGCTGGCAGGTTCTGCCGCTCGACGCGCATGGCAAGATCGTGCAGACACTGCATGATCTCTACGCCCCGGAGAGCTTCCTCGGCTTTGTCTCTGCCGCAGGGTACTCACAGCTCGTGAACGGCCAGCCGCACTACGGCGTCGACCGCGGCGCATTCGGCGAGCGGCTTGGCGCAGCGGCCATCCGCGACAGCTCGCAGGACCTTTTCACCGGCGCAGTCTTCGCTCCCATGCTGCATCAGGACCCTCGCTACTACGTCCTGGGGGACGGCCATAGTTTCACACGCCGCATCCTGTACGCGGTCTCCCGGTCTCTGATTACGCGCACCGACGACGGCCGCCAAACGTTCAACTCCTCGCTACTGCTGGGCTATGGCGCTGCCGCTGCGTTGACCGATGCCTACTATCCGCAGGGCGACCGGACCGCAAAGGGCACCGCGAAGACCTACGGTGCTTCCATTGGCGGTGCGGCACTCGGTTTTGCATTTCATGAGTTTATGGGTGATGCTCTTGAGACCGCCCATCTGCGCAAGCGGCAACCGCAGTAACTCCGCGCAACGGAACGAATGAGAATGAGAACGATGGTTTTATCGAGCGCAAGAGTGGAGGAGACGCCCGCAGGAGCTTGGGTCAGCGCTCTGCTGGCAGCAGCCTTCTTCTTAGCACCAGGAGCCGCACGCGCGCAGTCGCTACCAGATGCGCCGAGCGCGATTCTGCTCGCCGACTCCAACGACGCCCTCTCCGCGCAGGTTCAGAACCCCGCGCAGTCTACTCCGACGGCGCAGCAGGCCGACGCACAGGCCGCCAAAGACCAGGCGCTGTCCGCGAAGACAAAGCTGCCGCCTTGCGCGAAGCTCTATTGGGGTTGGCGACTCCATCCTCAACCACAGGCACCCAGCCCGTGCGAGGAAGATCCGCTGCAGCTCATCGTCAATCCCGGCGATGTCACGCCGCTTACGCCCACGCAGAAGCTGGTGCTTGCAGGCCGTGTGACCACGGATCCCTTCAACCTCATCACGGTCGCCGGCTACTCTGCCGTCTACGTAGGCGCCAATGCGCACTCGGCCTACGGACCGGGCCTCAAGGGCTTCGGCAAGCTCACCGGCTACAGTCTGCTCGGCGACGCGCAGGGAAACTTTCTGGGCATCTACGCCATCCCCGTTCTGGCGCATGAGGACCCACGCTACCATCGTCTACCCAACAAGTCGGTCAAGACGCGCATCCTGCACGCTTTGGTGCACACAGTCGTCTCGCAGCATGACGACGGCACGCTGATGCCCAACTACGCCACGCTGCTCACCTACCCCATCTCCGCCGCGCTCTCCGACGCCTACGTTCCGGGCATCGACAACAGCGCCGGCGGCACCGGCAAGCGCATCCTGCTCGGCTACGCCACAGACCCCTCCGGCGCCCTCATCGCAGAGTTCCTCCCCGACGTCGCCAAGCGTATCCATGTGCACATCGTCTTCGTGCAGCAGATCCTGCTCCAGGTGGAGAACAGCAACGCCAAATCACAGTGAGGGCCAAGGAGTAGTGAGTAAGGAGTAGTGAAAGACAAAAGCGAAAGGCCCCCGATATCTCTATCGGGGGCCTTTTGCTACTCCTTACTCACTACCCATTACTCACTGCTCTAGAACGTTGTGCTCACCGTCAGCCGGAACGTCTTACGCGGTTCGCGCAGGATGTAGTCCGCTCCGTAGAACTGCACCGCCTGCTGGAAGCTGAAGAGGCCAGCCTCGCTGCTCGGGAACAGGTTGCGGAAGCAGGCCGTCGTGCCCGGCGCGCAGTTGAGCGGCAGTGCCAGCTGCTGCGGCAGGTCCTTGTAGAGTCGCAGCGGGTTGTAGGCGTAGTAGACCCGCAGTGGCGCGTTGACGATCGGCAGAATCACCTGCAGTTCGCCACCGTTGGACATCCGCGGCACCAGGTTCGAGCCCGGCACCGTCTTCAGGAACAGAGGGAAGTTGACCGTCTGTCCGCCGAAGCAGGAGCCGTTGATGATCGTCGGGCAGCCATACAGCGGGCTGTTCAGCGTCGACAGGCCCTGCACGCTCTGCCGCAGCTGCGAGCTCTCCGTATCGAAGTCCATGCCGAAGTCCGTGAACAGCGCGAACGTGACCTGGTTGACGATCGGGATGCGGTACTCCAGGTTGGCGGTGAAGTTGGTATCGCCACCCACTGCGGCGAGCCGGTAGATCGGCAGTGGGATGGAGACGTTGCCCAGCGCCGGGTTGGTCGGGTCGCGCGGTACGGTCGAGCCGTCCGGGTTCGTCAGCTGGAAGTTCACCTTGGTCGGGATGAACGTGTACGGCGAACTCGAACGGATGTCGAAGCCGCGTACCTCGTTCTCGCCGCCGGAGTAGATACGTGCGAACGGCGGTGCGACTTGGCCGCCGTAGCCCGCGATGTTCGACAGCAGCAAGCGGTAGCCGAGCACATTGTGCCCTTCGCGGTTGATCTTGAGCCCCTTCATCGGGAAGTACTGACGGTAGCTGATCGTCGGCGCGTAGTACTTGGTGTTGCCGCCTACACCCGCCAGCTGGAAGGCCACGTTCAGGTCCTTGCCGTTGTGCGGGCCCACCGCTCGGTCCAGCGTGGAGAAGCTGAACGACGGCGTGATCATGCTGGTGACGATACCGTTCAGCTGGCTTGCACCCGCGATGCCGGAGCGGAACGCCAACGTCTGGAAGACGTTCAGCGTGTTCTGGTTGAACGTCGTGATGCCCGAACGCGACAGCGCGTACGAGACGCCCACGCGCGCCACGCCGGAGCGGCGGAACAGCTTCCGCAGCGCCGTGCTGGTGGAAACCGTAACGCCCTTGGTCGACTGGTTGTAGTTGTTCAGCAGCGAGCTCTGTGCATTGGTCAGGTTCGCGCTCTGTCCGTTCGCAATCGCGAAGCTCTTCGCCGGGTTGTAGTCGAACTTCGAGTCGGACACCTGGATACCCAGCGAGACCGGCTTGTTGCGCAGGTACGGCTCGGTAAAGCCCAGGCTCAGGTTGCGCGACAGGTCGCCGATGTTCGCGCTCACGCTCAGCGTCTCACCCAGGCCGAGGAAGTTGTTCGTCTCGTAGTTGGTGCCCAGGAACGAGCCCGAAAGTCCGCTGATGCCGCCGTTCAGGCCGATCGAGTTCTTGCCCTTCTCATGCAGCTTCACCAGCAGATCGACCGTGTTGTTGTCCGCGTTCTGCCGCGTCTCCACGTCCGTCTCGCTCTTCAGCGTGTCGAAGTAGTTCAGCTGGTTCAGGCGCAGCAGCGACAGGTCCACCAGGCGGCTGTTGTACACCTGGCCCTCTTCCACCAGCATCTCGCGGCGGATCACCTTGTCGCGCGTGATGGTGTTGCCCGTGAACTCGATGCGCGAGATGTAGAACGGCTTGCCTTCGTCGATATCGACGTTCAGGTACACCAGCTTCTTGGCCTCGTCGACGCGCGGGGTCGGCGTGCCAACCATGTTGATGTAGCCGCCTTCGCCGTAGGCCTTGCGTAGCTGTTCCAGGCCCTTGCCGAAGAGCGTCGCGTTGAAGTACTCGCCGTCCTTCACTGCAAACTGGGCGCGTAGGGCTTTGCTGTTCGCATACGCCTTGTTGCCGGTGAACGTAATGCCGCCCAGCTTGTAGCGCTCACCCTCTTCCACCGGGATCAGGATATCTACGCGCTTGCCAGTCGAAGGATGCAGCGTGAACGGGTTGACGCCGCCTGCATTGCGCACGTTGGTCTGCGGCTCTCCGGTGATGGCCTTGAAGTAGCCCTTGTCGCGATACGCCTGGCGAACGCGCTCGGCGTCCTCGTCCAGCTTGCTGGCGTCGAACGTGCGCGGAAAGATGTCTTCGAGGATGATCGAGTGCGGAATGCCGATCGGCTTCAGGTTCTTCATCGCCGCAACCAGTTCGCGATGCTCCAGTGCCTTGTTGCCATCAAACGCGATCTTGCCCACCTTCACGGTCGGGCCTTCCTTCACGTTGAAGGTCAGCGCCACAGCCGCCGGCGGAATCGTCTTGATCTCGGTCTTGATGGTGGCGAACTGGTGTCCATGCTCGCCCAGCATCTCCTGCAAAACCACCTCGGCGCGCTTCACGCGGGTCGGGTCATACTGGCTTTCAACTGTCAGGCCGACCTTCTCCTTCTTGAAGCGGTCCAGTACGTCCGAAACCGAGATCGCGTTCAGGCCCTTGTAGTTGATCTCGCGGATCGTCGGCTTTTCGCGGACGTAGATCTCCAGCTGCACGCAGGCCGGGGTATCGACGCGCTCGATACGCAGCTCGTCGAAGTAGCCTGTGTTCCACAGCGAGTTGAAGTCACGCTCCACCACCGCCGGGTCGTACGGGTCGCCGGGGCGCGAGAACAGCCGCGCCAGGATCGACTCCTTAGGAATGCGACGGTTCGCGATCACCTGCGGCGCGCACAGCGGCTTCGGCGCCTGGTCGGCGGAAAACCGTGGCTGGGCTTGGATCTGCGCGTCCGCGCTTGCTGAAAATGTCGGGACGGCCGTAAAGAACAGAGCCGCGCCTAAAGCCGCGCCGCGCAGTTCCAGGCGACCCAGTCCCCGGCGCGGCTGGCCGGTGTGGCTGGAGCGCGCTGGCACAGACTGTGTCCTGCAGGGCTGAATCTTGCTATTCAAAGAGCTCGCGCTCACTCGCATTCCGGAAAAGATAACCACACCCTCACTGCTCTTTGATTCTGTTGAAACTCGTGCCCTGCGTTCGACGAAGGGAGAGTCTTGATTATAGGCGACCGGCTGCACCCAGAGCGACTTCGGGAACCCGTTCGGGGCGGTTTCTGCTCCGCTGGCCCCTGTGCCGTTTCTGTCTGGCGCTTCAAACCTCTCGTCCTGGCCAAAGAGCAAGCCGCAGCCGTGCCGTAAAACGACAGCATGGCCACAGAGAATCCCTCTTGCGATCTCCATGGCCTTCAAAAAAACTCGTTGGCCGTTTAACGTTGGCTGTAGGGCTTGGTGAGCGACACCAGGTCGATTTTGCTCAGGAAGCTGGTCAGGGCTCCGGCCATCTGCGCCTCGGCCTGTGCCGTCGGGGCCAGCACATCCGGCGAATCTACACTCAGCAACACAGGAACTGGGCGCATCGTGTCCGGCGCCAGGGGCAACTCCCGGTGCGGGCGCGCGTAGATCAGCGTCACATGCTGCCCGGTCTCGGAGTACTGCCGGCAAGCCCCGCCGTCGCACACCGTCGAAGCCTCCAGCCGCTGTCGAATCCCGTTGTTGTACATCGCCGCCGTCAGCTCCAGCCCCCCACCCAGCGAAGCCGCCTCGATCTGCCCATGCCACGTCGGGTCTTCGCCACGTGAGATGTGGCATATCTCCGCGTCATGAATCCCCATCCGCGGCGAGATGCCAAGGTTCACATGCAGCACGCCGTTGCCCGTTGTTGCAGGCCCTGCATATTCGCCCCAGGTATAGACCACGATTCCATCCAGCAGCGTATCGTTCCAGGTTCGCACTAGCCTGTACTCGCCAATCTGGGCGGGCAGCGGGGGGATCGTCTGCGCCGCTCGCTCCTCGGCCAGCTTCATCCGGTGCTGGTGCAGTACCTCCAGCCCAAAGATCCCAGACAGCGCCAGTACGGCTGCCACCTTCCACAGCAGCGGTCCCGCCGGAGCCGTCGTCACCGGTTCGGCTACCGGCAGCGGAGCGCGCCGCAGCGTGTTCGCCAGGGTAAAGAAGATCGCCAGAGCGCACACAAACAGGCACCCGCCAATCACATAGTCCGCGTTCCGCGCCTGGTCCTGCAGCCAGGGGTAGGGCAGCGAGATCTTGTAGTAGATCACCAGCAGGCACAGCCGCAGAAAGTTGAACAGGTATCCCAGCAGCACCGCGCCCGCCACCACCGCGGCGTACACCTGCCAGCGGAACCGGTATAGATACCCCACCACCACCGCCGCCATGCCCAGCGTAATCGCGCCGCGAATCCCATTGCACCCCGGCGCGATAAACATTCCATACTCGGGGGTAAACATTAGGCGCAGCCTGTCGGCGGTCAGTTGCTGCCCCAACGCATGGGCAAAGGCCCGCGCAATGTGCGCCGAAGCGTGCTGCAGCGGCAGGTCCACCCGCCGGCTGAACGTCTGCGGCACCGGGATCACAGCCCACATGAACAGCACAGGGAACCATGCCGCGCGCAGCAGCCTTTGCCCCCCAAACAGCGCCACTAGCCCCAGCGCATACAGTACTGAAATCAGCGGCAGCGGCGGCAGTTGCAGCAGCCAGTCCTTGTTCACCGTTACGATCAGCAGCGTCTGGTAGCGAATAAACATCAGCACCGCTGTCCCGGCCAGCACTGCAAAACCCCACCATTTACCCTCGGCCACCCAGCCGATGCTGCGCCACGCGCGCAGGATCAGCAGATAGCTCACCAGCGGCACCACCAGTCCCATCGACTTCAGGTCATCGCTAAGCCATATTCCCCACAGCGCCTGCGCCCCATCCCATACCGTCAGCACTCCGGCCACCGCGCACACGGTAGCCAGCACCGCCACGACCGTCGGCGGCAGGTTCTTCGAAGCTAACTTGTGGAGTGTTTGCCGTATGCCCGAACCTCCGGAGTGCGGAAGCCCGGTGCTACTGGCGGGATGAGGTGCGGGATTGGTTGCTAGGCTGGACACGCGTTGCAGGCACCCTCCTGGAACGACCGGCCAAATATTGGAACCGCCCGGTTTAAGCATCATCTATCTGCCACAGGTTCTGACCTGTAGCCCAAGCCTGCCCAGCCGTATTGCTCGCAGTGGCATGCACCGCTGTAAAAATCATTGCGATTGCGAACGCTTTGTGCAATCAGCGATCGCGTTTGCCGCGCCGGGCCCGCATACGCGTACGAGCGGCCGAAACCGCGTACGCTCCCCCCGCAAGCCCTGCGAGAACCACTGTAGGGTTCTCAGGCGAATCAAAGCATCCACCCTGGGCGTGAGCAGGGATCGTCACAAATACAACAAGAGCGAAGGCCATCAATAAAAGGTGCTTCTTCATGTGAAATCCCGTTTCCGCTGCGGGCCGGAAACCCGTCGCTGGAGGAGGTCAAGTATCTAGAGCAGCCTGCCTGAATATCTACGTTCCTATCTGTGATTTCAGATCGTACAGAGCTTCTCCTAGTCGAATATACCAAGGATAGGGGCACATTTCGCAGAAAGTCAACGCGATACTTGGTGTCATTCTGGGACATGACCATGCCCTTCGTAACGTATGCAACGAGCGCCTGCGTATGCGTTGTTGGATGCGTCGTATCGCTCTATGGCCCCCCGCTCTGCCCGTAACCGCCAGCCCGCGCTGTAAAATCTCTCAGGGAAAGCTATCGGCTACTTTTGGCCGTTATGCGAGTCTTTACGAGTGAAAGGAATCACAATGGCATCGGCGATGGCAACAATGGAGGGTCTCACAGGCGTCTATGACGCTCTCAAGACGCGTATGAACAACACCGTGGATGGCTTCCGCGCCAGCCTGGTCAGCGTCCGCACCGGTCGCGCCTCCGTCCACATGCTCGACGGCATCAGGGTTGACTACTACGGTACCGAAACCCCACTGAATGAACTCGCCCAGCTTAAAACCCCTGAGGCCAACCTCATCGTGGTCGAGCCCTTCGACCCCAGCGCGGTCACGGCCATCGAAAAGGCCATCCGCACCAGCCCCCACGGCTTCAACCCCATGCACGATGGCAAGATCATCCGCATCCCCATCCCGCCCATGACGGAAGACCGCCGCAAGGAGGCCGTGAAGCAGCTGGCCGGCACCGTCGAAGACCACAAGACCTCCATCCGCAACATCCGTCGCGACGGCAACGAGCAGGTCAAGAAGGCCGCCAAGGACAAACTCATCTCGGCCGACGACGAAAAGCGCGCCAACGAAGAGATCCAGCAGCTCACCGACTCCGAGATCAAACGCATCGAGGAGCTCTTCAAGGCCAAGGAGAAGGAAGTCCTCACCCTCTGATTTAGTGAGTAGTGAGTAAAGCGCAGAGGAGTGGCCGAACGGCTATTCGACCGGAGCGTACACTGGGTGCCCCATTCATGACGACAGCATCATCGTCGGCATGAGTGGGGTGACGCTGCCTGCGGCAAACTATCTTTCGCGAATTCCCCGCCAAACTCGCAATGTCAACCCCTCAACCAACCAGCAAAACACCTAACCCAAACAAACCAATCCACTTCCACCCTCAAAAACATCTACACGTTCCCCCCATCCAACCCAATAAACTAGAGATAGCCCCAACTCCCGTGGCGAAACTTGGCGTCTCCCTTCGCGCCCTTCGCGGGAAACGCCTTTTGCCAGCCCTAATCCGTTTATTTCCAATATCATACCCGCAACCCAAGCAGAATCATCACTTACCCCCGGGATACCCCGCTAAGTGACTGATTCTTCGTAGCACACCCAAAAAACAGGGAGGGGGGAGGGTGCAGCTACCTCTCGGTCTCCAACAACAGGTCAGTGATCGCAGCAGCCTCACGAGCAGCCTGCACATCGTGCACGCGCAGCACATGCGCACCAGCCAGAATCGCCGCAGTATGCGCCGCGATCGTTGCCGTAAACCGCGCATCGGCCGTGCTCAGCCTCTCAGGCTGCACCGCCCGCACAGCCTCGCCGAGGAAGCTCTTCCGCGACAGACCGATCAACAGCGGTCTGCCCAGCTGCTTCAGCCGTCCAAGCTGAGCCAGCAGTGTGAAGTTC